>SXMH01000024.1 GCA_005777405.1 Actinomycetota bacterium
ACAATCGCGTGCGCATGATCGTCGCTTCGATGCTCACCAAGAACCTGCTCATCGACTGGCGCGTGGGTGAAGCGTGGTTCTGGGACACCCTCGTCGATGCCGATGAAGCGAACAACCCCGCGAGCTGGCAGTGGGTTGCCGGCTCGGGAGCCGACGCGGCCCCCTACTTCAGAGTCTTCAACCCGGTGCTGCAGGCGGAGAAGTTCGACGCGGATGGCGAGTATGTGCGGCGCTGGGTGCCCGAAGTCGAGACGGCCGAGTACCCCTCGCCCATCGTCGATCTGCGCGAGTCGCGCGCGCAAGCGCTCGCGGCGTACGACGTCGTCAAGGCCGCCAAGTGAACATGGGGGCATTCCCAGAAAGATGAGAGGCCTCTCATGGGGTCCTCCTTGTCATCTCATGCGCACGCATCAATCTTGAGTCATCGCGAAGGCCCGACCGGGTTTTCGAAAGCTCGGAAAGGACACACCAACATGGACGCCAAGAACTGGGTTGCCATCGGCGCCGCTTCGGCCCTCAGCCTCGGCGTGGTCGCGGCTGGAGCCGTCACCACGGCCAACGCCCTCCCCCTCGTCGCGGGAGCGACCGGAGTGCAACTGCCCGGCATCAACCTCACCTCGACCGACGACGTCAAGGGCACGCCCGACATCGCGTTCGACGTACAGAGCGACAGCATCGTGACGCCGTCGCCCACGACGAGCGCCTCGCCCCTGACCCCCAGCCCCACGAGCACTCCGTCGCCCGTGAGCCCGGTGTCGGCACAGTCGCCCGTGAGCCCCGTCTCGCCCGCGAGCCCGGCGTCGCCGCAGTCGCCCCAGACTCCTCCGAGCCCGGCCAGCCCGGCCTCGCCCGCGAGCCCGGCGTCGCCGCAGTCGCCCCAGAGCCCGGCCAGCAACGACTGAGCCGTGGTCGATAGTGCTCAGCTGAGCCGGCTTCGGTTGAGCGAGCACTGACGACAGAGCCCCGCGACCCCTCGGGTGGGTCGCGGGGCTTCGTCGTGTGCGCGGGGCGCAGCGAGCATCCATCGACCGCTCGGGCGCGGGATGCCGCTCTCACGCCGTGGCATGCTGGCACTCGTGCCCGCTCCCGTGCTGCTTGTCATCGTGGCCATCGTGTCGGTGCAGTTCGGCAACGCGCTCGCGGGCTCGCTCTTCGACAGCGTGGGTCCCCTCGGCGCTGCCGCGCTGCGACTGAGCCTCGCGGCACTGCTGCTGCTCGCCGTGCTGCGGCCGCGCGTGCGGCAGTGGCACCGACGCACGTGGCTCGGAGCACTCGCGCTCGGGCTCGCCCTCGCCGGCATGAATGCGCTCATCTACCTGGCGATCGACCGCATTCCGTTGGGAGTCGCCGTCACGATCGAGTTGCTCGGCCCTCTCGCCGTCGCGATTGCCGGCACACGCCGCGCCCTCGATCTGCTGTGGGTGGCACTCGCCGGCCTGGGAGTCGCACTGCTCGGCCTCGGCGACACCGGCTCTCTCGACGTGCTGGGCATGGTTTTTGCGGCTGGTGCAGCGGTGTTCTGGGCTCTCTACATCGTCGCGAGCGCGCGACTCGGAACGGCAGGGGTCGCTCGTGACACCGGTTCGGCACGCGGCGTCGACGCCCTCGCGGTGGCGATGGCGGTCGGCGCGCTCATCATGCTGCCCTTCGGCGCCGTGCCAGCGGTGACCGCGATCGCGATCGACCCGATCGTGCTCGCCCAGTTCGCCGGCATCGCCGTGCTCACCTCGGCGCTGCCCTACGCGCTCGAGTTTCTCGCGCTGCGGCGCATGCCCCAGCGCATCTTCGGAGTGCTGTCGAGCCTCGGACCGGCCGTGGCGGCGCTTGCCGGGCTGCTCGTGCTGGGTCAGGCGCTCAGCGCACTGCAGCTCGCGGCCATCGCCGCCGTGATCATCGCGAGTGCGGGAGCGGTGGTGTCGCGCCGCCGGGAGGTCGTCCCCCCGGTTGACTGATCGCGACCGCCGCGGCGTCGACTCCGGCGGCTGCCGCGAGCGTCAGGCTGGCTCCGTCGAGCAACGCCGCGATGAATCCCGCCGAGAACGCGTCACCGGCACCCGTCGGGTCGACGGCGGTCTGCGCGCGCACCGGCACCTCGACGAGCGGCTGCCCCCGCTCGGCGACCAGGACGGCCCCTGAGCCGCCGGTCATGACGACAGCGGGGCACAACTCGAGCAGCGATTCAGCGGCGCGAGCCGCCGAGCTCTCGCCCGACAGCAGCAGCGCTTCATCGAGGTTCGGCAGCAGTACGTCAACGCCGGCGAGAGCGCTCCGCACGAGATCGACGCCGAGGTCGGCGATGAAACCCGTCGAGCCGGGGTCGAGCGTCACTCGGGTGCCCGCATCGTGCGCGCGCGACGACAGCGCGACGAGGGCGGCGGGGCTGAGGGCATCGACGAGGCTGTAGCCGCTGAGGTGCAGCACTCCGGCGTCAGCGAGCATGCCCGACGAGATGACGGCCGTGTCAAGACCGGCATTCGCGCCGCGGTCGGTGAGCATCGTGCGCACGTCACCATCGACGATGATGACGATTGCGCCCGTCGACAACGATGGATGCTCGCTGAGGTGCGGCGCGACGCCGTGGCCACGCAGCACGTCGCCGTGACGATCGACGTCACCTCGCCCGACGCAGCCGACAAAATCGACTGCTGCGCCGAGGCTGCCGAGCCACGCGGCCGTGTTGCCGGCTGAGCCGCCAGGGTGCCGCGTGATGGTCGCTCTCGTGTCGGTGTCGGGCCTGATCGCGGTGTGCGGCACGACGATAACGTCGTCGATGACGTCACCGACGACGATGACGCGCGTGCCTGACATCACGCGGTCGCTCAGCTCGCCGAGCGAGTGGACCAGGCGGTCGCGATGCGGCCCGCGACGCGAACGTTGTTGCGTGCGAGGTCGAGATTCACCTCGAGGCTGCGCCCGCCCGACAACTCGACGATGCGGCCCAGCAGAAAGGGGGTGACAGCTTTGCCGCGAATGCCGTGCTGCTCGGCTTCGGCGAACGCCGTCTGCAGCACCGCATCGTGCTCCGCGCGGTCCCAGGCTTGGTCGGCTGGAATCGGGTTCGCGACGACGATGCCCTGGCGGTGGCCGAGGGCATCGTGCGCGGCCATGACGTCGGCGACCTGCTCGGCGGTGTCGACAGCCCAGTCGAGCGTGAACTCGCTCTCGCGCAGCCAGAAGCTCGGAAAGATCGTCGTGCCGAGCCCGATCACCGGCACCGACCACGTTTCGAGCCGCTCGAGCGTTGCCGCGATGTCGAGAACACTCTTGACCCCGGCCGAGACCACGGTGATGGGCGTGACGGCGAGCGTCGTGAGATCGGCCGACTCATCGAAGGTCTCGCTCGCTCCGCGGTGCACACCGCCGAGGCCACCCGTCGCGAAGACGCGGATGCCCGCTTTCGCGGCAAGGTGCGCCGTCGCCGCAACGGTCGTCGCGCCACTCGCTCCGCGCGCCGCGAGAATGGGCAGGTCGCGCACGCTCGCCTTCGCCAAGTCCTCCTCGGCGATGCGTCGCACGCCTTCGTCATCGAGACCGATGCGGGCGACTCCGTCGAGTACGGCAACGGTGGCAGGAGTGACGCCCTGCTCGCGCAAGATCGCTTCGAACTCGCGGGCCGCCTGCAGATTGCGGGGCCGGGGCAGTCCGTGGCTGATGATCGTCGACTCGAGCGCGACGACGGGGCGGCCCGTCTCGAGCGACTCGGCAACCTCGTCAGAGAGGGTGAGGGCGGCGGAATCGTGGGTCACCGAGTCAGCGTAGCGCTGGCGGTGGGGGTGTGGCGGCGGTTAGCACGAGTGAGCATCCAGCGCATCCAGCAAACACGGAGGGACGGCAATGCGCGCTCGCTCCCGCCCCGAGATACCGGGGCAGAACGCACTCAGGAAGTCACAGGAAGTCGCGCCGATGTGCCCCCCAAACGGGGGTCACGGCTATGACCCCCCAACCGATGCCCGCTGGGCTCCGGATGCCCCATGTGCCCCGGGGGGATCCGGCCGACAAGCGGTCGGGACCGGGCATGAACGATGAAGGAACGGTGACACCATGAACGCTTTCACCAAGAACTCGACCCGTACCTCGAAGGCTGCCGCGGGGGCGACCGCCTTCGGTGCAGCCGCGCTGCTGGCGATCGGTGCTTCGGCGCCCGCGATGGCCGACGACAGCACGAGCACTGACGTTCGCGGCTACGCCGGCGACGCCACGGCCACCGCTGAGCTCATTGAGCGCATCACGAGCAACCTCGTCTTCGGCGACCTGCTCGGCGGCTCGATCGACGGCGGCGACGTTAACGGTGGCGACATCACCGGTGGCGACACGAGCATCGGCGACCTCGGTGGCGACCTCGTCGCACCGATCGCACCCGAGGTGGGCGATGTCGACCTCGGCGGCATCGGCAACGGCAACGCCGTCGGCTCGGGCAACGAGGTCAACGCTCCCATCGGATCAGGAAACTCGGTTGAGGTGGGTGACATCACCGGCGGCATCAGCGACGTCGTCGACGTGAACGACATCGTCGGCGACGTGACCAACTCGGTCGACGTCGACGGACTCGTGGGCGACATCACGGGATCGCTCTCGAGCATCCTCGACTGACGCTCTCTACCACGCTCGGGGGCCCCGCACCAGCGGGGTCCCCGTCGTCGTTTCCCGAGTACTCTGAGCGTAGATTTACCCGCTCCCCGTCTTTCCACTCCCCTTGAAGGCACCCCTCCCCCATGACGACTGCACGCCGCCGTTCTCGTACCCTGCTCGCTGCGGCGGGCACTCTCGCGCTCACGGCGGCACTCGCCGGCTGCGGCGAGTTGGTTGTTCTCAACCCGGGCTCCACCTCGACGTGTGAGCCCGATGGTGCCCCTGTCACGCTGACAACCTCGCAGGATGCCTCGGGCGAGGTGCTGAGCATCCGTTACCAGGGTCCCGATGACCTCGCCGTCGTCTTCACGCATGGCTATTCGCTTGAGAACGTGCCCGAAGCGGCTGCAACGGGTGCCTATGCATTCTCACAAACCCGCGTGGGTGACTCAGACAACACGGCATACCTCCTGCGACTCGACCCCGCTACTGATGGGGGTTGGTCGAGCACCTCGACCTCAGGCATGCTCGACGCGACCTTCACGGGCAACATCGATGACCTGATCGATGGCCGAGCCACCTATTTCTCGACGCAGGACGGCACGGCGATCGGCGAGATCGCGCCGGTGTTCGTCGCGGTCATGTGCGACAGCGACTTCGAATCAGGCGAGGTCGAGACACTGTCGTCGAACCCCGACCTCGCGCCCGACTTGCTGCTCGCCTCGCCACTCAACCCTGGCAACGTGCGCCTGGGCCCCTTCGTCATCACCTCGCAGTCCACGGTCGACGGCGTCACGACCGGAACCCTGAGGTTCGACGCCGATGCGGCTGCCGTGTTCGACGGATTCGTGCCCACGAGGCTCGCCGAAGCGGCCCTCGTGCTCGACGTCGCCGATGTTCCTGACGACACCTTCTCGCAACTGTGGTTTCAAGAGTTCCGTCGCGACGCGACCACCGTCGGCACCTTCCAGATCACGAGCCCCATCACTCTCACTGGTTCGATGAACTTCGTCGTGACGAGTAACGCCGCGCCTGCGCCACTGCCCGATGCGGCAATGCGCCTGCGGCTCGTGTTCGCCAACGCCGACCTGGGTGGCGCAAGCACGCTTGACGCGCTCTCGGCGGCACGCAGTGCTGACGACGTGGCCGACATCGACCTCTCCGACCTCGCACCCGCCGCGGCGGGCGACGCCAAGGCGGCGTTCTTCGACGCCACCTACAACGCCGAAGAGGGCTTGAGCTTCGGAGCCGTCGCGGCCGAGGAACAACCTCAAGAAGAGCTTGCCGACACGGGCGCCAACGACGCACTACTGACGATGGCGCTCGGAGCACTCGCGTTGATGGCCATCGGTGCCGTCAGCGCCTTGGGAGCGACTCGCCGACGTCGAGAGGCATCGCCTCAGCTCTGATCGACTGCAGGAGGGCATCCACGGTGATCGACGCCACGTCGGTGCCCCAGGTGAACGCGTGATTCTCGTGGGGCAGCAGGATGAGCTCGGCGTCATCAAAGGCGCGCTCGTACTCCCGCGCCGTGGAGACCGGGACGAGCTCATCAGACTCGCCCTGCACGATGGTCACGTCGCCGGCGAACTCTGCGGCGGCATCCCACACGGGCAGGCGGATGCCGTACGGTGGCGCGGGCGCCAGCAGCACGAGTGACTCGATCGCTTCGGGGTCATCACCCGTGAGCGCGGTCGCGATGAGTCCGCCGAGCGAGTAGCCGACGACGTGCAGGCTATCGACGAACGGCAGCTCGCGGGCGTAGCGGGCGATGACGCGGGCGTCGTCGAGGCCGACCTCGGCGGCAGAGGCGAGGCTGCCGACATCACCCTCGCTGAAGCCATGGCCGGTGAAGTCGACGCGCAGGGACGCCACGCCTGCTGCGAGCAGCTCTTCGGCCGTGCGCACGAGGTGGTGCTCGTTGCGGCCGCTCTGGTAGCCGTGAAACAGCAGCACGAGCGGCACCTGCTCGCCTGACGCGAGTGCGGGAACCTCCAGCGTGCCCACGAGGGTGACCCCGTTGCTCTCGAGCTCGATCTGCTCGACACGCTCGGCCGCGCTGTCTGGCATGGGAGCAGCAGTCGCCGCGCACCCGCTCAGCATGAGCATGACCGCGAGGGCGCCCAGACGGTGACTCCGACGAGAACGAGTGGTCAGGGTCATGCAGTCATCACGATGCCAGTATGGCGCGCCCGAAGGGACTCGAACCCCTAACCTTCTGATCTGTATCCGGTCGAGCTCGACGACGACCTCGACGCTGAGCTCGCGTTCTGGGCGATCGTCGACGCCGAGGCGGTGCGCCATGGATGAGCGCCCGATCGTCGAGCCCACGCCGGCAGTCACGTCGCCGATCGCCGAGTGGAGCGAGCCCACGCCG
>SXMH01000025.1 GCA_005777405.1 Actinomycetota bacterium
AAGGCGCGCTTCGACGAACAGAACAACATCGAGTGGGCTCGCAAACTCGAGAAAGCGGGGGTGCACGTCGTCTACGGACTCGTCGGCCTCAAGACTCACTGCAAGCTCGCTCTCGTGGTGCGTCAAGAGAAGAACGGCGAACTCGCGCACTACGCGCACATCGGCCCGGGCAACTACAACCCGAAGACGAGCCGCATCTACGAAGACTTCGGCCTCTTCACCGCTGACGACCAAGTCGGCAAAGAGCTCACCCGCCTCTTCAATGAACTCTCGGGCTACGCGATCGAAAAGAAGTTCAAGCGCATGCTCGTGGCGCCCCGCTATTTGCGTCGCGGTCTACTGAAGCTCATCCGCATCGAGACAGAGAACGCTCGTGCCGGCAAGCCCAGTGGCATTCGCATCAAGGTCAACTCGCTCGTCGACGAGGCCGTCATCGACGCTCTCTACCGGGCGAGCCAAGCTGGCGTGCCGGTCGACATCGTCGTGCGCGGCATCTGTGCGCTCGTGCCCGGCGTCGAGGGCTTGAGCGAAACGATCCGCGTACGCAGCGTGCTCGGCCGTTATCTCGAGCACTCCCGTATCTTCGCGTTCCACAACGGCGGTGAGCCGCAGGTCTATATCGGCAGCGCCGACATGATGCACCGCAATCTCGACCGTCGTGTCGAGGCGCTCATCCGCCTCACCGCGCCCGCGCATCTCGACGAGATCGAGCACTTGCTCGACACGACGATGAGTGACACAACTGCGTCGTGGCACCTGCAACCCGACGGCTCGTGGGATCGCCGACACCGCGATGAGTCGGGCAGACCGCTCGCCGACCTGCAGAATGTCGTCATGAACTCGATTGCGGCCCGGCGGCGCCAGAGCGTCGCGAGAGCGTGAGCCCCGCCGGCACGGCGACCGGCACGGCGGTGTATGCCGCGGGCGCCGTGCTGTGGAAGCTCGTCGACGGCAAGGCGCGCGTTCTCGTGGTGCATCGCACGCAGCACAAAGACGTGTCGCTGCCCAAGGGCAAGGTCGATCCCGGCGAATCGCTGCCGCGCACTGCAGCGCACGAGATCGCCGAGGAGACGGGGTTCGACGTCGTGCTCGGCCCGCCGCTCGGCACCGTCGAATACCGCATGCCGAACGGCCGTGACAAGGTCGTGCACTACTGGTCGGCCGAAGTCGACCCCGGCGCTGCCGAACGTCACAGCTACGAGGCCAACGGCGAGATTCTGGCGCTCGAGTGGGTGCCGATCGCGAAGGCGGCCAAGAGGCTGACCTACAGCCACGACGCCGAGCTCGTCGAGCGCTTCGCCGAGCAGCTCGACGCCGGGGCCGCGCGCACCTTCGCCCTCGTGGTGCTGCGGCACGGCAAAGCCATGCCGCACGATCAGTGGGATGGTCCAGACGCCACGAGACCGTTGCTGCACCGCGGGCTCGAGCAGGCAGACGCGGTGGCGAGCGGTATCGCTGCCTACGGGCCCGAGGTGCTCGTCTCGAGCACGGCGGCGCGGTGCCTCTCGACCATCGCCCCGACCGCGCAACTCACCGGGCTCGACGTCAAAGCCTCACGCAGCATCAGTCAAGACGCTTATTCGCCCGGCGCCGAGCGAGTGCGGCGCCAGGTCGCCAAGCGCGTCGAGGCGCGCCGGTCGGCAGTGTTGTGCAGCCATGGTCCGGTCATCCCGCAGATCATCGAAGCGGCTGCTGAGCTCGGGGGCGCGGCGCTCACCCCGAACGTGCGTCGCAGCGCCGCCCTCGGCACCGGTGACTTCACCGTCTTGCACTTCACGCGAGAGACCGATGAACCACGACTGGTCGCGGTTGAAAGTCACGTTCCGGCGCTCGCTTGAGCGCCTGCTGCTTCACTTCCTGTTCACCCAGTTAACCTTCCGTTTACTTTTCTCGGGGATGGTGTTTGACTGCGGGACGACGCCTTGCGTCGCCCGCATCGCTCTGTTCCGACCAGGAAAGGACCCGGGTGCTCGACTCGCGCACTGCCCTCAGCGCGCTAGCCCTCTCCCTCGTTCTCGGGGTCAGCGGCTGCGCGGTGAACGAGCTCGACCGCGAAATTCTGCCGGGCACGCTCGTCGGAACCCTCGACGGTGCCGGCAGTTCGGCCCAGAGCGCAGCGCAAGAGGCGTGGATCGCGACGGCACAGAATGCCAACGGCGGACTCACCATCAACTACGAGCCGAGCGGCTCTGGCGCCGGGCGCGAAGCCTTCCTCGCCGGGGGAGTCGACTACGCCGGTTCTGACTCGGCGCTCTCGACCGACGAGCTCGCGGGCGACTTCGGCGCCTGCGTCGAGGGCACCACCGGCATCGACTTGCCGCTCTACATCTCGCCGCTCGCCATCATCTTCAACATCGACGGCGTCGATCGCCTGCAGCTCGATGCAGCGACGACTGCTGCGATATTCCGCGGTGACATCACGAGGTGGAACGACCCGGCGGTCGCGGCGCTGAATCCGGATGCTCAGCTGCCGGCCGCGACGATCACCGCGGTGCACCGCTCCGACGCGTCGGGCACCACGAAGAACTTCACGGATTACCTCGCGCAGGCCGCTCCAGAGGTCTGGCAAGCCGACGCGGGAGACAGTTGGCCCTACGGCGGCGAGTCGGCCCAAGGCAACTCGGGAGTCGTCAATGCCGTGGCCAACGGGCTCAACACCATCGGCTACGCCGACGCCTCGCGCGCCGGCGACCTCGGCATCGCCGCGTTGCAAGTGGGCGAGGAGTTCGTCGAGTTCACGCCGGAGGCCGCGGCCGCGGTAGTCGAGCGTTCGCCGTTCGAGGAAGGCCGGGCTGAGAATGACCTCGCGATCACGCTGGACCGCACCATCACCGACCCCGGCACCTACCCCCTCGTGCTCGTGAGTTACGTCATCGCGTGCCAGCAGTACCGCGATGCCGAGACCGCAGAACTCGTTCGCGGCTATCTCTCGTTCGTGGCGAGCCCTGAAGGCCAAGCGGTGTCTGCCGAGTTCGCCGGCTCGGCACCCCTCAGCGACGGACTGGCGGCGCGAGTACTCGACGCGATCGGGAGCATCCGATGAGCGCGCGGTCGAGCAGCCCCGCGTCGGTGAGCGCTCGCGATCGACTCGGAGACGTCGTCTTCCGTCGACTCGCGATCATTGCGGGCGTCGTCATCCTCGTCGCACTCGCGGCCGTCGCCATCTTCCTCATCGCCCAGTCGATCCCCGCCTTCCTCGCCGACCCCGCTGACCTGCGCGGAGAACCCGAGAGCTTCTGGCACTACGTTGCGCCGCTCGCCTTCGGCACCGTCTGGGCGGCGGCGCTCGCGCTGCTGATGGCGATTCCGCTCTCGATCGGCATCGCGCTCTTCATCTCGCACTACGCTCCTCGCCGGCTTGCGCAACCACTCGGCTACATCGTCGATCTGCTGGCGGCCGTGCCGAGCGTCGTCTACGGACTGTGGGGCATCACCGTGCTCGCACCCTCGGCGGTGCCGCTCTACATCTGGCTCACCGAGAACCTCGGCTCGATTCCGCTCTTCGCGCCGCCAGC
This sequence comes from Actinomycetota bacterium, assembly GCA_005777405.1. Lineage (GTDB taxonomy): Bacteria > Actinomycetota > Actinomycetes > Actinomycetales > Microbacteriaceae > Microcella. Next base: position 3,516 of record SXMH01000025.1, read on the forward strand.
CTCCGGCACGGGTCGCACCGTGCTCACGGTCGCGATCGTGCTCGCCGTCATGGTGCTGCCCATCATCACGGCGCTGTGCCGAGAAGTCTTCGTGCAGACTCCGGTGCTACACGAAGAGGCGGCGTACGCGCTCGGTGCCACGCGCTGGGAGATGATCCGCATGACGGTCTTCCCCTACGCTCGCTCGGGCATCGTCTCGGCGTCGATGCTCGGGCTGGGCCGAGCGCTCGGCGAGACCATGGCCGTCGCGATGGTGCTCTCGCCCTCCGCCATCATCAGCCTCGCGATCCTCACCCCCGAGAACCCCTCGACCATCGCCGCGAACATCGCCCTCAACTTCCCCGAATCGGCGGGGCTGCAGGTCAACGCGCTCATCGCGACCGGTCTCATCCTCTTCGTCATCACCCTCGTCGTGAACTCGATCGCGCGCGCGATCGTCTCGCGGCACGAGCGAGCGCTGGAGTCACGATGACGACGACCGCTCAGCGCACCTCGGCACTGCCCAACGCCTACACCTCGGGTCGATTGCCTCGATGGTTCGCACCGACGCTCTTCGGTGCGACGCTCGTCGTCGGCCTCGGCGTCATCGCGTTGCTCGCGAGCTCGGGCGCCCTGCCCGAGTTCTCCATCGTGCTGGCCGTGCTCGTGGGCGTCGTGCTCTACGCGGTGCTCATCACCGTCATCGCCAACGCGGCCGAGGGCCGTCGCGCCGCCACCGATCGCCTGGTGACCTCGCTCGTGATCACGGCATTCGTCGTCGCGCTGCTGCCGCTCATCTCGCTGCTCTGGACGGTGACCTCGAACGGCCTCGCGCGATTCGACATCACGTTCTTCACGCACTCGATGCGCAGTGTCATCGGCGAGGGCGGGGGTGCGCTGCACGCCATCGTCGGCACGCTCATCATTACCGCGCTCGCCACCGTGATCGCCGTGCCGGTCGGCCTGCTCACCGCGATCTACCTCGTGGAGTACGGCCGCGGGCGGTTGGCCCGAGCGATCACGTTCTTCGTCGACGTGATGACGGGCATCCCGTCGATCGTCGCCGGTCTCTTCGCCTACGCGCTCTTCGCCCTCATCTTCGGCGAGGGAGTGCGCATGGGGTTCGCCGGTTCGGTCGCTCTCGCCGTGCTCATGGTGCCCGTCGTCGTGCGCTCGAGCGAAGAGATGCTGAAGCTCGTGCCCGACGAGCTGCGAGAAGCCTCCTATGCACTCGGGGTGCCCAAGTGGCGCACGATCGCTCGCGTCGTGCTGCCCACGGCGGGTGCCGGCATCGTCACGGGCATCACCCTGGCCATCGCCCGCGTCATCGGCGAGACGGCCCCGCTGCTCATCGTGGCGGGCTTCACGTCGAGCATGAACTACAACCCGTTCAGCGAGCGCATGCAGAGCCTCCCCGTGTTCGTCTACACGCAGTACGCCAACCCCGGCTCGCAAGTCGACTTCTACCTCGAACGGGCCTGGGCCGGGGCGCTCACGCTCATTCTCCTCGTCATGGCGCTCAACCTCATCGCCCGCCTGATCACCCGCATCTTCGCGCCTCGCGCGCGACGCTAACCCGCCGTCCATCACCCTCAGGAGTCCGACGTGTCCAAGCGCATCGAAGTGAGCGACCTCAACGTGTACTACGGCAGTTTCCTCGCCGTCGAGGGCGTGAGCCTCACCATCGAACCCCGCAGTGTCACCGCCTTCATCGGCCCCTCCGGGTGCGGC
>SXMH01000026.1 GCA_005777405.1 Actinomycetota bacterium
CCGACGTCCTCGGGCGCGACTGGGCGCTCGTGCTCGACGAGGCCAGCCGCTGGGAGCACGTCATGAGCGAGCAGGTCGAGCGCCGCATCATCGAGATGCTCGGCGACCCGACCGAATCGCCCTACGGCACTCCCATTCCCGGCTTCGAACAGGTCGAAGGTTCGGCCGCCGACCTCTTTCTCGACGGTGTCATCTCGTTGACGCACGCGGCCGCGGTCGGCATGCGCTCCGGCGTCATTCGGCGCCTGGCCGAGCCGGTGCAGGTCGACCCCGACCTGCTGCACCAGTTGCGAGAAGCCGGCGTGGTGCCGGGAGCCGAGGCGAGCATCCGCCCCGAACCCAACGGCTATGTGAGCGTTGAAGTGACGGGCCGCGACGAGGGCATTGACCTGCCCGCAGAGATCGCACAGCACATCTACGTCGCTGAATGAACTCTGACCACTATATGTGGGGATGGCGCGTCGGTTTGTGACCTGTCCGTTACCTCGCGTACACTCGCCAAGTCGCGCACCACACCCAACAGGTGAGCGGCTCCGAGTCAGGACGCTCCGCACGCCCGTCTCCCGCCTCGGATTGTGGATACCACGGAAGCCGTGACGGGCCATGCCAGTGAGTGGCGGAGCGCAGGAGGTTACCTCTTGAATCACAGTTCCACCCCTGAGTCTGCAGACGCCGCGTCGAACGACTCCGCTTCGCTCGAGCAGGTCACGCGTCGCTCGCTCCGCCAGTCGACCCGCCAGTCATCGAAGGCCGTCTCGAAGGCGCCCTCGATGTCGTTGCGCAAGGCTCCGCGTGCTGCCTCGACCCCGGTGACGGCCCCGCTCGCCGCCGCTGTCGTTCCGGCCCCCGTTGTCGCCGCCGCCCCGAAGCCCGTGCGACCCGGCTGGAAGCGCACGGCACTCAACATGGGCGCCATGACCGCCGCGACTGCCATTGTCGCGACGCTCGCGCTACCCGGCACCAACCTCAACGTTGCCAATGCCGAGTCGAACGCCTCGGCCGAGGCCATTGCCGAGCTGCAGGCCACGCAGTCTCAAGACATCGAGCTCACGGCCTCCGAGCCCGTCGTGGTCGACGCGAGCCGCGCAGAGTTCTCGGCCACGAGCGTCGCCGCGCTGCGTCGCGCCGAGCTGGCCCGTCAGTACGCGGCCTACAGCGGCCCGCGCGTCGCCGACTTCTTGGCCAACCCGCCCTACCCGAACTTCAGCCTCGACCAGGTCGTGCAGGTTGCCCTGCAGTACCAGGGTGTTCCGTACCGCTACGGCGGAGACACCCCTGCCGGCTTCGACTGCTCGGGCTTCGTGCAGTACGTCTACGCCCAGTTCGGCATGGCGCTCCCGCACTCGGTGAGCGGCCAGGCAGCAATGGGCACGCCCATCAGCCGCGCCGACGCTCGCCCCGGCGACATTGTCATCATGGCCGGCCACAACGGCATCTACATGGGCAACGGCACCTTCATCGACGCCCCTCGCGCTGGTGGTGTCGTGAGCGTTCGCCCGATCTGGACCGACAACTACTACATCGTTCGCCTCGGCATTTGAGTTAACGAATCCTTGACGAAGCGGCGGCGAATCGGTGAACCCGGCTCGCCGCCGCTTCTCATTGCAGGTGGCATTCGCTGTCGTGGGTTAGCCTGAAGCTCTGGATGCCGACCTCGGCACTAGAGGAAGCGACTATGTTCATGCGACGCGATATCCGAGCCGTGGATGCTCGCGCCGTGTTTCGCATAGCCGCGAGCGTGCGCTGGATCGTGCCCTGTCACGGTGCAGCCGAGATGAGCACTGCCGTCTGACGGCAGTGCTTTTTTTGTGCCCAAACGGCCCCACGCGGGGCGGGGAAGGCCCGCTCACCTCGAGTCGAGCGACGCATCGAGCACCGTACGACCGCCCGCAGGCCATGCGGGCCCGTTCGACAGGAGCCGCCCATGCGCACCCTCGTACTCAATGCGGGCTACGAGCCCCTCGCCGTCGTGTCGTTTCGCCGAGCCCTCGTGCTCGTCATGAACGGCAAAGCCACCGTGCTGTCGAGCGATGGGGAACACCCGGTCTTCGGCATTCATGACGCGTGGGATCGCCCGAGCGTCATCGTGCTGCGACGCTACGTGCGCGTGCCGCACAGCCGCCAAGTGCCGCTGACGCGTCGAGGCGTTCTGCGCCGCGACGGCAACCGCTGTGCCTACTGCGGTGGCTCGGCCACGACCATCGACCACGTGGTCCCCCGATCTCGGGGAGGCGCCGACTCGTGGGAGAACCTCGTCGCCTGCTGCCTGCGCTGCAACAACGTGAAGAGCGACCGCACGCCCGCCGAGATGCGGTGGCAGCTGCGCTTCACGCCGAAGGCTCCGCATGGCACGGCATGGCTCGTGCGCGGCATCGAGCGACCCCAGCCGGAGTGGGACGAGTACCTGGCGCCGAGCGTCGCGGCTTGAGCGAGCATCCCGCGCGGGCGACGAGTGATGGCCGCCCGCGCGATCAGCGCTGCTAGCCCGCGAAGGCTTCGTCGTAGATCGCGCGCAGTCCTGCGTCGTCGACCCCGCTGAGCCCGCAGCCCGCGATGGTGCCGTCGGTCGCGGCGACGAGGTAGGTGCCGTCAGCCTCGAAGGGCACGCCTGAGCCGTCGTCGGAACCGGCGACAACCTGCGGCACCTCGACGCGGTCGGCGACCTCGCCGGCGAAGCGCTCGGTGACCTCGAGCACGACGGTGTCGCCCTCAACCGAGAGCACCCGCCCCGCGAACGCGAGTTCTTCGGCGAGCAGCGACTCGGCGCTGATGACCAAGCAACTGCCTGCGGCGAGACTCTCGCCCACGGGCTGTTCGAGGGCCATGACGCTCGGCGTGCCGCCGAGGGCGAGGGGAATGGCGATGGCCGCGGCGGCGGCAGCGGCGGCGACGCCCGCGATGGGAATCCACACGCGGCGGGCGCGTGCGGTGGGGGAGGCAGCGGCGGGCGATGCTGCTGCGGGCGTGGCGGCAGTCGGTGCCGACTGCGATGCGGTGTCGTTCATGGTGTGCTCCATCATCTGCTCGATCCGGTGGGAGTCGAGGGGGGCGTGGTGCTGTGCCGGGTCGACGCTGCGCAGCAGTGCCCGCAGGTCGCGATCGTCATCGTGCATCGGTGTTCCCTCCCTCGTTCTCGTCATGTCCGGTCGGTCGTGCGGATGACAGGTGCGGTGACGTGGCTGGTGGATGCTGTGCCTCGAGCTCGCGTCGCAATCGAGCTTTGGCGCGCAGGAGTCGGGCGGCTGCCGTGTTCGGGGTGATGCCGAACACGGTCGCCAGTTGCGGGGTCGTGAGCTCTTCCCAGGCCCACAAGCGCAGCAGTTCGGCGTCGGCGGGGCGCAGCGTGGTGAAAGCATCCCGCAGCCGTGTGCTGTCGTCACTCGCGGTGTCAGGCTCGTCGACCACCTCGCGGGGCGGGTCGATCGCGATGATCTTGCCGGCCAGCCGTCGCTGCCGCCGCGCGCTGCGTTCGGCGTTGGCGAGAGCATTGCGTGCAACGACTATCGCCCACGGCAGCGCGGCTTCGGGTGGTTCGCCTGGCACCTCGTCGAGGCGGCGCCAGCAGACGAGCAGCACTTCGCCCAGCACATCATCGGCCGCGGCGGCATCGGTGCGCCGCAGCAGGTAGCGACGCACCGGCTCGACGACGAGCTGCACGAGCTCGCGCAGTCGCTGCTCGCGCTCGGCGCGCACGGGGTCGATCACGGCTCTCACACTGGACTATGTCTGGCAATGGTGCGCGGATGACACCCCCGAAGCCGGGGTGGATGCGCAGTACCGCGAGCACTCCTCGGCTTGCTAGCATCAGCGGGAACCCCCCAGGAAGCGAGTCGCGCGAGCGTCAGACGGCCCCCGGGGCCGAACCTCTGATCAAGGACACCGCGTGACCACTGATGTGCCTTCGGCGACCTCGAGCGCCCAGACGACCGAGCCGAACGTTGACTGCTTCGACTGCGTTCCTGACTTCGCGCCGCTGCGTGAAGCAATTGATCGTGACGACTGGCACGCGTTCGCTTCCACACTGTCGACATGGTCGCCGACTGAGGTGACACACGCCCTGTATCTCATGGGCGAGCACGATGATGAGAAGTACCAGACCTTCGCCATTGAGCACGCCGAGCATCCTCTGGCGAAGGTAGTGGTGGCGTATCGACATGTGACGCTGGGTTGGCGGGCTCGCACGAACTCTGCCGCGTCAGACGTCAGTGAGGCCCAATGGCGTGAGTTTCGGCGCAACATCGCTCAGGCAGAGCAGCTACTTGTCGAAGCATGTGCCCTTGACCCGATGAACGCACCTGCATGGACGGCACGTGTCTTGACGGCGCGAGCATTGAGCCTCCCCGAATCGGAAGCTCGTCGACGCTTTGCGCGGGTGCAGGCTGCGGGAGGTGACTTCTGGGCGCAGATGCACTTGCATCAGTTCCTCGAGCCGAAGTGGTTCGGATCAGTCGAAGCGGCCCGTGCCTTTGTTGATGAGTCGCTGGCTGAAGCGTCGGAGGGCTCGCTGACTCACGTGCTCGTTCCCCTCTTTCACCTTGAGCGTTGGTATCAGCAACCTGACGCTGATCGCGGGTACGCCTATCTGCGTACCCCAGAAGTGCAGGCCGAGCTCGACTCCGCAGCTCAAGGCTCTGTGCTGCACGCGAGCCGAAACCACCTCAGCCCCTCGACGGCGGCCGGTCATCAGATCTTCTTGACGCTCTACTGGCTCTCAGGGGAGAAGAAGAAGGCGGCGGCACATCGGGTTGCGCTCGGATCTCGCACCACAGACCACAACTGGCACCTTCTCGCATCGAACCAGCAGGAGATGGCAGCGATGTGGCGCGAGCTCGCGCAGATTGGACGGGACGGGGAATGACCGACGCACTTTACGACGCTGAGCTGGCGCGGCTTGCTCCTTTCGGTGACTCGGTGCGGGCATCCCGCATTGATGGCGTTCCCGTGGTGCACGCAGACATGCCGGGCGCGATACGCGCGAGCCTTGTCGTTCCGCGTGGGCACGTGGGACGAGCCTTTGCCCCTGCGAGGCATCACCCACCTCGTCGAGCACCTTGCCTTGCACCGGTTCGACGCACTCGCGCACCACAAGAACGGGCACGTTCAAGGTTCATCGACCGAGTTCATCGTGTCGGGCAACGAGGCACAGGTCGTCGACTTTCTCAACGGGGTGTGCGCCGCGCTGCGCGAGCTGCCGCTCAGTCGTCTCGAAACCGAGAAGAAGATTTTGCTCACCGAGGCACAGACAGCCTCGCCCACGTCGCAGGAGGTGCTCTTGCACGCCCGCTTCGGTGCGGGTGGACCTTCGCGCATCACGCATGATGAGAGCGCGGTGAGGTGGGTCGGCGAGTCCGACGTCGTCGACTGGGCACACCGCTGGTTCGTCGCCGAGAATGCCGTGCTGTGGATCTCTCGTGACGAGTTGCCCGCTGGGCTCGACCTGCGTCTGCCCTCCGGGGGCCGAATGCCCAACCCCGGCGTTGAGCCACTGCCGAGATCGAGGCCCCTGTCTCTGCAGGGCCCCCCGCGCGTGGTCATGGCCGACGCACTCGTGCCCCGCTCGACAGCGGCCAGCATGACCGCAGAACTCATGCGAGTGGTGCTCTTTCGTGAGCTCCGACTCGAGCTCGGGATCTCGTATACGGCTCACGCGAGCTACGAATCGATGGACGCCGACACCGCACGACTCTTCGTCGTGACTGACGCGAGTGACGAGCACGAGGGCGCCGTGCTGGGTGCGACGATCGACGCTCTCGCGGCATTGCGAGCAGGTCGCGTCGATCAGCGCGACGTCGACGCAGCGCGCGGTGCCTATCGTGAACTCGTCGAACAGTGGAACGAGCCTGGACTGATCGCCCGTGTTGCTGCGGGTCGATTGCTGTTCGATGAGCCCATCGTGACGCCGGAATCTCTTCTCGCCGAAGCTGATGCGGTCACGACTGAGCAGATGCTCGAGGTCGTTCGAGCGTTCTGGGACGACGCGATCTGGTCGTCGCCTGTGGGCTCACTCGACTGGATCGGGGCGCACGACCTGAGCTATTCGAGCGCTCCCGTCGAGGGGCGCTGGTACGAGTACATCGGCACTCGAGATCGCCTCGTTGTCGGAGACAGCGGAGTGTCGTGGGTATCGCCTGAACGTTCGTTGACGGTGCGCTTCGACGACTGCGAGATGATTGCGGCCGCCGCAGACGGAGGTCGACAACTCATTGGCAGTGATGCCGTGACGCTGACGATCGAGCCCACGCTCATTCGCGGGTTCGGGCAGGCCGAACTCGCCGACCTCGACGGGCGGGTGCCCGCCGACCGAGTCGTGCCGTTTCCCGCGCGCTCTGACGAGAACATTCCGCAACCGCCTCAGGTCGAGAAGCCCCGCCGTCGGCGCGGGTTGGGTCTGTGGGCACTCTTCGTGGGCGCCGCGATCTTCATCGTGTTGGGCCTCCCCACGCTGGGCATTGCGCTCGACTACGCCGGACGCATTGGCGAGATTGACTCCGACGGCGAACTCATCGACGTGCCCCTGGTCGTTTCCATCTCGTTGTTCCCTGTCGTATTCATCGGTCTCAGTGCGTGGCTGATCGTTGCGGCGATACGCAGGATGCGCGATCGCGCGTCTTCTCGAGAAAGCCCGTCACCATGACTGAGCCCCTGTTCGCTTCTGCAGGATCGAGCGGCGTGAGCCCGACGTTCTACATCGTGTTCGGCGTGATTCTTGCGCTGACCTTCACCGTCATGCGCGTCATTGCCAATCGGCGCAACCGACAGCGCACGGAGGGAGTGCTCAACGACAAAGGCGCCAGCCTTGACGGCGCGCCCGAGTTGTTGACTTTCACCGTTGCTCCTGCTCGACCCTTGCCCGAGGCGGTTGCCGCCCTTCGCGCGGCGCTCCGTGACACCACCTCCGAAGTGCGCATCACGCGATACACGCGACCGGTCGTCATTGTTGACCGGCACGTGCTCTCGCTCAACGACAAGAGCGCCGGAACCTTCTTGAGTATTCCGGCCACAGACATCGTGTCGATCTCTGCGTCCAAGGTGAGACTGCACCCTCAGGGATCGTTGCCGATGACCCGACCGGCTATCACGGTGCGGGTCAGCAGAGCCGGAGTCACATACGACATCGTGCTCGCTCCGATCACGGGCATGTATGACTTCGTGTCGCTTCCGCAGGCCCAGCGCCTTGCCGAGGCTATGCAATCGCAACTCGGGCTGGGTTCGCAGCGCCTCGACGACGCAAGGTAACGGTCGATCGTCCTCGGCCCACCAGAATGACCCCGTGAAGATGCTCGACTCTGAGACCGCCGTGCTGCACGCCGCCGAGCAGCTCGCGACCACCCTCGGCTGGAGCGACAACCACACCGTCGCGGCCGCCGCGATGGATGTCGACGGGCGCATCTACACCGGCGTCAACGTGCATCACTTCACGGGCGGACCCTGCGCAGAGCTCGTCGTGCTCGGTGCCGTCGCCACGGCGGGCGGTCGCCCGATCATGACGATCGCGGCGGCGGGCGATCGCGGTCGCGGACTGCTCTCGCCGTGCGGCCGGTGCCGACAGGTGTTGCTCGATACACATCCCGACGTGATGGTTATTGTGCCGAGTGACGACGGCCCGCAACCACGCCCAGTGCGTGTGCTACTGCCCGACATGTATCGCTTTCCCGACGCAGTGCCGCCGCGACTCGTGCGCTTCAACGAGCGCTACGCCGAGGCTGTCACCTCGGGTACCAAGCGCATGACGATCCGCTTCGAAGACCCTCTCGTGGTCGGGCCTGCGACGTTCGTGTTCGAAGATCACCCGCAGTTCTTGGCGCGCTCTGGTGTCGTCGACTCTGTAACCCCGGTGCGGTTGAGCGAACTGACGCCCGCCCACGCAACCGCCGAGGGCGCCGATTCGGTGGATGCTCTGCGCGAGGGTCTGCGTGGCCACTACCCGGGGCTTGCTGATGACGCGGTGGTCGATGTCGTCGAGTTTCACCTCGCGGAGAGTTGATGCTCAGCGCACGCCGAGCATCCCCCGCAGCGCTTCGATCTGTCGCCTGAGGAAGTCGCGCGACACCTCAGCCTTCGCTTCGGCAACGTCGAAGCCGTGGTACGCGCCGGGCACGATGTGCAGCTCGCACTCGACGCCCGTCGCGGTGAGGCGCCGCGCATACTCGACGTCTTCGTCGTGGAAGAGGTCGAGGGTTCCGACGCCGATCCACGTCGGCGGCAACGCGCTGAGGTCGCCGCGGCGCGCGGGCACCGCGAGCTCAAGAGTGGCGGCGTCGAGGGGCGTGGCCGCGGGGCCCTCGCGGTGGGCACGAGCAGCGCTCACGCCGAGGTACATGCCCCAGCCCAGGCGGTTGCTGCGGCCGTTCCAGAGGCGCAGCATGCGCGGGTCGGCGGCGGCGGATTCGTCGGTGCGGTCATCCAGCATCGGATAGGACAGCACCTGCCCTGCTAGCGCGATCTCGCCACGATCGCGTGCGAGCAGAGCGACGGCTGCAGCGAGGTGACCGCCCGCGCTCTCGCCGATGACGGCGATGCGGGTCGGGTCGACGTCGGGCTGTGCGGCGAGCCACTGCAGCGCCCGGTAGCAGTCGTCGAGCGGCGTGGGGTAGGGGTGCTCGGGTGGCATGCGGTAGTTCACGCTCGCGGCGACGGCTCCGAGCTCGTCGGCGAGCTGGCGGCACAGCGAGTCGCCCTGGGTGGCCGAGCCGATGATGAGCCCGCCGCCGTGCATGTGCAGCACGGCGGGGCGGCGCACGCCGTCGTCTGCGCTCGCACCAGCGGGCCGCTGCACGCGGACGGTCACGCCGTCGCCGAGGTCGGCGAGGTCGCCGCCTTTCGGGGGAGTGCCGTTGCCGATGCGCGCGATCGCGCGGAAGATGCGGCGATTGCCGCGCGTCGCCGAGGTGCGCGGCAGGAAGCGGGCCAGCCGCAGGTCAGGGTGAAATTCGGGGGAGTCGTCGTAGACCATGCACCGACCCTAGGCCCACTCATTCGGAATGCTCTGCACGGAGTGATCAATGGGGTCTCGCTACGGGTAGTTGCAAGCTCCGTGCACCAGCAACGCCACATGGGGGAACTGGAGATCCGGTGACACCTCCCGACTTCTGACCGGTCGAACTCATGCCGCCTTCGACACCGGCGGAGGATCCCGCAGCCGTACTTGTGCTATCAAGCCTGCGGTTCTTGCCCCCGACGGTTCGAGCCGGTAGCTTCAACTCAGTCGACCCTCTGGAGTACTAGACATGGCCTACATCGAGAGCTTTCGCGTCACGAACCTGGCTGGTAGGTCTGGTGATATCAGTCGCGATCTCGACCGACATGTGAACATCTTCTGGGGCTTGAATGGCGCAGGAAAAACGACTCTACTGAAGATTCTCAATGCAGCCTTGAGCAACGAGACCGCGGGTCTCGACGAGTTGCCTTTCGACGCGGCGGAGGTCACATTTCGGAGCACCTTGGACGACTCCACTGTCACCCGAACGTACGCCAAGCACGAACAAGACGCACTAGGCGAGGAAGACTCCGGTGAACCGTTCTTGACCGGGGACGGCGGAATCGACGGCATTTGGTTTGAGGCCGAGGGTACCGAGTCTGAAGCCCACTGGGAGAGTCATACTGAGAACTCCGAGATGGATCCCCGACGTCTTTCGGCGAAGTTCACGCATTCTTATCTACCCATCACTCGAGTAGCGGAGCGACGTCGGCCTCAGTTTCGCGATCCCGCGTCAAACTTTAGGACGCAGAACCCGAGCAGTATCGAGGACATGTTCGTTAGGCAAGTCCGTACCCGCTGGACGGAGTACAGCGCCAAGAGCCTCGCGCGTATTCGTGACATTCAACAGCAGGGTCTTGCTTCCGTCTTGGCCATCCTCTTTGGGGGCATTGTTGGGGAGCAGAGTTTGGACGTTGAAGAAGTTGAACCAGAGGTGGCGTACGACATTGTGAAGTCGTTTCTCGGTGACCAACAGATCCAACTCGCACTTGACAAGAAGGCGTTCTCGGCAAGGTTCAGCGCCTCGGACGAGCACCGTCGAGTGGTGATCGAAATTGAAGAAGTTAGACAGCACGTAGCAAAAATTCTTGAGCCGCAGCGCGAGTTTCAGTCCGTGATCGACGAGATGTACGCCGGCAATAAACATCTTGTACTTCGTCGAACGAGGGCAGCTATGTCGCCTCAGCCACTAAGCGTCTGGGTCGGCGACAAGGTGATTCCTCTAAAATCGCTGTCATCGGGGGAAAAGCAGCTCCTCCAGATCCTGCTGGAGGCTCTTGACGCTGAGGAAGACACGATCATGATCGACGAGCCGGAACTCTCAATGCATGTCGATTGGCAGCAGCGATTGGTTGCCTCTCTCCGACGCGTGAACCCGAACTGTCAACTTTTGCTCGCAACCCATTCACCAGAGGTGATGGCGGACGTTCCGAACAAGTTGGTATTCGAGCTTTGAGCAAGCTGACCCACAGTGCGAGCGCCTTCGCAAAAAGAGTGCTCATGGGCACTGCCGACCTGTGGCTGATCGTGGAAGGCAGGGAACATGACCGTCCACACTACGAGCGGCTGTTCGAGAGCTTGCCTGAAACTCGGGATCTACGAGTGACTATTCGTCTTGCCGAGCAGATCGACATTGATCACGTTGTTGCCGGCGGCAAGGATCATGCTCTCGCGCTTCACGACTATTGGCAGATGTCCGGGGAGCTCAAGCAGAGCAACCGTGCTGGCTTCCGACGCATCGCGTTCGCCCTTGACCGAGATCGAGATGACTTCGTCGGTTGCATGAGATCCACGCCCAACGTCATGTACACGTTGGGAGTCGATGTCGAATGTGACATTTTGAATGAGGGTGATCTCTGGCGCGCGTTGAAGTCCGCCTACGGCGTCACGCGGGAGCACTGCGAGGCGATAATGTCGTCAGTTGGCGATCCGCGGGACGCGCTAAGGGAAACCTGGAATGAGTGGATTGCACTAGGGCTCTTGGCAACCGCGATTGACTCCTCATTTCAGCCGCGCTTCGGCCAGCATTCGCAGGTCAATATCGATGTGTGGGGCTCCACTGACCCGTCGGCGGCCAGCAAGCTTCGGCGGCAGCTGCTCGCCTCTTCCACACCCAGTGACCGAAGGGCGCTCGAATCACGGGTAGAGGCTCACATGAACTCCCGCGGCAGGGAGTTGCTCAAGGGCCGCTGGATTGCCCGATACATCTGGGAACTGGTGAGGCGGTTGCTGGGCACGCAAATCATCAGGGCAAACGTTCAATTCGACACTGTCGTGAGCACTGCGCTCGAAACAATCGACTACTCCGAGCGCTGGACCGATCCATACTCCCAGAAAGCAAGGGATCTGTTCGCTGCATGAGCGCAGGCCGCTCTTCGGCCGGCGCCCACGGACGACGCGAGTGAGCGCTCGCAGCAGCCGACGGCTGCCCCACGTGGCGGAGGTGCGTGACATGAATCGCGCGCACATGAGGTCGGGGTGAAGGGCGGGCGAAACGCCATTGACGACGCGCGGAGTCGAAGTCGCAGTGCGCGGCTACCCTGACCCCATGTCGGTGAACCGCTTCGAAGCCCCGCTGACGGGAGGGCATCCGAACTCTCTGGGCAACACGGTGAGCGTCGTCGACGAGGTGCTTAGCGATCGGTCGTTGCTCGCCGAGCTCGTGGACTGCTACCGCAGCGACGACGCCGTGGTGCGGCTTCGCGTCTCGAGCGCGGTCAAGCGCGTGGCGCTGCTACACCCGGAGTGGGTGGCCGCCCACCTCGACGACTTGCTCGGCTGGGTCGCCGAGATCGATCAGGCGTCGACGAAGTGGACGCTCGCGAAACTGTTCGTGCTGCTCGACGACCTCATGACGCCGCACCAGCGCGAGGCGGCCATCGCCCTCCTGCAGTCGAACCTGCACTACAACGACTGGATCGTGCAGAACACCACCGCCGAGTCGCTCGCCCACTTCGCCCGCACCCGCCCTGAGTTGGCGACCTGGCTCATCCCCGAGCTGCGGGTTCAGACTGGCAGTCGTCACAAGTCGGTGCGTGGTCGCGCCATCAAGCTGCTCGCTTCGCTCGGCGCCCCTATCCCAACCCCGCCGAATACACTGGATGCACCGCCTCTGTAGCTCAATGGAAGAGCAGTTCCGTCCTAAGGAAAGGGTTGGGGGTTCGAGTCCCTCCAGGGGCACCAAAGGGGATGGTGACCCACCGCAGGTGGCTCACCATCCCCTTTCACGTCTCTGGGTGCCGCGAGAACCCTTCGTGGGCCCACGCCGCGCAGTCCGCGGAGCCGGCTGGCCGGCGTCGCGGCGGCACGGTGGGGATCGAGTCCCTCCAGGGGCACCGAGGGTCGTTTGCGGAAGCAGGGAATCTCGTTTGCGGGAATCCGTGTCGATCAGAACGCCAGGTGCCCACGACCGAAGGATCGCTCGTGTAAGCATGTGAGCATGTCCTACGACCTCGCCGTCTACACGTCGCGCTCTGCATCGATTGAAGAGCTTCGCACGCTGATCGCGCAGGCGAGCGGGCTCGCTATGGAAGAGGGATCCGGAAGGTCGCTCACGGTCGTTCGTGGTGTGCGACGCCGCTATAGCTTCACGATCGACGGACCAGATGCGGTCGAGGCCGAGGATGTTCCGGAGGACGTTGGCGCCTTAGTACTCGGCGCGCGATTCCTTTACTCGATCAGCGTTGAGGGCACCACCGAGTCTGAGATTCCGCACGCAACACGCTTTGCCCGCAGACTCGCAGAAGCTCTCGACGGAGCTTCCTCAAATCAGCAGTCGGGTGAAGTTTGGTCGCGATCACGTTCTCGCGTAATTCAAAAGCCCGAGCGGCATACCCGAGTCGAGGTACTCCATCTCCAATGGTTCTGCCTTCGCGACGAGTTGAAGCCGAACCCGGCTTCGGCCTTTTTCGATACAGCCCGACAAATCTTGCCCGAATCTTTGCCGCGACGGTTCGGCGAGTACGAGCCTTTCCAAGGCAAACTCGCCATCGACGGCTCGGAGGGCTTCTTTCGGGCATGGGAAGAGTCCATCCTTTCCCTGCACACGTCGGGAACCGTTCCATGCCTGGGAGGGCACCTGAGCGCAGGGCCGTCGGCGCTTCGCCCTGATGCGTTTTGGTCGCTTTCGCTCGACTTCCTCGCGGAACCGATCAAGGATGCCCGGTGGCAGGTCGCTGTCCGCAACCTGTTCACGACGCTTGCAGACCAGCTGCCAGCCTTCTATGCATCTGCTGGAGTGACGGCCGGCAACATCTGGACTGGGCGTTCGATCTGGGTCGACGGCGCGACAGAGTGGGAAATCTACCCAAAGTCACGCCAGGGGTGGACGGGACTGCCGCCGGTGCCAACCTGGTGGACGTGGTTGGGGCACCCTTACGAACAGTACTTTCCGTTTCTCCCAGCTGACCGGATCAGCCCGACTGCCCGTGGAGTGTTGTTCGAGTCCTCAAGCGAACCCAGCGGCCCGAGCCAACTCCCTCACTTGAGCGAGTGGCTACCCGCAGACCTGTTCTCTAAGTTCGCGCAGAACCCCCATTCTGTGAGGCCAGCACCGCTCGTGCGCGCTGTCACGATCCCGACCGCGCTGCGGGAGCGCGACGGCTGATTGACGTCGTCGTCATCCTGAAGTCGTTTACCTTCGAAGGGAGGAGTGTCTACGTGAGATCAGGTTCGAACCTCAGTGCCATCAGTGTTCATCAACCGGCGGCATTCGCTCAAATGGAAGTCTCAAGCTGAGTCGATGGGTTCAGCCCCAATCTCATTTCCGGAGATGCCGGCCGCTTGCCTGCATCTGGCTGGCGTCTTGGTCATTCCGCAAACGCCCCACCGACTAGTGGTGCGGCCTGAACCGCGCAACTACCCTGAACCCATGCCGAAACGTCGCACGCCGAGTGGGTCGCTGCTGAGCATCCGTTCGCGCGATTCGGTGTTGTCGGTGGGCAGCTCGGGGTCGGTGCTGTCGGTGGGCAGCGTGGGGTCGGTGGGGTCGATCGGCTCGATTGGGTCGGCGTTCTCGGTGCTGTCGATCGGGTCGCTTCTGAGTTTCGCGGCGGTGCTATCAGCCGCGTCGGTGGTGTCGATCATGCCGTTTCGCGGGCGCCGCTAGGTGATGAGCGCGCGCGGGCGGCGCTAAGCGCGCATCGATGGCGTGCGCCCGCAGCCCGCTCACGCGCCTCGCGCTCTCGTACGCGGCGACCGTGTGCCTGTCGGTGGCTGCGGTGGTGGTGAGTGAGTCGTGGTTTTGGGCGAAGCTGCGGCCGGGAGACTCGGTGCTGGGGTTCGCCAGCACGGTCGTCGCCTATGCACTCGCCGTGCAGGTGGTGCGTTTCGTCGCGCATCGCTGGCGCGTGAGCGCGACCGGTTCGGGAGCGTGGCGGCGCATCCTGCTGATCGGGGCGCTCTACGGCTGGCTCGTCGAGGGCGTCATCGTGACAACCGTCATCGACGATCTGCCGTTCACCATCAGCTGGACGGGCCTCGCCTGGCACGCGCTGCTGACAGTGCTGGTGGGGTGGTGGTGGGTTCCCCGAACTCTCGACCGCCCGCTGCGCGGGTCGTTGTGGCGGCTCGGCGCGGTGGGAGCATCCATCGGCACCTGGGCCGCCTTCTGGCGCTTTGAGGAAGGAGCCGCGATCGCGATCGGCGAGTACGCGGCGTTCATGGCCGTCACGACTTTCGTCTACGCGGCGGGGCTCGCCGGCTGGTGGGCGCTGCGGGGCCGCGCCCACCCGGGGCTGCCCGGCTCGATGACCGCCATCGTGCTGCTCGCGGCGCTCGCCGTGTTCAACGGCATCTCCCACCCGCTCTCGCTCGTCGGCCCCGCGCTCGTGGTGCTGGTGCTGGTGGCCATCATCACGACGAGGCCCCCGCGCTCCGAATCTGAGCCGATGGATGCTGCGCCCGAGCCCCTCGCAGGCCCCACCCCTTGGCGTGCCCTGGGTCGCCTGGCGGTCATCCCGCTCGTCGCGACGCCGGTGTTCGCGCTGATCACTTCAGCACCGGACGCTATCCCGACCGGCTGGGCGTTCTACGCCGTCACTGTTCCCCTCTCGACCGTGTTGTTTGCCGTGGCGTGGGCGGGGTCGCGGCGGCGATAGTCAGTGCTGAACCTGCCTTGGCACGGTGTTCGGCGTTACGTCAGCCTCGGCGGTTTGGTGAGTCTGGGTGGCCGGTTTCGCGGTGCGGGCTTCGGGAGGCGTGCCGCCGAGTTCAGATACAGGAACGCGAGAACCCCAAGGAAGATCGAAGTGACGATCGACCCGCTGAAAGTCTGTCTCTCGATCGATCGCAAAGCCGACTCCTGTCCGACTGCGGCACCAAGGAAGGTAATGAGGTAGGCCGCCACTGCGACAGTTGCCAGGGCTCCGACCACAAGGCTCAATCTGCGACGAGCAGTCATCTGCCACCACGGCCGGGATGGCTCGTCAGGCTCATCTATGCCCCGAAAGATGCGTGCCCCGTACAGGATGCCTGCCAGCGTCAGCACGTCGTTCGCGATGCGGACAACGCCGAGCGGGACGCCCACGTCGACGAGTGACACAACGAGGAATCCAACTATCCATACCCCAGCCGCATAAAGCAGCTTGACGTACCACCGACGAATGCGAAGGCCCAGCATCCGCTGCATGTCAATGATCTCGATTCGTGAGCACGTGTCGAACTTACAGGCGATGCCAGACTGCTCGACGTGACCACTCGCGACGAGCGCACCACGACTCTCCGCCACATCCGCGCCTGGCTGATCTTCTTCATCGTGGCGCTCGTGCTGAGTGGCATCACCGCGTTTCCTCTCGAGACCGAGCTGCGGTGGGGTTCCGATCTGCTGCGGGCAACGCCCATCCCGCAGCTCATGCCCGACTTCGTGGCGTGGATCGACCGCATTCGCGACGCCCTCATCGCCACCAACGACGACTATCCGTTTCTCGCCTACGGCACCGACTGGCTCGCGTTCGCGCACCTCGTTATCGCGATCGCGTTCATCGGCCCGCTGCGCGACCCGGTGCGCAACATCTGGATCATCCAGTGGGGCATGATCTGCTGCGTCGCTGTCATTCCGTTGGCCCTGATCGCGGGCAGCGTACGCGGCATCCCTGTCGGGTGGATGCTCATCGACATGTCGTTCGGAATCGTCGGCATTATTCCGCTCAACATCGTGCACCGGCTCATCCGCAAGCTCGAGCGGCTCGACGCCGTCGAACCCGCTACCGCGCACTGACGAGGGTGCCTCGCTCTACGCTGAGCCCATGACCCCGAGCGCGCAGCCCTCTGTCGCGGAGATCGTGAGCGCCCTCGACGACGTCACGCGAGAACAAGTGCAACTGCTGCGCGACATCATCGCCTCGCTCGACGCTGATCTCACCGAGCACATCAAGTGGAATGCCCCGAGCTACGTGCTCGACGGTGAAGACCGCATCACGATGAATCTGCGCAACAAAGAGGGGCGCGTGAAGCTCGTGCTGCACATGGGTGCCACTCGGCCGGAGAGCAAGAAGGGTGCCCCCGTGCTCGCCGACGACGAAGGCCTCGTCGAGTGGGCCTCCGATATCCGCGGCCTCATCACCTTTGTTGACGTCGACGACATCCGCGCGAATCAGCCGGCACTGCTTGGCGTGCTGACCCGCTGGCTCGCGATCGACCACCGAGCGCCCGCCGCCTGACGGCGAGACACCTCCCACGATGACGACGATCACCGACCGCTACGGCCCGGTCATCCTCGTCACCCTGCTCGTCGGCGTGCCACTGGGGGCGCTCGCCGTCGCCCTGCTGGTGCGGGCGCGCACGAAGGCTGGCTGGTCGCGTTCGTGGGCGGTGCGGGCGAGCATCAGCGAGGTCGGGATGCTCGTGGGCACGGCCCCGTGGCTGTGGATGATCCTCACCCCCACCGCGGCACCTGGCGGGCTGCAGCTCGTGCCGCTGCGAGACCTGCTCGATGTGCTGCGCGGCGGTGACTCGCTCGTGCAGGTCGTGGGCAACCTGCTGGCGTTCGCCGCGGTCGGGTTCTTTCTTCCGGTGCGACTGCGGCTCGGGCATCCACGGTGGGTGCCCCTCATCGTCGGGGGAGTGGCGGCCGGGCTTTCCGTAGTTGTGGAAGTACTGCAGGCGGTGCTGCAGCTCGGCCGAGTGTCGTCGATCGACGACGTCATCGTCAACGCGATGGGCGCGGTGCTCGCGTCGTTGCTGTCGATGCCGTGGTGGCGCTCGCGTCGATCTCAGCCCGACGAGCAGTGACGAGGGCGTCGAACGCCTCGACCGGCAGGGGGCGAGCAGCGGTGAACGCGACCGCACCCTTGCTGCGCTTGAGGTCGCCCAGCAGGGGAGCAACCTGCTCAACGATGGACCCACTGCACGGGTAGACCGAGTAGCCCGCGGCGGTCACGGCGACGGCGACGAGCGGGCGCCCACGATAGAACAGTGCGGGCATGCCGTAAGTGATGCCTTCGGTGACGGACGGTTCGAGCTCGAGCGCGCGGGCGTGCCAGCCGGCGAGCACATCGCGCGCGGGCGGCGTGAGCGCGGCGATCGCGTCGGTGAGGGGATGCTCGGTCGGCACGCGCTCAGTGTGCCACTCGCGCAGCGGCGAGTACAGGGCAGGCGCGGCAGTAGGAAACTAGCGAGCGAGAGCGCTCCTATGCCGAGGGGTGCTCGACAGATACCATTCCTGTACCCGGGCGGGGCGCGTGCCGCCGACGCGCTCGGAGTCATCGAAGAGGACGGCTGGTCGTTGGTGAAGCGTGTCGATCGACGCACGATGACGCGCAGCGCGCACCGCTGAGGCTCGCCATGCTCGTGCTCTCGCGTGTGCTGCGTCGATGGAGTCTGCTCAGCGCACTCGTTCTCTCGGTCGCCGTCATCACGAGCCTCATCGTGGCGACCGGCGTGCTGCTCGAGCAGCGGGCCGATGCAGGTGTGCGAGGCGAGTTTGCCGGGCTGTCGGGCGATGACCGCGCACTCAGACTCTCCCTGCCGCTCGCGGATGACGCGACGGCGCAAGACGCTGCAGTACGCGGGGCAATCGAGGGCGACTTCGCGCGGGCCGACGCGGGTATCGCGACCGACCGCATCGTGGAGGGCCGCGTCAACCTCACGCTCAGTGAGGCACCGATCGACGCCGATGCCGCCACGACCGCGCCCCGCCCGATCCAGGTGTTCAGCGTGCCCGACGTGCCCGAGCGTGCCGAGGTGGTGGCAGGCGAGTGGTCGGGCGCGGGCGGCGCCACAATGCAGGCCGATGCTGCCGAGACGCTCGGCATCGAGGTCGGTGAGGTCATCGACCTCAACGGCGAGCTCTTCGAGGTGACCGGCACGTGGCGAGTGCTCGACCCGCTCGACCCGCGCTGGACGGACTCGCTGCTCGTCACGGAAGGCGCCGCGCGCGAGCGTTTCGCCGCCGTCTTCGTCGAGGAGGGGGAGTGGAGTCGCCTCGGCGAAGCCCAGGCAACGTGGAGCATCGTGCCCGACGTGGCCGACCTCACCCTCGATGACCTGTCGACGCTGCCCCGAGTCTGGTCACGGCTCTCGGGCTCACTGCGCGAAGCGGTGGGCGATCTGGAAGGGCTGGAGCGTCGCGGCGAGTTCGTGGCTGCGGCGAACGTCGTCGAAGCGAACGTGCTGGGGTTGGCCGCCGTAGAACCGGTCGTGCGGGTGCTCATCGCCGTCGTCGGCCTCGCCACGCTCGGTCAACTGGCCCGACTGCTCGCGCTCGCTCGCGTCGACGAGGCACGACTGCTGTGGTCGCGGGGCTCATCGACACTGACACTCACGGTGCGCGCCGCAGGCGAAGCCCTCGTCGTTGGCGCACTCGGTGCGGCACTCGGCGTCGCGGCCGCCGCCGCGCTGCTCGTCGCCCAGGGGGTGTCTGGGCCGCTGCTGTCCTGGGCGCCCGCGGCGGTCACGGGCGCGGGCGTCGCGGCACTCGCCGCGGCAGTGACCGGCCTCGCATCGTGGGGCGTCGTTCGCCGCTTCGACGTCGACCGCGGCGCTTCGTCGATGCGCAGGGCACGCACGGCAGGCCTCGGCCTGGTCGTGGTCGTCACAGCAGCGGCCGCCCTCTCGACCTGGCAGCTGCTGCTCTACGGTTCGCCGCTCATCCCCGACGCGCGCGGTGAGCTCTCGGTCGACCCCGTGCCGGTTGCCGCACCCGCCCTGCTGCTCATCGCTGGGGTGCTCATCGTCGCCATGGGTGTGCCGATGATCGTGCGGCTGCTCGATCGCCCGCGACGCAATTCATCGGTGGTCGGTGCGCTCGCCGTCGCTCACGTGGCTCGCCGCCCCGAGGTCGCGACGGCCTCGGTCGCCATGTCGGCCATCACGGTCTCGGTGATCGTCTTCGCCGCCGCCTACGCGGGCACCTGGACGCTGTCGTTCGACCGCAGTGCTCAGTCTCGCGCCGGTTCCGACATCGCGGCGATCGTGCCCGCCGGTATCTCGTCGCACGCGGTCGATGCGGTCAGCGCTGTGCCCGGCGTCATCGGGGTCGCGACGTTGCACGAGGAAGAGCTGCAAATCGGCGGTCAGCAGTTCTCTCTCGTCGCCGCGGCACCGGATGCCCTCCGCGACCTCGCCGCCCCCGCAGCGCTCCCCGGCGCACGTGACCTGGCCGAGGCGCTGCGAGTCGACCTGCCCGGCCCCGTTGTGCCCGCCGGTGCCGAGCGCCTCGAACTCACCGCGCTCGTCGCGGGCTTCACGATCGCCCCGGAGATCACTCTGCAGTTCTCCGATGGCTACGGCGTCATGCGCGCGGTGGCGCTGCAGGTGCAGTCGCTCGACGCTGCCGAGAACCCTGCCGAGAGCCCTGCCGAGAACCCTGCCGAGAGCCCTGCCGAAAGCGGGCTCATCGAGTACGCAGCCGAGCTGCCGCCGTCGGTGCGCGACGCGCCGGGACCGTTGCGCGTGTTGGCGATCGATGCCGAGATCGACGCTGACGCCAACGCCGTGCCCTTCGACGCGACGGGCGTCTGGGAGCTCGCATCGCTGCGCAGCGCGGGCCCATCGGCAACCACCGAGAGCGACATCGCCGTGTACTGGAACCCGACCTCGCTCGACCTTCGACTCGCGCCGCCGCAGTCGAGCGAGTCGGGCCGCGGATTCGTGGCTGATTCGAGCGCGCGCAGCGTGCGACTTGCTCCGCGAGTGCTGTCGAGTGACGCCGTGCCGGTCGTGGTGTCGCAGGCGCTCGCCGAGACCGTCGCGGCGGGCGTCGGAGACACCATCAGTCTGCGGAGCGTGAGCGGGGCATCCCCGTTCAATGCCACCATCATCGACGTCGTCGCAGCGGTGCCGAGCGCGCCCGACCCGCGTGCCGTGCTCATCGATCTCGGCTTCGTGCGAACCCTGCAGTTCGCCGCCACCGAGCCGGTGCCCGCGCTGCGCCTGCTGTGGATCGGCGTGGATGAGGCAGCGGCAGACGTGGCTGCGACGGGCGAGGCCGCACGCGTGCTCTTGCCTGCCGGTAGCCGCATCGACGACGCGATCGAACTGCCACTGCGCACCGCGCTGGGTTCGGCTGTGCTCGCGCTGTGGTTGACCGCGTGGGGAAGTGCCGTGCTCGCCCTCGTCGTGATCGCGTCATCGGTGCGAGCGCAACGGCGCGACCGACGGGCCGAGGTCGCGGTGCTACGCGCGCTCGGCGTGAGTGCTTCTCGGCAAGGTGCGATCGCGTGGAACGAGGTGGCGCTCACCGTGTTCGCCGGCGCGCTCGGAGGACTCGCCGCGGGGGTTGCCGTCGCACAGCTCGCCGTCGTGCCCTTCGCCCGGGCGGCTCTGCCGGGCGACGTGGCCGCGGCGGTGACCACGTTGGCGTTCGACGGCGAGACCGGCGCGCTCGCACTCGGGGTCGTTGCCCTCGGCCTCGTCGTCATCGCCCTCGCGGCTGCACTCCGCATCGCTCGCGACGCGCGCACCGCCGGCAGCGTGGAGCGTGACCGATGACCCGCACTCGACTTACGGCGCCCGGCCTGCTTCTGCGCCATCTGCGCAGCGGGGGAGCCGTGTCGCTGCTGCTGCCCGTGCTCGTGCTGCTGGCCGTGCTCAGCATCGCGCTCGCGCCTCGAGCGCTCGGCCAGGTGGCGACCGACGAAGTGCAGCAAGACCTCGCGCAACAGTCGCCGCTCATCGTCGATCTGGTCGCGACGGGTCGGCTGGGCATCCCGCTCTCCGAATCGCGACTCGGCACCGAGTACTTGACCGACACGACCGAGTCAGCGCTCGAGGCGTTTCGCGAGCGCATCCCGTCACCGCTGCTCGACGCGACGGGCCCGATCTCGTGGATGGTGCAGACTCCCGTCGACACCGCCGAAGTGGCCGACCTCGAGGCGCGCGCGACCCTCTCGCTGAGCATCGACCTCGAGTGGCTCGACCAGGTCGACATCGTCGAGGGCGTCGCGCCGACCGGGTGGGCGCCCATCGGAGGCGTCGGTCTCTCCGCCGGTGAGCCGCCGCCCATCGAGGTGGCGATCTCGACAGCCTCTGCCACGGCACTCGGCGTCGAGGTCGGCGACGTCATCGGGTTCACGCCGGCCCCGCTCGTCGTCACGGCCGTGTACGAACCGCGCGAGCCGACCGACCGTCGGTGGATGCACGCGGCCGACCTCGCTGCGCCGCAAGTGCTGCGGGGCGAGCGTGCAGAGACCATCATCCGCACCTCCGTCTACGTGTCGCCTGAGTCGTTCGCCTCGTTGACAGAAGAGCTCGCGGTCGGCACGATGTGCGCCTGGATGCCCATTGACCCCGCGTCGATGAGCTATGCCGACGCGGTCGAGCTCGAAGAGCAAGCGCGCCAAGTGCTCACTGCCAGCCCGGGTCTGCAGTACGGCGGCGAGCTCGACTTTCGCAGCAACCTGCCCGACCTCATCGCCGCGACGATGGTGCGCGTCGCCGCCATGTCGGCGCTCATCGCTCTCAGTGTCTCCGGTCTCGCGGGCGTGCTCGTCGCCGTCTTCGCACTGGGCGTTCGGTCGGTGCTCACCCGCCGGGCGACCGCGTTGAGTCTCGCCGCAGCTCGCGGAGCGGGTGAGTTGCAACTACGCGGGGTCATGGCACTCGAGATGCTCGTGCTCTCGATGCCCGCAGCGGTGCTCGGCGTGGCGATCGCCGCGACGCTCATCCCCGACGAGTCGGGGCCACTCGAGACGCTGCTGCCGGCCGCGGTGGGGTTGATTCCCGCGCTGCTCGCGGGGGCCCTCACGACGGCTCGTCCGAGTGCCCGGCGCCGGCACGACCTCACGAGCCCGGCTCGCAGCAGGGCCAGAATCATCATCGAACTGTCGGTCGTCGCGCTCGCCGCGCTCGCGCTGCTGCTGCTCTCGCGTCGCGGACTGGCGGGGCCGAGCACCGTCGTCGGCATCGACCCCCTGCTGAGCGCGACACCCCTGCTGCTCGCCATTGCGGCCTGCCTCGGTGCGCTGCGGCTCTACCCGTGGGTGTTGCGCGCCGTGCAGCAACGGGTGCGCCGTCGCGGCGACGCGACCGCCGTCTTCGGCAGCGCCCGCGCCCTGCGCGACCCTGCTCTGGGCTTCGCCACCGCCCTGGCGCTCGTCGTGGGCGTCTCGATCGTCGTGTTCTCGACGGTGCTGTCGAGCACGGTAAGTGCAGGGCTCATCGATCGCGCCGCTGTCGAGGTCGGTGCCGATGCGAGGCTGCAGGCAGCCGTCATCGACGACTCGATGATCGCCGCAGTGCGCGAGCTCGAGGGCGTCACCGCCGCGGTCGCCTACTCCGTGACCCCAGACGTTCCCTTCGTCGTCGACGGCGATGACCGCACTGCTTCCGTCATTGTTGCCGACGCCGCCGCCCTCCAGGCGGTTCGCCCTGACCTCCCCGACGCATCGTTCGCTGCCGGCGCCGTGCCCGTGGTGCTGTCGTCCAACTGGAGCGCGGTGTCGGTCGGCGCGACGGGCACTCTCGGTGAGGCCGACATCGTCGTCGCCGACGTCATCGACGCCGGTGTGCTGCCCGGTGCCGGCCGAGGCTGGATTCTCGTGGATGCTGATGCCGCTGCCGCCCTCGGCGTCGAGCTCGCCGTGCCGACGGTCGCGCTGCTGAGCGTGGCCGACGACGCCGACCCCGCGAGCCTCACCGCTGAGGCCCGACAGATCATCGAGCAGGCTCAGCCCACCGGCGCAGCGGTCGTGACCTCCACCGACCGCGCGACGGCGCTCGCCACCGCCCGCACCCCCATCGTCGAGGGTCTTGAGGCGGCGCTCGTCATCGCCGCGCTCGCCTCGCTCGCACTCATGCTCATCACGATCGTGCTCGCGACCGCGGCCGCCGCCGCGGCGCGCAATCGACTGTTGGGCATTCTGCGCGTGATCGGCATGTCGACGGCGCAGTTGCGTCGCGTGCAGTCGTGGGAGCTCGGACCCCTCGCGGTCGTCGCCCTCGCCGTCGGCACGCTCCTCGGCCTCGTGCTGCCCACGCTCGTCACCGCAGTGCTCGACTTGCGCGACTTCATCGGCGGAGAGGCCGTCGTGGGCGCGGTCATCGAGCCGCTGCCGGTGCTGCTTGTGCTGGCCCTCTTCGCGGGCATCGTTGCGGTGGCGGCGGTCATCGCGCTCGCCCTCGGTCGCCGCCTTGCGCCGGCTGGAATACTCACGATGGGAGACTCATCATGATGCAGATCGACTGCGCCGATCTCGTGCGCATCTTCTCGGCCGAAGGTGTTGAGGTGCAAGCGCTGCAGGGGCTGACCCTCGGCGTCGACCGCGGAGAGCTCACGGCGATCGTGGGTGCTTCCGGTTCGGGCAAGTCGACTCTGCTGTCGATCTTGTCGGGCCTCGACCGGCCGACTGCCGGCCGAGCGAGCGTCGCAGGGCACGACTTGCTGACGATGACCGCGCGCGAGCGCACCCTCTTTCGTCGCCGCACCATCGGTTTCGTCTGGCAGCAGACGTCACGCAACCTGCTGCCCTACCTCACAGCCGGCGAGAACATCGCCCAGTCACTCGCGATCGCTCGGCGCCCCCGTGCTCAGCGGTCGCGACGAGTGGATGACCTACTCGAGCTGCTCGATATCGGCGAGCTGCGCGACCGACGCCCTCCCGAGATGTCGGGAGGTCAGCAGCAGCGTGTCGCGATCGCTGTGGCTCTCGCGAACGAACCCGAAGTGCTCTTCGCCGATGAGCCGACCGGCTCGCTCGATGAGGCCAACTCGCAGAGGGTCTTCGATGCCTTGCGCGACGTCAACGAGCGGCTCGGAGTCACCGTGCTCATCGTGACGCACGACAGCGACGTCTCGACGCAAGTGCGCCGCACCGTGCAGATTCGCGACGGTCGCACCTCGACCGAAGTTCTGCGCAGCACCCGGCTCGACGAGCACGGCACCGAGCACCTGCACGCTCGCGAGTACGCGGTGCTCGACAAGGTCGGCCGAATGCAGTTGCCGCAGGACTACATCACGCGACTCGCGATGCGCGACCGAGTGCGTCTCGAGCTCGAAGAGGATCACGTGCAAGTGCACCGCGCCGACTCGGAGGATGAACGATGACCGGTCGTCACGCGGCACCCCGCACCGTGGTGGTGCAGTGCGCAGGCCTCAGCCGCCATTACGGCGAGGGGATCAGCCGCGTCGACGCCCTCGTCGATGCGCACCTCGAGATCGCAGCGGGTGAACTCGTGGTGCTGCGAGGGCCCTCGGGCTCGGGC
>SXMH01000027.1 GCA_005777405.1 Actinomycetota bacterium
GAGCGTCGCGACAGCGGCGGTGAACGCGAGCTCGACCGAACCATCGATGAGCAGCCAGCCGGCGAGGGTCAGCAACGAGAGCACGATGACGACCGGCACGAAGATCGCCGAGACGCGGTCGGCCAGTCGCTGCACGTCGGCCTTGCCGGTCTGGGCCTCTTCGACGAGCCGCGCGAGTCGTGCGAGTTCGGTGTCGGCGCCGACGCGCGAGGCTTCGACGACGATCGATCCGCCGACGTTGAGCGTGCCGCCATTGACACGGCTGTCGACAGTGACGTCGACCGGCACGGATTCGCCGGTCAGCAGGGAGGCATCGACGCTCGATGCGCCCTCGACGACCACGCCATCCGTCGCGATCGTTTCACCCGGGCGCACCACGAAGCGGTCGTTCGCCTGCAGCGACGATGCGGGCACTCGCGATTCGACGCCGTCGCGCACGAGCGACGCTTCGGCCGGCGCGAGTGAGAGCAGGGCGTCGAGGGCCGCGCGCGAGCTGCGCTTGGCGCGCGCTTCGAGGTAGCGACCGAGCAGCAAGAAGACAGTGACGGCCGCGGCGACCTCGAGGTAGATCTCATGGGCGCCGCCCTCGGGCCGACCCAGCAACTGCAACGACATCGTCATGCCGGGCATGCCCGCTTCGCCGAAGAACAGCGCGTAGAGGCTCCACAGGTAGGCGGCGCTGACACCGAGCGAGATGAGGGTGTCCATGCCCACGGCGAGGTGCCGAGCGCTGCGCCAGGCGGCAGCGTGGAACGGCAGAGCACCCCACACCGCCACGGGCGAGGCGAGCGCGAGGGCGAGCCACTGCCAGTTCGTGAACTGCCAGGCGGGCACCATCGAGAGCACGAGCACGGGCAGTGTGAGCACGGCCGAGATGATGAGGCGACGACGCAAGTCGCCGATGTCCCCGGGGTCGTGGTCGTGGGCGCCGTTGTCGTGAGCGCTGTGGTCGCCGGCGCTCGCTTCGGTGGATGCTGTGCTCGCGACGCGCGTCTCCACGAGCGTCGCGCGGTAGCCCGCTTTGTCGACCGCGGCGAGCAGCTGCTCGACATCGGGGCGCCCCGGGTTGGGGCTGCCGGGTTGCTCGGCATCAGCATCCACGAACCGCACCGTCGCACGTTCGGTGGCGAAATTGACTGTCGCTTCGATGCCGGGCACTTTGTTGAGCCCGCGTTCGATGCGGTTGGCGCACGAGGCGCACGTCATGCCCTGCAGGTCGAGCTGCAGTTCACTGCTGTCGATCGCTGAGTTGGGGGTCATGCCGGGAAGTGTAGCAATACCCCCCTGGGGTACTCAAGAAGACAGGCATACTCCCAGGCCCGTCGCGACTCTATGCTGAGCGCAGCGCATTGTTTTCGCTCGCCCCCCGTCACGTCGTCGCAAAGGCCACCCATGTCGTTCCGCCGCACCGTCACTGTCTCCGCCGCAGCCCTCGTTGGTGTCGGTCTCGCCTTGGGCTCGACCGCTCCCGCGCTCGCCAACGGGTCGGGCGCGTTCGTCGACGCCGGAGACTTCAACTGGTACGTCGGGGCGGGCGGCGGCGAGTGGGGTGTGCAGCTCGGCTACTACGACGGAACCGACTACGGTGCGGGCAACAACCTGCAGAACTCGCAGTTCGTGCTGCGCGACCCCGTGGGCGACGCCGACGTCGCGTTCGCGTGCACGGGCGTCACCATCACCGAGGGTTCCGACTTCGTCATCGCCTGCAACGACACCGTCACGACACCGTGGGGCCTGTCGGCAACGTCGTCCGCGCGAATCCTCGCCCCTGGCGACCTGCTGCGCCTCGACTTCGTCGTGACGAACACGAGCACCGAGCCCGTGCGACTCGACTACTCCTACAACAGCGACTGGGGTGCGATCACCGAGCTCGTGCGCAGCTCCGAGCCCTCCACCGTCGATACCGACCCGGGTGAGCTCGAGCCTGCCGACATCTGGGCCTACGTGGTCGGCGATGAGGGCACCACCCCCTCGGGTCTGGCGTGGGGCATCGACGGAGCCGCAGCAACCGCGGTTCCCTACTTCGGTGGCGACGAAATCTTCATCGTCGCCGACGGCACTGGCGCAACCGTCGCGCCCGACGAGACGGTGGTCGTGTCGTTCTTCCACAAGCTTGCGGTGCCTGACCCGATCGTCATCCTGCCGCCGGACGAGTCGTCGACCGAAACACCGGCCGAAGGCGATGCAGAGCCGGCGCTGTCGTCAGCTGCGGCGCCCGCGAGCGAGGTCATGGCCGAGTTCGCGAGCTTCGACGGCCGTCTCACGCGCGGACTCCCCGCCGGTGCCACCGTCATCAACTGGCAGCCGGTAGCTGAGGTCATCGTCGACGAGGACGACCCCGAGCTGGCTGACACCGGCGTGGATGCTCACGCAGCCCTCATCGCCGCCGCCACCCTGCTCGGTCTCGGCACTCTGCTGCTGCTCGGCCGTCGCCGCGCGCAGCGCGCGTAGCCGCCCGGCTCTACAGCAGGGTGTAGCCCGCCTCGGCGACAGCGTCACGAATCGCGGAGGGGCTCACCGATGCACTCGAGCGCACGGTGACGCGTGACGCGCCGCCGTTCTTGAGCACGATCTCCACGGCGTCGACGCCGTCGATCGCGCTGACCTCGCTCTTCACCGCAGCGACGCAGTGGCCGCAGGTCATGCCTTCTACGAGGTACTCCACGGCCAGCCCGCCGGGTGCCGCGCCGTTGCCGATGCCGCTCGTGCGCGCGCCAGCGTTGCCGATGCCAGCGGGCGCCGGAGTCGCGTCGAGGTCGACCGGAGCCGCAGCAGCCGCTCCCCCGCCTCCGCACATGCAGGCGCCGCCCCCACCGCAGCATCCGCCACCCGACGTCGATGCACCGAGCAGGTTGAGGGTGTTCTGAGGCATGTCGAGCTTCTCCATGCCCTCCATTGTGCACTACCCCCCTGGGGTACAGCTCACCTGTCGGCCGGCGCGGCCTCAGGCGATCTCATGCTCATGCACCGCCGTGCTCAACGTCACTCCGTTGAGCTCGAGATACAGCTGCCGCTCGGTCACCGACACGGTGATCTCGTTGCGCCGCTCGAGCTCGGCGACCGCTGCGTCGATGAAACCCGGGTCGAAGCTGTAGAGGCGAATGCGTTCACTTTGGTGAATGCGCTTTCCCGCCCAAGCCGCCAACACCTTGGCGGGGTCGCGGTGCGTGTAGACCACCGTGCGATCGGCGAGCTTGCTGCCGTAGTGCAGACGTTCGGCGTCGGGAGCGCCGACTTCGATCCACGCGGTCAGCCGTCCCGTCAGATCGCGCACGACCACCGCGGGCTCCTCGGTCGACGAGAGCCCCTCGCTGAACGCGATGCCCTCCGCGAACTCGAGGCAGTACGCGAGCACGCGCGTCATGAGGTACATCTCGGTCTCAGACGGATGACGCGCGGCCCGCAGACTCAGCTCGTCGTAAACGCCTCGATCGACATCCGCCAGCGATCCCGAGAACGTGACCATCACTGCGCCGGCTGCCATAGCGCCCGAGCCTAGCGTCGCGCGAGGCGGCGGAGTCCCTAACAACGAAAGCCCCGGCTCATCACCGGGGCCCTGCAGAAAACATAGAGAACAACCTGTGCGCGAGGGGGGACTTGAACCCCCACGTCCTTTCGAACAC
>SXMH01000028.1 GCA_005777405.1 Actinomycetota bacterium
GCCCATGACGGTGACCACGGGCGGGCGGATGACGAGATCTTCTTCGTCATCTTCCTCGTCGAGATCGATGTCGAAGCCTTCGAGCAGTTCTTTGTCTTCGTCTTCGGGCGAGACGATTTCGATGCGCCAGCCGAGCTCTTCGCCCAGCACCTCGAAGGTCGCGCCATCGAGCGACTCGGTGGCCGTGGCCATCTCGCCGAGTTGGAATAGCACGGTCACGAGATTGCCGGGAGGGCAGCTCATGCCGCTGACCGTCTCGAGCTTGTCGGCGAAGTCGCTGATGGACGCGCCCTGGCGCAGACGGATGATCGTCTTGCCGTCGCCGCGGGGAACCTTCACGCCGCCGATCGACGGGGCCTCCCGCATTTCGAACTCTTGCCGCTTCGTCCGCTTCGACTTGCGAGCCTTGCTCTTTCCGCCACCGCGACCGAAGGCGCCAGCGGTGCCTCCGCCAGGACCGCGACCGCGGCCTCCACCGCCACCACCGGGACGCGGGGCGCCGAAGCCACCACCGGGAGCGCCTGCAGGACGAGGACCGCCGCTGAAGCCGCCAGGACGACCCGGGCCGCCGGTGCGCTGCTGGAACGGCGCGCGAGGACCGCCGGGACGGCCAGCGCCATCGGGGCGAGGGGCTCCGGGACGAGGCGCGCCGGGACGCGGAGCCGTCGGACGGGGAATGGCGCCGCCACCCGGCCGAGGCATACCCTGCGTCGACGAGAACGGGTTGTTGCCGGGGCGCGGCTGGCCGGGACGAGCCATGCCCTGTTGCGAGGCGAAGGGATTGTTGCCGGGGCGCGGTTGACCCGACGCAGCAGGACGCGCGGGCGCGTCGCCGTCAGCAGCCGGAGTTGCCTGCGCCGCAGGTGCGGCGGGCTCGGCTGCGGGAGCCGGGGTCTCGGCGACGGGCTCCGTGGGAGCGGGTGCGGCCGGGGCCGGCTTCGGTGCACTCGGCACCTTGGCGGGAGCCTTGGCAGGCGCCGCGTCGACCTTGGGGGCGGTGATGCCCTGTGCTTCGAGTGCCGCGCGCAGCTTACGAGCGACGGGGGGCTCGATCGTCGACGACGGGCCCTTCACGAATTCCCCGAGCTCTTTGAGCTTCTCGAGGGCGACTTTGCTTTCGATGCCGAGTTCGCTGGCGATCTCGTGCACGCGTGGTTTGGCAGCCACATTTCTCCTGTCTGGGTCCGCACCCAGGCAGGGCGGACCATCACTTGCGGACGGGTCTCATTTCGAGCCGCTCATCAGTTGTCCATTGGCCGATCAGCCTTTTCTCTCGTCGGATCCGGTTGATCCGAATTGCGTCATGATGCCTGAGCTGTCGAGTGGAATCGCACTTCGCAGCGCGCGAGCCCATGCTCGTCGCGCAGTCGCAGTACCGATGCAGTCGAGGGTGCCGTGCACCCACGCGCCCCGGCCCGTGAGACGGGCCCGAGTGTCGACCACCACTGCTCCGTCACGGGCCACCACCCTCACGAGAGAGGATCGCGGTTCGCGCCGTCGACAGCCAAGGCAGGTTCTGACGGGTTCCATGTTACCCCTTCGGGTGCTGGACGCTTACTCGTCCATCACCGAGTCGGGTTGGATATCGATCTTCGCGCCGGTGAGCTTCGCGGCGAGGCGGGCATTCTGCCCTTCCTTGCCGATCGCGAGCGAGAGCTGGTAGTCGGGCACGAGGGCGCGCACGGCCTTCGTGGTGGGATCGATGATGAACGCATCGCTGACCTTTGCCGGCGACAGGGCGTTCTTGACGAACGTCGCAAGGTCGTCACTGTGGTCGACGATGTCGATCTTCTCGGCGCCGAGTTCGGCGGTGACCGCCCGCACACGCTGACCGAGCTCGCCGATGCACGCGCCCTTGGCATTCACACCGGGCTCAGTCGACCGCACGGCGATCTTCGTGCGGTGACCGGCCTCGCGCGCGAGTGCGGTGATCTCGACGACGCCGTTCGCGATCTCCGGCACCTCGAGCGCGAAAAGCTTGCGCACGAGCGAGGGGTGCGTGCGGCTCACCGTGATCTGCGGGCCCTTGAGTCCCTTCGACACACTCGTCACATACACGCGAATGCGGTTGCCGTGCGTGTAGTCCTCACCAGGAACCTGCTCTTCGGGGGGCAGGATGGCCTCGACCGTGCCGAGATCGATGTGGATCATCCGCGGGTTCGGCCCTTGCTGAATGACGCCGGCGACGATGTCGCCTTCTCGCCCCTTGAACTCGCCGAGCACCTTGTCGTCGCCGATGTCGCGCAAACGCTGGTTGATGACCTGCTTCGCCGCGAAGGCGGCGATGCGGCCGAAGTCATCAGGGCTGTCTGGCACCTCGCCGATGAGGGCACCCTCGTCGTCGAACTCGGGTACGTAGACGGTCACGTGTCCCGTCTTGCGATCGAGTTCAACTCGAGCACTCGCGTGGGGGGCATCGGGATGCTCGCTCGAGCGCTGCTCGGCTGCGCGGTGCTCGTCGTTGTCGGTGTGCTTGAGATAGGCCGTGAGAATCGCCTGCTCGATGATCTGTACGAGCTCGTCGAACGGGATCTCCCGCTCGCGCTCCATCATCCTCAGCACTGCCAGGTCGATGTCCACGTCGGTACCTCCGCTATTCGGTTGGGGTGACCACCTTCACGCAATCTCGATCGCGCGGGTGTGTCAACCCACTACCGTACCCGACGTCGCGCGATCACTTTGAGCACGACGAGCAGCGCACCGAGTCCGCCGAGCACCGCGGCGATGATGATGAGCGTCGTGACGATGCCCGTGTCGGCACCCGTGTCGGCGAGAGCGAGCACGGACGAGGAAACTTCGGTCAGCGTGAGCACGGGGCGAGCCTAGCAATGCTCGCGTCGACACGCGCGGCGAGCCGAGCATCCCGGCCCCGCCGCCCACCGCCCCGATAGCCTGAGCGACATGAACGATGTCATGGACGCCATCGAATCGGTGATCGGAACGCTGGGCGGAAACCTCTGGCAATGGATCGTGCTGCCGATCGTCATCGGCCTCGGCCTGTGGTTCACCGTTCGCACGGGCGTCGTGCAACTGCGGCTGCTGCCAGCGATGTTCTCCACGCTCACCGACGTCACGCCCCGCGACGAGTCGGGCAAGCCGCAGTCGATCTCGGCGTTTCAGGCTTTCACCGTCTCAGCGGCCTCCCGAGTCGGCGTCGGCAACATCGCGGGCGTCGCGACGGCGCTCGCGCTCGGCGGCCCCGGCGCGCTCGTCTGGATGTGGACGATGGCCTTCGTCGGCGGCGCCTCGAGCTTCGTCGAGTCGACCCTCGGGCAGCTCTACAAGCGCAAGGACCGCGACGGCTTTCGCGGCGGACCCGCGTACTACATGCAGCACGGCCTTGGTCAGCGGTGGATGGGCATCGTCTTCGCGATCATTCTCATCGTCTGCTTCCCCTTCGCCTTCTCGAGCCTGCAGGCGAACACGATTGTGAGCGCGACGGGAGGCGCGCTCGGCGATGCTGCTCCGGATGCTCTCCCCTGGATCATCGGCGGCGCCCTCGCCCTGCTCACCGGGCTGGTGATCTTCGGCGGCATCCGTCGCATCGCGAGCGTCACCCAGGCTCTCGTGCCCGCGATGGCCCTGCTCTACTTGCTCATCGGACTCGCGATCGTCGGCCTCAATGTCACCGAGATTCCGCGAGTGTTCGGCGAGATCTACGCCGGCGCCTTCGGCTTCCAGGCGATCGCTGGCGGAGCGATCGGCACGATCATCCTCGTCGGCGTGCAGCGCGGCATGTTCTCGAACGAAGCAGGCCTCGGCTCGGCCCCGAACGCCGGCGCCTCAGCGGCGGTCACACACCCGGTCAAGCAGGGTCTCGTGCAGACGCTCGGCGTCTACTTCGACACCTTCCTCGTCTGCTCGATCACGGCCTTCATCATTCTCGTCACCAATCCCGACCTCTCCGCTGCGGGCCGAGGCGTCGACCTCACGCAGCAAGCGATCGTCGGTTCGCTCGGCGACTGGGCTGGCGGGCTGCTCGCGGTGGTCATCCTGATGCTGGCGTTCAGTTCGATTCTCGGCAACTACTACTACGGCGAATCGAACCTCGAGTTCATCACCGAGAACCGTCGAGCGCTCATGGTCTACCGTGCGCTCGTCATCGCCGCCGTCTTCGGCGGCTCGGTCGCCTCGACGTCGCTCGTGTGGACGACCGCTGACGGCGTCATGGGGCTCATGGCGCTCGTGAACCTCACCGCGATCGCGCTGCTCGGAGGAGTGGCCTTCAAGCTGCTGCGCGATTACCAGCAGCAACGCCGCGACGGCCGAGACCCGGTCTTCACCCGCGATCGCCTGCCGGAACTGCGCGGCGTGCAGCAGTGGAGCGACGAGCTCAGCGTGACGGGCCCGATTCCGCTCGTGCGCGGCAAGCGCGGCTAGTCGAGCGGAGTGACTTCGCGTCGCCGCATCATGGCGAAGGCGAGCACCAACCCCAGGAGCATCAACGCGAGCGCGAGTGCGACACCCGCCTCGATTCTCACGCCCGTGGCTGCGAGTTCTGGTGCCCCTGGCACAACCAGCAGTGACCACGATGGGATGGGCCCGTCAGTGATGATGCCCACCTCCGTTGCCACGACTGCCCCTGCACCGATGTCAGCGAGCGTGAACGTCGCGAGCATGCCCGCGTCATCGTTGGTCGATGACTCCGCCTCGTCAAATACCACCCAGAACGTTCCGTCCTCCGCGATCTGCAGTGCCGTAACGTCAGTGTCTTCGGTGATCGAGTCAGACTCCAGGGTTCCGAGTGCCGTGATCGAGCCTGTCGACACGTTCACCTCGAACAGCTCAAGCGAGTCTTCTTCGAAAGCGTAGAACTTTCCCGTCGTCGGATCAGCGGCAAAACCGTTGGGCTCATCGAGCTCACTGTCGTCGATTTCAGCGATGAAGGTCAACGACGCGGTCGACAGATCGACGGAAAGCAGAGCGAGATCGTAGTAATCGTCGCCGATCTCCAATGCGGCCATGAGATAGGCCTCGCCGTCAGGCCCGATGGCGAGGCTGAAAACCTCATCGAAGAAGTCCAGATTCTCGACATCGAATTCCCCGACAGCGGTGAACTCGCCCGTCTCGGGGTCGACCGTCATGAGGAAGTACTCGCCTTGTTCGAAGTCGTCGAACGGAAAGTACGCCGTCTCGGTCGTTGCATCCCACGCACCCTGCGTGGCGTCGCCGGAGATCTCCGAATCACCGACGGGGGCGGCGAGTGCCGTGTCGGGGTCGATACGGAAGAGACTGTGCTCGGATTCGCAGGTCGTGAATGGGCTCACGGTGAAGAGTCGGTCGCCCGCCTCGGTTGTGGCGGTGACAGGCTCTTTCGGCTCCGGGGAGGGCGGCGGCGAAGCAGGCGTCCAGAGCGACGAAGAACTGTTGCCGTCGATGAGCGCGGCAAGCACCGCGTTCCAGGAGGCTTGGTCGTTCGATGAGTCGTTGTAGTAGTCCCACGCTTCGAACGCGACACGGCCAGTCCCGGCAGTGAACACACCGGCCGCGAGCGACTCGGTGGCTGCTCCGTCACACTCATCGAAGTTGGTTCCCGCGTACCACACCGACAACGCCCCGCGCTGCTCCAGGCTCATGTCAGTCAAGTTCATGCCGTAGGTACCGTTCGCGCCATCAAGCGCTGCCGGCAGGCTTGCGTCATCGATCCACCGGGGCGCTGGATCTGCCACGCTGCAATCGACCACGTCGCTGTAGTCCACTCCCACAGCCGCGCTCAACACCGAGACTTCGCTCGGATCGCACGCGCTGCTCTGAAGCATCGCCCCCCCGGCACGAATCCAGGCCACCAAGGCATCGTGGGCATCAGCACTGAGCCAGCTAGGGGGGTTGAGAGGGTCGTAGAAGTCGCCCGCCTCTTGCTCGGGCAGCACAAAGACCTCGATGTCGGTCAGGGCAGTGGTCCACGCAGACTCTGAACCGTCTCCGCCGTCGAACGGAGTGACATCGTAGCCCGCGTCAGCCAAAGCAGCAGAAATCCACTCATACTCTCCCCCGTCGACCCCGGCCGACGTATCGACGACATTCGAGTTCGAGAAGACGAGAACGTCATCCCCTGGGGCGGCATGCGCGGCCGCAGGCGCGAGCACGCTCACACCCACGACAGACATACCAACAAGAGCCGCAACACGCGAGCGGACGGAGCGCATCATGGCGAGTTCCTCAGAGTCGGGTGGAGGTAATCTGAGCGAACAGTAGCAGAACGCCGTTCGTTGTTGGGCGAGATCGTGCGTCGCTCAAGCGTCACTGAAGTCTGGTGTGAACCTCTCCGACGGTGATCTCCGACCGTTCTCCCGTGCGGCGATCCCAGAACTCGACAATGCCCTCGGCTGCCTTGCGACCGACGATGACGATGAGGGGCACGCCGACGAGCTCGGCGTCGCCGAACTTCACGCCGGGTGAGACCTTCGGCCGGTCATCCAGCAGCACATCGACACCCGCGGCGTCGAGTTCGGCCGCCAACGATTCGGCCACCGTGAACGCGGCCTCATCGCGACCTGCCGCGACGACCTGCACGTCGAAGGGCGCGACTTCCCGCGGCCAGATGAGGCCCTTGTCGTCGTGCGCATTCTCGGCGATGACCGCGAGGATGCGCGTGACACCGATGCCATACGACCCCATGGTGACCGTCACAAGCTTGCCGTTCTCGTCAAGCACTTTGAGGCCGAGCGCTTCGGCGTACTTGCGTCCGAGCTGGAAAACGTGCCCGATCTCCATTCCGCGAGCAAGCTCGACGGGCCCGCTGCCGTCGGGAGCGGGGTCACCGGCTCGCACCTCGGCGATGTCGACCGTGCCGTCAGCGGTGAAGTCGCGACCGGCGACGAGGTGGAAGACATGCTTCTCGTGTTCGTTCGCGCCCGTGATCCACGCGGTGCCGTCGACGACGCGAGGGTCGAGGAGGTAGCGGATGCCCGTGCTCGACGTCTCGCCCAGCACGGGGCCTGCGGCACTCCATGGGCCGATGTAGCCCTTGACGAGTCCCTTCGCCTTCGCGAAGTCCTCATCGGTCGCTGCCTCGACCGCCGCTGGAGCGAACGCAACCTCGGCGCGCTTGAGGTCCACGTCGCGGTCACCGGGCAGACCAACGATGACGATTTCGCGCGTGCCATCGAGCTGCGTGAGGCGGAGCACCACGTTCTTGAGCGTGTCGGAGGCTTCCCACGCACGATCGTCGCGAGGGTGGCGGTCGTTCGCGAGGGCGACGAGCGTGGCAATCGTCGGAGTTTCGGGCGAGTCGTGGATGACCGCCTCAGGCTGCCCGTCGGTGGGCAGCGCATTGGGCACAGCTGAGCGATAGGCCTCGACGTTGGCGGCGTATCCTCCGGCGGAGCGCACGAAGGTGTCTTCTCCGATCGCGGTGGGGTGCAAGAACTCTTCGCTGCGCGAGCCGCCCATGGCGCCCGCGTCGGCCTGCACGATGACGTACTCGAGCCCGAGGCGCTGGAAGATGCGCTCGTAGGCGTCGCGCTGTGCCTGATAGGCGGCGTCGAGGCCCGCATCGTCGACGTCAAACGAGTAGGCATCCTTCATCGAGAACTCGCGACCGCGCAGCAGGCCAGCGCGAGGTCGGGCCTCGTCGCGATACTTGTCTTGGATCTGATAGATCGCAAGCGGCAGGTCCTTGTAACTCGAGTAGAGGTCTTTCACCAGCAGCGTGAACACTTCTTCGTGCGTCGGCGCGAGCAAGTAGTCGGCGCCCTTGCGGTCTTTCAGCCGGAAGATACCGTCGCCGTACTCCTCCCATCGCCCCGTTGCCTCGTACGGCTCGCGAGGGAGGAGCGCGGGAAAGTGCACTTCTTGAGCGCCGGCGGCCGCCATTTCTTCGCGGATGACCGCCTCAATGCGCCGCCGCACCTTCAAGCCGAGCGGCAACCACGCAAACACTCCCGGGGCCTGACGACGGATGTATCCGGCGCGCACGAGCAGCCGGTGGCTGGCCACTTCGGCGTCGGCGGGGTCGTCGCGGAGAGTGCGGAGAAAGAGCGTGGAAAGGCGCGTGATCACGGGCCCAGACTACTGGCCGCGACATGCCGACCGCGTTTCGCCCGCCGTGACCCCCGTTCGGGGGCCAGAATGTGAAATAGGCCTGCGAGCGATGGCAAGGGGGGCTTGGATCGCTCGCAGGCCCTTCCCGACTCACGACAGTTCGCGAAGCGGGAAGACCGCATGGCGGAAGAGTCGCCAGGATCGATCCAGTTGCACGATCGCGCGCCGCCCCCGGCGCTGCCCGTCGGCTCCCCCGGCCGATGGCTTCAGCGTAGTGAGGGGGCTCCCGCACGGGTCAGTCCCCCGATAGGGGGACACGTTCGCTCACCACTTCGAGCGCGCTCAGCTCAGGCGGTGACGACCTCGGGCGAACCCTGCGGAGCTTCCGGCATCGACGCGGCGAGTCGGTTCGCCTCTTCGATGAGGGTCGCGACGATCTCCGACTCGGGCACGGTCTTGATGACC
>SXMH01000029.1 GCA_005777405.1 Actinomycetota bacterium
CATGATCTTCACCACGGGCGGCTTCGAGTTCGGGGCAACCTCGACGAGATCGAGGTCGGCCTCCTGCGCCAAGCGCAAGGCCACCTCAATCTTGACGACTCCGACCTGCTCACCTGCTGGTCCGACGAGTCGGACCTCGGGGACGCGGATGCGGTCGTTCGTTCTCGGTTCGCTGATGCGATGCTCCTCTGTGTCGTATCGGCCGCCGTTTCCGAAGTACAGAACCGGCGGGGTGTCGAGAGAGGAGCTCTTCCGGCCGCACATGATGCGACCTCACCCGCGGACCTCTCCGGCTATGCCGTCGAGCGGGGTGATGCAACCCGGTAACCTAGTCAGCGGTCAAGCGCGGGTGGGAGGAACTCCACTTTCGTACCGGGGATCTGGCCCCGGAGCCCGGACTACAGTAGCAGGCTTGCATCACTTCTGACACGTCGGGCACCGACATCAGCGTGAACGAGCCCCGACGAGAGGTGCGCATGAGCGACGCCGAGCACGAGATCGATCACCGAGACTCCCCCGAAGCGCTGGCCGCCGACGAGGCGCGAGACATCGCAGAGGTGCCCGCAGTCGAAATCATCACGACCGCCGCCGTGCACCTGTTGAGTGCCGCGGCCGTGAAGTGCGGGCTCTCCGAGCACGGTGAGGACGAAATCGACCTCGCCGAGGCTCGCAAGCTCATCACGGCACTCGCGGGGCTCATCACGGCCGCCGCGCCCGAGCTGGGCGACCACCACGCGCGCGGGCTCCGCGACGGACTCCGCAGCGTGCAGCTCGCATTCCGCGAAGCCTCGGCGTTTCCCGACGCACCCGGTCAGGGCCCCGGCGAGAAGTTCACCGGGCCGGTCAACTAACGCTCCTGCGCAGGGGCGCTCGGCGCGGCGACCGGCTGCACCGACATCGAGTCGACGCGCTCGGCAATGAGTGCGCTCTGCGACCAGGCTGTACCCAGTGCTGCGGTGATCTGTCGCAACTGCTCGATGGGCAAGCCGGGTTCGACGGCCAAGCGCACAATGACCTCGGGGGCGTCACCGCGACCGAGCGGGTCGCCCGCGATGAGCGAGACCGCCCAGACAGCCGGATGCTCGGCCACGGGCGCGGCGATGGCGTCGAGCACCTCGGGGTCGTCGACCGCGGGCAGCCACGGCTGCTGCTGCGCGATCGCCCACACCGCCGGCCGGGGAAGCACGAGCTGCGTGGTCTCGCTGCGAGCATCCACGATGACCCGATCGGTTGCTTCCGAGGCCGCGGCGAGGGCCACGCGCACGGCGTCGGCGGGAACCGGGCGCGCGTCGGGTCGCCAGTGACGCATCGCGGCGACCGACGAGAACACCGGCAGGATCGGTCGGCCATCGGGACCGGCAACCGTGATGATCGACAGTTCTTGGGTCTTGTCGATGACGCGCCCCTCGGCGGTCACCTCGGTGTCACCCGCGACGGCGACTAGCGGAATGAGGAACCGGCACCCGCGCATGACATCGACGACATCGACGAGGCTCGACGTGCCCTCGCGCAGCGACGCCATGGCCGCGAGGAAAGCCGCCGGGGCTCCACCGTCGTCGTCGGCGTGCGCGTTGGCCTCGAAGTGGCGCCCCTCCCAGGGCTGCCCCGCCGAATCAGCGGCCCGCGACATCCAGCGCTTCAGGCAGAGTGAAAGCCCCGGCGTAGAGCGCCTTGCCGACGATCGCACCTTCGAGGCCGAGCGGCACGAGCTCGCGCAGCGCGGCGATATCGTCAAGGTTCGAGACGCCGCCCGAGGCGACGACCGGTCGGTTCGTGCGCTCGAGCACCGACCGCAACAGATCGAGGTTCGGGCCCTTGAGGGTGCCGTCTTTCGTGACGTCGGTCACGACGTAGCGAGCGCAACCGGCTTCTTCGAGTCGCTCGAGCACGGCCCAGAGGTCGCCGCCCTCTTCGGTCCAGCCGCGGGCGGCGAGGTTCGTGCCGCGCACATCGAGGCCAACCGCGATCGCTTCGCCGTACTCAGCGATGACGTGCGCCGCCCACTCGGGGTTCTCGAGCGCGGCCGTGCCGAGATTGATGCGCTTCGCGCCTGTCGCCAAGGCAGCTTCGAGGCTCGCGTCGTCACGGATGCCCCCCGAAAGCTCGATGTTGACGTGCTTGGGAGTGGTCTTCACGACCTTCTTGATGATCGCGCGGTTGCTGCCGCGGCCGAACGCTGCGTCGAGGTCGACGAGGTGGATCCACTCAGCGCCCTGATCGGCGAACTCCTCCGCCGCATCGACTGGGTCTCCATAGTTCGTCTCGGTGCCCGCCTCACCTTGCGTGAGCCGCACCGCCTTGCCTCCCGCGACGTCGACCGCCGGCAGCAGGGTGAGGGCGGGAATGGTCGAGAACTCGCTCATGGATGGCTTCCTGGTTCGGGACTGGTGGCCGGCGGATCGCACAGCGCAACCAAACACAAGATCGTACCTCCTCGCCGAGTCGGCTCCGTCGTCGTGGCGTTGAGGCGGGCGAGGTGCAGCCGTGGGTCAGAGCGTGCGCAGCCAGTTGCTCAGCAGCCGGAGCCCTGCCTCACCCGACTTCTCGGGGTGGAACTGCGTGGCACTGAGCGGGCCGTTCTCGACGGCCGCGATGAAGCGCTCACCGTGCTCCGACCAGGTCACCATCGGCTCAGGAATGGCCGGGTGCGGGTCGAGGCTCCACTCGTGAGCCGCAAAGGAGTGCACGAAGTAAAACCGCTCGTCGCGGAGGCCCTCGAAGAGTCGCGATCCCTCGGGTGCGGCGACTGTGTTCCAGCCCATGTGGGGCACCGTGGGTGCGCGCAGCGCGGTCACCGCCCCGGGCCATTGCGCGAGGCCCTCAGTGATCTCGCCGCGTTCTTCTCCTCGCTCGAAGAGCACCTGCTGGCCGACGCAGATGCCGAGCACGGGGCGGCCTCCCGCGAGGCGCCGATCGATGAGTTCATCGCCGCGCACGGCGCGGAGAGCATCCATCACCGCTCGAAAAGCTCCGACTCCGGGAACAAGGAGGCCATCAGCCGCCAGCACCGCGTCTCGGTCAGCCGTGAGCTCGACGCGAGCACCCGCGGCCTCGACCGCCTTGGCGGCCGAGTGCACGTTGCCCGAGCCGTAATCGAGCACGACGACGCGGGGCGCCACGGTGCTCAGAGCGCGCCCTTCGTCGACGGGATGCCCTGCACCCGGGCGTCGTACTGCACGGCCTGCCGCAGCGCGCGCGCGAAGGCCTTGAACTGCGCCTCGGCGATGTGGTGCGGGTCACGGCCCGCGAGCACTGTCACGTGCACCGTGAGCCCCGCGTGGAAGGTGATCGCCTCGAAGACGTGGCGCACCATCGACCCGGTGAAGTGACCGCCGATGAGGTGGTGTTCGAAGCCAGCAGGTTCGCCGGAGTGCACCAAGTACGGTCTGCCGCTGACGTCGACGACGGCTTGCGCAAGAGCTTCGTCGAGCGGCACGAGTGCATCGCCGAAGCGCGCGATACCCGCCTTGTCGCCGAGCGCGCGCGCGATTGCCGTGCCGAGCACGATGCCGGTGTCTTCGACGGTGTGGTGCACGTCGATGTCGGTGTCACCGTGTGCCGTGATCGTCAGATCGATGAGCGAGTGCTTCGCGAACGCGGTGAGCATGTGGTCGAAGAACGGCACCGTCGTCGCGATGGAGGAGCGGCCCGTGCCATCGAGGTCGAGCGAGAGCTCGATGCTGGACTCGCTCGTCTCGCGACGCAGCTCGGCAGTGCGGGAGATCGACGGTGTGTCGGAAGGGGTGCTCACCGTGTCATCCTACCGAGCACTTCGAGGAACTCCGTGGTCTCGGCAGGGGTGCCCGCGGTCACACGCAAGTGGTTCGCCAGGCCCACATCGCGAATGAGGATGTCATTCTCGAGCAGGTAGTCGAAGGTCGCACGAGGATCGTCGACGCCTCCGAACAGCACGAAGTTCGCCCAGCTCTCATGCGGGGTGTAGCCCAGCGCAGCGAGCTCGACGACGAGCCTGTCGCGCTGCTCGCGGATCGCCTGGACGGTCTGCAGCATCGCCGGAGCGTGCTCGAGCGCCGCAACCGCCGCCGCTTGCGTGATCGCCGAGAGGTGGTACGGCAAGCGCACGAGGCGGAGAGCATCGACAACGGCGGGGTCAGCCGCGAGATATCCGAGGCGCGCACCTGCGAAGGCGAAGGCTTTGCTCATCGTGCGCGAGACGACGAGTCGTTCGCGACCGGGGAGCAGACTGAGAGCACTCTCGCGCCCTGCCGGCATGAACTCGGCGTAGGCCTCGTCGACCATGACGATGCCGCGGCTGGCCGCGTAGACCGCCTCGATCGTCTCGAGCTCGAGGGGCGTGCCGGTCGGATTGTTCGGCGCGCAGAGAAATACGAGATCGGGATCGTGTTGCGTGACCGCCGCTACCGCCGTC
This sequence comes from Actinomycetota bacterium, assembly GCA_005777405.1. GTDB lineage: Bacteria > Actinomycetota > Actinomycetes > Actinomycetales > Microbacteriaceae > Microcella. The sequence continues at coordinate 4,391 of SXMH01000029.1, forward strand.
GCGGGGCTGAGACGGTAATCGTCGTCGCGCTCCGCCGCGACCCAACGCGTTCCCGTTCCGGCAGCGATGATCGAGTGCATGGAATAGGTGGGAGGGAATCCGAGCACGCTGCGCCCGGGACCCCCGAAGGCTTGAAGGATCTGCTGGATGATCTCGTTCGAGCCGTTCGCCGCCCACACCTGTGTCGGCGATACATCGGGGCCGAGATAAGCGGCAAGGTGTTCGCGCAGCTCGCTGAACTCTCGATCCGGATAGCGGTTCACGCCCCGCACGGCTCTCTCGACCGCGGCGGTCACGTGTGCCACGACCTCGTCGGGCACAGGGTGCGTGTTCTCGTTGACGTTGAGGGCGAGTCGTACCGATTTCTGCGGTGCACCGTAGGGCTCTTGCCCCCTCAGATCGTCGCGAATCGGGAGGTCAGAGAGGCTCGTCACCCGCTCATCGTAGTGGCGGCAGCACCTCTCTCAGCCCCGCGCCGTGGCCCGCAGCGTGCGGGGGGCTCAGGAGAAAATGCCGACCTCAGTCGAGAAAGTGCGCCGGTACGACGATGGGCTGGCCGGCGTGAAGTTCGGCACTGGTGAGCTCGTTCATCGCGATGAGCTGTGCAACGACATCTGCCGTGGGCTGCTCGGGTGCGAGCTCAGCAGCCAGGCCCCAGAGGGTTTCACCGGATTCGACCGTGACCACAGCGACCGGCGATGCACCGGTCGTGGCCGTGGCCCCACCGCCATTGAGCGCGAGAGCGACGAGCGCGATCACGAGCGGAAGCGACACGAGAGCCGCGATGACGGCGCGGCCTCGACGAGTGAGGCGCAGTCTCGTCACCGTGGCCGCGGTCGAAGCCGCGGTGGAAGCCGTGGTTGCACGAACGGTCGCGGGACGAACGAAGTTCAACGGGCTGTCGTAGGTGAACGGGCTGTCGTAGGTGACAGTGCTCATGGTGCACGCTCCTTCTCACTCAGGCCCTCGCTGGCCTCTCACGCTGCGGGGGCAGGTCCCCCGGCGGAGGGGACCGCCGGGGGGAGCATGTGCCGCTCGGCCGGGAGCGACGCATGCGAACCTGTGTTCCGAACATACCTTCGATCGAACAGAGATTCAAGACCCAGAGCCGATTCGACGCCATTCTGGGCGACACACTCGAACAGATGTTTGAGGAATCGCCCTGCGACGGATACAGTTTCGAGGGTCGGCACCAGTCCATCGCGGACCACCGACATTTCACGACGAGGAGAACTGAGATGGCCGGAGAGCAGCCCGAGGAGTCCGGCGGCACGCGTCGCCGCACGACACTGAGCGAGAAGCAGCGCGCCATCCTCAGTGTCATTCAGGCATCAGTCGCGCGCCGCGGCTACCCGCCGAGCATGCGCGAGATCGGCGAGGCCGTGGGACTGTCGTCGCTCTCGAGCGTCGCGCATCAGCTCGGTCAGCTCGAGCTCAGCGGTTATCTGCGCCGGGATCCGAATCGACCGCGCGCGCTCGAAGTGCTCATCGACCTCGAGCCCCACGATATGACGCCGGCTGATCCGGATGCCGTTGCGTCACCCGCCGTTGGCGATGCCGCCATGGTGCCGCTGGTGGGTCGCATTGCCGCGGGTATTCCCATCACGGCCGACCAGCACGTCGAAGAAGTCGTTCCCCTGCCGAGGCAACTCGTGGGCAAGGGAGAGCTCTTCATGCTCACAGTCGTGGGAGATTCAATGATCGACGCTGCGATCTGCGACGGCGACTGGGTTGTCGTGCGTCAGCAGCAGACCGCCGAGAACGGCGAAATCGTCGCGGCGATGCTCGACAACGAAGCGACCGTCAAGGTGTTCAAGCAGCGCGACGGTCACACGTGGCTCTTGCCCCGCAACTCTGCCTACGAGCCGATTCTCGGCGACCACGCCCAGATTCTGGGCAAAGTCGTCAGCGTCATGCGCAAGGTCTAGTTCGACGCTCCCTGCGCGGCCGTGACGGTGACGGAATACGGTTCGACGAGCGCCGCGATCTCAGGGCTCGCGAGTGCGTGCACACGAGTACCTCCCTCTTCGTACGCGGTCTCGAGCACTCGCCCTCGCTCGTGCAGCAACGACACGAGGTCGCCGCGGTCATAGGGCACCACCGCGATGAACTCGATAGAGGGGTCGGGCAGAAGCTCAGCGATGCGCTGCTGCAGCTCCTCGATGCCCTCCCCCGTCTTGGCAGACACGAACACGGCGTCAGGTACGAGCCCGCGCAGCACGAGTCGTGCGTCGTCATCGAGCAGGTCTGCCTTGTTGACCGCGATGAGTTCGGGAAGGCTGCGGGCCCCGACCACGCCGATGACATCACGCACCGTCGCGAGCTGTGCGGCGGGATCAGGGTGCGCGCCATCGACGACGTGCAGCACGACGTCGCTGTCGCCGACCTCTTCGAGCGTCGAACGAAACGCCTCGACAAGTTGATGCGGCAAGTTACGCACGAAACCCACCGTGTCAGCGATCGTGTAGGGACGCCCGTCGGGCGTCGCCGTGCGGCGCACGGTGGGATCAAGCGTTGCGAAGAGCGCGTTCTCGACGAGAACTCCCGCTCGGGTGATGCGATTGAGCAGACTCGACTTGCCCGCGTTCGTGTATCCGGCGATCGCGACACTGGGCACCGAGAAGCGGTCGCGATTGGCGCGCTTGGCCGCGCGCGCCGGCGCGAAGCCCTTGATCTGGCGGCGCAACTTGGCCATGCGGGTGTTGATGCGGCGGCGATCGAGTTCGATCTTCGTCTCACCCGGTCCCCGTGAACCCATGCCGGCTCCACCGGCACCCACCTGGCCACCCGCTTGACGCGACATCGATTCACCCCAGCCGCGAAGGCGGGGTAGCAAGTACTCGAGCTGCGCAAGCTCGACCTGAGCCTTGCCCTCTCGGCTCTTGGCATGCTGGCTGAAGATGTCGAGAATGACGGCAGTGCGGTCGATGACCTTGACCTTGACCACGTCTTCGAGAGCACGACGCTGGCTTGGGGCGAGTTCGGTGTCGGCGATGACGGTGTCGGCGCCGAGCTCTTTCACGATGAGCGCGAGCTCTGCCGCCTTGCCCCGGCCGAGATAGGTGCTGGGGTCGGGGTGCGGCCGACGCTGCAGCAGTCCGTCGAGCACCGCGGCACCCGCCGTCTCCGCTAGCGCGGCCAGCTCTCGCAGCGAGTTCTCGGCGTCGTCGAGGTTGCCCTGGCTGTAGATGCCGATGAGCACCACGTTCTCAAGCCGCAGTTGGCGGTACTCGACTTCGGTGACATCGTCGAGCTCGGTCGAGAGGCCGCGCACGCGGCGCAGTGCCTCCCGCTCCTCGCGCTCGAGCTGCTGGCCATCGCGATCGTGCAGGTAGTCGGCGTTCTGCTGCAGCGCCGCCGCGCCTTGCAGCACCACCGACCGCGCGCGAGCATCCCCGTTCGCCAGAATGCGCGAAACGGTGAGCTCGACGCCCTCGTCGCCGCCCTCCGGTTCGTGAGCGGGCTCGCCGGAAGCGCCGCGCACGTCGTCGTGCGCGGAATCGGATCGAGAGGTGTCGTCGTGCGAAGTCATCCGGTTCACTGTACTCCGCGTGGGTTCGGTAGATTCTGGGCATGACTCAGGACCACTACTTCAGCGCTCAGCCGAGTGGTGAGTTCGTGGCCAAGCCCCTGACGGTCACGCTCGCGGGTCGCACGGTCGACCTGGTCACAGCGGGAGGCGTGTTCAGCCCCGGCGGCCTCGACACCGGAACACAGGTGTTGCTCTCGCACGTGCCGCCTCCGGCGCCGAGCGGAGACCTGCTCGATCTGGGTTGCGGATGGGGTCCGATCGCCTTGAGCCTCGCTCTCGAGTCACCGCACGCCACCGTGTGGGCCGTCGACGTGAACGAGCGAGCCCTCGAGCTGACGCGTCGCAATGCCGCCGCGCTCGGGCTCGACAACGTGCGCGCGGTGACACCGGATGCCGTGCCCGACGACGTGCGATTCATGACGGTGTGGTCGAACCCTCCGATTCGCATCGGCAAGAACGAACTGCACGGCCTGCTCGAAGCATGGTTGCCGCGCCTGCGCGACGGAGGCGATGCGTGGCTCGTCGTGGCGCGTAACCTCGGCAGCGACTCGTTGCAGCGATGGCTCGACGCTCGATACTCCGGAGTGCTCGCCGTGTCACGCGCCGCGACCCATAAGGGCTTCCGAGTGCTGCGCGTGCGCAACCGGTCGGGGCTCACGGGAGCGATCACCACGATTCCCGCACCATCGAACTGAGAGCATCGCTGTCGACCGATAGCTCAGTCGACCCGTCGCTCAGTCGGCCAGCCGCTCAGTTCGACAGCCGCTCAGTCGGCCAGCTCGATCTCGCCGCGATAGACGAGCTGCGCTGGTCCTGAGAGCTCGACTCGTTCGCCTGCCGGCCCCGGCAGCACGCGCACGCCGAGCATTCCGCCCGGCACGGCGACACTCCACTCATCGGGGGCCGCCGAGCCCGCCCAGTGCCGCACAGCGAGGGCAGCAGCCACCGCACCCGTGCCGCACGAGAGCGTCTCGCCGCTGCCCCGCTCGTGCACGCGCATGCGGATGCTCCCCACCCCGTCGACGACGAGCGGGTCAGCCGGCACCACGAACTCGACGTTGGCGCCTGCGATCGGCGAGGGATCCAGCGCGGGAGGGCTGGCGAGGTCGAGGGCATCAAGCTCGTCGTCACTCGCGAGCGCGACCACGACGTGAGGGTTGCCGACGCTGATGCCGAGCCCCGGTCTCGCGACGGGCAGACCGGATGCTCGCACGAGGGGTTCTCCCCCGTCGAGGCCCCACCGGCCGAGGTCGGCGGCGTAGCCCGACTCGAGGCGGTGCACGCGACGCACTCCCGCGCGCGTGCCGATCGCGATCGTCTGGCCCGGCGCGAGCGTGATGAGTGCTTCCGCCAGCAAGAAATGCACGAAGACCCGAATGCCGTTGCCGCACATCTCGGCGACACTGCCGTCGGCATTGACGTAGTCCATGAACCATTCGCAGTCGGGCTCGTCGCGCAACAGCTCGCGGCCCTCGGGCAGGTGCATCGACCGCACCGCTCGAATGACGCCGTCGGCTCCGATGCCGAACCGACGATCGGCGAGGGCGGCGTTCTGATCTGTCGTGAGCGGCCGTTCGCCGTCAGGATCAGCGTGCAGCACGAAGTCATTGCCCGTGCCGTGTCCTTTGGCGAATCGCAGCGTCGTCACGATTCCAGGGTATCCGGGCTCACGAAACGCACGTGCGCCTCCGCGAGGTCGATGAGGCCGGGGGCGGCCGCATCAAGCCAATGGATCGAATGGTCCCGACGAAACCAGCTGCGCTGCCGTCGTGCGTAACGTCGCGTGAGGTTCTGGGTCTGGGTGATCGCGTCCCGCTCATCGAGCTCGCCGCGCAGTTGCGCCATCGCCTGCGCGTAGCCGATGGCGCGGCTCGCCGTCACCCCGTGCTCGATGCCGCGTGGCATCAGCGAACGCACTTCGTCGAGCAGCCCCGTTCGCCACATGGTCTCCACTCGAGCGTCGAGCCGCGCGGCAAGCGCGGAACGATCGAGATCGAGACCGAGCTGAATGGCGGGCATCCATGGCCGATCGCGCGCGGCGAGTCCCGCGCTGAAGGGCTCTCCCGTCAGCTCGATGACTTCGAGTGCGCGCACCAGACGGCGGCCGTTGTGCTGGCCTATCGCGGTGGCGGCGACAGGGTCTCGTTGCTGCAACTGCTCATACAAGGCGGTGGCCCCGTACTCGGCGAGTTGCGCCTCCCACCGCGCTCGCACCGCACGGTCGGTGCCAGGAAACTGGAAGTCGCCGAGCACCGCAGCGATGTACAGCCCCGAGCCACCGACGAGCATCGGCACTGCGTTACGAGCCACGATCTCACCGATGACAGTGCGAGCCTGCTCTTGATAGGCCGCAACACTCGCTTCCTCGCGCACATCGAGAACATCGAGCAGGTGGTGCGGCACTCCCCTGCGTTCGGCGACCGGCAGCTTGGCGGTGCCGATGTTCATGCCGCGGTAGAGCTGCATGGCGTCGGCGTTGACGATCTCCACCGCGATGCCCTGGCGAGCCCAGCGATCGGCGAGATCGAGCGCGAGCGCGCTCTTGCCTGTTCCTGTCGGCCCGACGACGGTAACGACGGCGGGAGTGCCGCTAGCGGGCGCGAGCGGCGCGCTCGCCATCACTCAACAGTCGTCGTCGAAGCCGTCGCGACGCGCAAGGTCGGGAGGCCCAGTGAGACGGAACGCACCCCGTCGGCGCTCTGCGTCGTGGGAGTCGGTACCCCGCAGCTTTCCGCCTGGGCGCGGTCCCACGCGTCGCCCGCCCTCGTGCGCCGCACCACGAGCGGGGCATCGTGATCGGCGACGAGGTGGAACGAGGCGGCGTGGGTCACCGTCGTCGTGACGATGTCGCCGGGCCGTGGCCGCTCGGAGCCTGCCGGCACGTTCACGTGCACGAGACGATTGTCTTCAGCCCTGCCCGAGATGCGGTCGTTGGCGGCATCTTTCTTGCCCTCGCTAGCCGAGATGAGCACCTCGACCGTTCGACCCACTTGCAGCGCGTTCTGCTCCGCGCTCACGCGGTCTTGCAAGGCGACGAGTCGCTCGTAGCGCTCTTGCACGACCTCTTTCGGAAGCTGATCGGGCAGTGTCGCGGCGGGCGTGCCAGGACGTATCGAGTACTGGAAGGTGTAGGCGCTCGCGAACTGCGCTTGCTCGAC
>SXMH01000030.1 GCA_005777405.1 Actinomycetota bacterium
GACTTCGAGATTCTCGGCGAGCTGCCCAATAAGAACATCGACACCGGCATGGGCATGGAGCGCGTCGCATTCCTGCTGCAGGGCGTCGAGAACATGTACGAGATCGATCAGGTGCGTCCAGTGCTGGATGCTGCTGCCGAGCTCTCCGGACGCCGCTACGGTGCCGACCACGACGATGACGTGCGCATGCGCGTCATCGCCGACCACGTGCGCTCGAGCCTCATGCTCATGACGGATGGCGTGGCACCCGGCAACGAGGGTCGCGGCTACATTCTGCGCCGCCTGCTGCGGCGGAGCATCCGCGCGATGCGCTTGCTCGGTGTCGACGCGCCGAGCTTCGAGACGCTCTTCGCCGCGTCGCGCGACGCCATGAGTGCTGCCTACCCCGAGATCACGCAGCACTACGATCGCGTGTCGCGACTCGCGCTTGGCGAGGAGGATGCCTTCTTGCGCACGCTCGCGGCGGGCACGACCATTCTCGACCTCGCGGTTGCGGAGACGCAGAACGCCGGCGGGTCGACACTGTCGGGCGACACCGTGTTTCAGCTGCACGACACCTTCGGGTTCCCGCTTGATCTCACGCTCGAGATGGCGGAAGAGAACGGGCTCAGTGTCGACCGAGCAGCCTTCGACCGGCTCATGGCCGAGCAGCGCACGCGCGCGAAGGCTGATGCGAAGTCGAAGAAGGGTGCGCTGGCCGATCTCTCCGTCTACGGAGAGTTCCGAGCGCACGGCGAGACCGTGTTTCTGGGCTACGAGGCGCTCGAGACCGAGACCACGGTGCTCGGCATCATCGTCGACGGCCGCAGTGTGCCGGTGGCGCACGCTGGGGACCTCGCCGAGGTGATCCTGGCGGAGACGACGCTCTATGCCGAGTCGGGTGGTCAGGAGTCGGACGAAGGCGTCATCGTCGGAACCGGCTTCGAGCTCGAAGTGCTCGACGTTCAGAAGCCCGTGAAGGGACTCGTGAGCCATCGTGTCGAGGTGCGTCACGGTCAGGTCGAGGTGGGTGCGACCGCGCAGACCCGAGTCGACCCGCTGTGGCGTCGCGCGGCAACTCAAGCGCACTCGGCCACGCACGTCATCCACGCGGCGCTGCGGCAGACCCTCGGCGACGACGCCCACCAGTCGGGCTCGTACAACAAGGCCGGCTACATGCGCCTCGACTTCAGCTGGAACCAGGCACTGAGCCCGGCGACCCGCAGCGAGATCGAAGAGATCAGCAATCTCGCCGTGCGCGACAATCTTCCCGTCGAGACGAGAGTGATGGCGCTCGACGACGCGAAGTCGCTCGGAGCCATGGCGCTGTTCGGTGAGAAGTACGGCGACCAAGTGCGTGTCGTCGACATCGGCGGGCCCTGGTCACGCGAGTTGTGCGCGGGCACGCACGTGGGTTCTTCTGCCGAGATCGGCATGATCAGCCTCGTGAGCGAGTCATCGGTGGGCTCGACCAATCGACGCGTCGAGGCGCTCGTCGGTTTCGACGCGTTCCGAGAGTTCGCGGCAGAGCGCGCGATCGTGCAAGCACTCACGAGCACATTGAAGACCCCCCGCGACCAGCTGGTCGATCGCATCAGCGATCTCGGAACGCAACTGAAGGCAGCCGAGAAGGCGCTGCAGCAGGTGGAGTCGGCTCGACTCGCAGAGCGCGTGCCTGCACTCGTCGCCGCGGCGACGACGCTCGGCCCGTACACCGTCGTGGCCGAGAACCTCGGTGCGCTCGGTTCGGCCGATGACGTTCGTTCGCTCGCCACGAGCGTGCGTGGTCGACAGCACGATTCAGCGGCAGTGATCGTGCTCGCCGCCGAGGTCGGCGGCAAAGCGACCGTGATCGTCGCGACAACCCCTGGCGCTCGTGACGCTGGCGCGAAAGCGGGTGCGCTCGCGCGCATCGCGTCGACAGTGCTCGGCGGTGGCGGTGGCGGAAAAGACGACCTCGCCCAGGGCGGCGGCACCGACCCCACTGCGATTCCTGCTGCGATCGAGGCCGTGCTCGCCGAGCTGCGTGGCTGACGTGCGCTCGGGCGTGCGGCTCGGCATCGATGTCGGCACGGCGCGCGTCGGCGTTGCTCGCTGCGACGCGCTTGCGACCATCGCTGTTCCGGTCGAGACACTCGCGAGGGGCCAGCAGCCCGTCGAGAGCATCCGTCGACTTGTCGACGAGTACGAGGCGATCGAAGTGATCGTGGGGCTGCCGCTCGCGCTCAGCGGTGCGGAGACGGCCTCCACGGCGGACGCGCGCGAGGTCGCCCAGCACCTCGCTGCCGTGCTGACGGTGCCCGTGCGGCTCGTTGACGAGCGGCTGACGACGGTGAGCGCCGCGCGCGACTTGCGTGCCGCAGGCCGTTCCTCGCGAACCTCCCGCTCCGTGGTCGACCAAGCTGCCGCTGTTATCCTGCTCGAGCACGCCCTCGACCTCGAGCGTTCGACTGGGAACCCGCCCGGTGCGCTCGTCGAGCCGCATGAAGGACGAGCCGACGAGTGACCGGTACCGACCCGTGGGACGAGATCTTCCGCTCGCAGCCGAGCGACGCTGACCAGCAGAGCGGTGACATGGCGAGCGGCACCGCATCGCGAAGCGAGGCCGCTGCTCCTGCCTCTCGACGCGCCGCGCGCGAGCAGGAGTCTCGTCGTGGCCCGTCTCGCACGCGCGAGGCTCGAGGCGGGTCGACGCCACCGCGCCGTCGTCGCCGGTGGCCTTGGGTGCTCCTCGGGGTCTTCTTGCTGCTGCTCGGCATCGGCGCGGCGGGTGTCTGGTACGTCTGGACGAACTACGAGCCCCAAGTGCGCGAAGTGCTCGGCTGGGAACTGCCGAACGACTACGAAGGTTCGGGCAACGGCACCGAAGTGCTCGTGACCATTGAGGCTGGCGAGATCGGTGCCGACGTGGCGACCGAACTGGCCGAGCAGGGCGTCACGATGACCTTCGACGCGTTCTACCAGTTGCTGCTCGCCGACGACTCGATTCAGTTCGTGCCCGGCACGTATCGCCTGCAGGAAGAGATGTCGGCGCAATCCGCGCTCGACGCCCTGCTCGACCCGGCGAACAAGGTGGAACTCTCCGCCACGATTCGAGAAGGACTTCGCGCGGGCGAAGTGATTGCCGCGCTCTCCGCGGGCACAGGCATCGCCCTCGAGGACTACGAAGCCGCCATCAGCGACCCCAGCCTTTACGGCATCCCGGAGGAGGCCCCCAACATCGAGGGCTACCTGTTCCCGGCGACCTACACCTTCGAGCCGGGCACGACCGCTGAAGACCACATCCGAACCCTCGTCGACGAGATGTTCTCGCGACTGGACGCGGCCGGAGTCGCTGTCGACGATCGTCACGAGGTGCTCACGAAGGCATCCCTCATTCAACGCGAAGCGCGACTCGCCGATGACTTCTACAAGGTCTCCCGCGTCATCGAAAACCGATTGGCTGATGGCTGGCGCCTCGAGTTCGATTCGACGACGCAGTACGGCGCGGGCGAGACCGGTTCGGTGTGGTCGAGCGGCGACGCTCTGAGCGCTGACAACCCCTACAACACGTACGTCATCACCGGTCTGCCGATCGGACCGATCGCGGCGCCCGGTGACGTGGCGATCGACGCCGTGCTGAATCCCGCTGATGGGCCGTGGTTCTTCTTCGTGACGGTCAACCTCGCGACAGGTGAGACCGTCTTCAGTGAGACCATCGCGCAGCACGAGGCGGGAGTCGCGCAGTTGCGCGCGTGGTGCAGGGCGAGCGACGAGAACCGCGCCTACTGTGCCTGAGCACCGGCTGGCGGTGCTCGGCTCACCGGTCGCGCATTCGCTGTCACCCGCGCTGCATGCCGCCGCCTACGCCACGCTCGGTCTCGACTGGCACTACGGCAAGCATGAGGTGCGCGAATTCGAGCTGTCCGGGTTCATCGACGGCCTCGATCGCAGCTGGAGGGGCATCTCGGCGACGATGCCGTTGAAGGAGGCACTCGCGGCTCTCGGCGACGACGCCGACCGCACGGTGCACCTCACTGGCGCCGCCAACACCTTGCTGTTCGCCGATGACGGCCGTCGGGTCGTGCGCAACACCGATGTCGTCGGCATCGAGCGAGCGCTGCGTGATCAGGGCGTCACGAGAGTCGAGCACGCGGTCGTCATCGGCGCGGGAGCCACTGCGCGCAGTGTCGTCGTCGCGCTCGACACGCTGGGAGTGCGGGGCGTCACGGCCGCGGTGCGCGACGTCTCGCGCGCAGGATCGTTGCGTCATCTCGCCGACGAGCTCGGACTCGAACTCGACCTCGTCGCTCTGGGTGACCTGGCGCACGTCGTGGACGGCACCGATGTCGTCGCCTGGACGCTGCCCAACGGCGTCCCCCTTGATCACACCCTGCCGATGGATGCTCGCACCACGGCCGTCGCGCTCGACGTCACGTACCACCCGTGGCCGGGTCCCCTCGCGGCACAGTGGCTCGAAGCGGGAGGCCGAGTCGCCTCAGGTCGAGACATGTTGCTGCACCAGGCCGTTCGCCAAGTGCGGATCTTCGTCTCCGGGCAAGATCTCGTGCGGCTGACGCGTGAGGACGAAGTCGAACGAGCCATGGCCGACGTGCTCGATGCTGCCTGATTGCGAGGGCAGTGAAGTCAGTGACGGCAGCGATGAGCGTGCGCAGGGCGAGCCGCTGACCCGTGGGAGGATAGAAGCATGCTGCGTTGGTTGACCGCCGGAGAGAGCCACGGCCCTGAACTCATCGCCGTGATCGAGGGCCTGCCCGCGGGCGTTCCGGTGCTGCGCGAGGCTCTGCAGGCCGACCTCCAGCGCCGCAAGCTTGGCTACGGACGCGGCGCACGCATGAAATTCGAGCAAGACGAGCTTTCGATCTCGGGCGGCGTGCGACACGGCCTCACCATGGGTGGTCCCGTCGCCTTGCGCATCGGCAACACCGAATGGCCGAAGTGGACGACGGTCATGAGCCCCGACCCCGTTGATCCGGCTGAACTCACGGGCGGCCGCGGTGCACCGCTTACTCGTCCCCGTCCCGGCCACGCCGACCTGGTGGGCATGCAGAAGTACGGCTTCGATGAGGCCCGACCCGTTCTCGAACGCGCGAGTGCCCGCGAGACCGCCGCGCGTGTCGCCCTCGGGGCCGTTGCCCGGTCGTTCCTCAGCGAGCTCGGCATCTCCCTCGTCTCACACACTCTCGCGATCGGTCCGGTGCGCGTACCCGATGACGCGCCATGGCCGCGACCGGTCGACGTCGAGAAGCTCGACGCCGACCCCCTGCGCTGCTTGCACCCCGCCACGAGCGAAGCCATGGTCGCCGAGGTCGACGACGCTCACAAGACTGGTGACACGCTCGGCGGCGTCGTCGAAGTGCTCGCCTACGGGGTGCCCCCGGGGCTCGGCTCGTTCGTGCACGGCGACCGCCGCCTCGACGCACGACTCGCCGGAGCGATCATGGGCATCCAGGCCATCAAGGGC
>SXMH01000031.1 GCA_005777405.1 Actinomycetota bacterium
GTACATGCCGCCGCAGGCACCTTCACCCGGAGCGAAGGCGCACTCGATGCGGTGGGCGTCTTCGGCCGACATCTTGCCGGCCTTGACAGCGCCCACCGCTTCGAAGCTGTCGATGATGGTGATGGGCTTCTCGGTGCCGTCGCTGAGCTTGACCCAGCCCGGGGCGATCGAACCCGCGTAGAGGAAGACGCTCGCGAGATCGAGTCGAGCGGCGGCCATGAGCATGCCGGGACTCGACTTATCGCAGCCGGCGAGCAGCACGGAGCCGTCGAGGCGCTCGGCCTGCATGACGGTCTCGACGCTGTCGGCGATGACCTCGCGGCTCACGAGCGAGAAGTGCATGCCCTCGTGGCCCATCGAGATGCCGTCGCTGACGCTCACGGTGCCGAACTGCAGCGGGTATCCGCCACCGGCGTGCACGCCCTCCTTGGCCGCTTGCGCGAGTCGCGCGAGCGAGAGGTTGCACGGCGTGATCTCGTTCCACGAGCTCGCGATGCCGATCTGAGCTTTGTCCCAGTCATCATCACCCATGCCGACGGCACGCAGCATGCCGCGGGATGTGGTGGCTTCGATGCCGTCCGTGACGACGCGGGAACGGGGCTTGTGGTCGATCTCCGACATGGTGTCGAGTCTACGACCCGCCGCGCCGCCCCTTCGCCGGTCCGCTGCGCTTCATTGGCGGCCGCGATGCTGGTCGCGCCGCAGCAGCGCCCTTGGGCGCATCCGGCGGCGGCTCATCGGTCCATCGACCGCCCGGCAGCTCGGCGTTGCCCGCAGCGTCGACGTCAGGAGCGAGCTCATCGATGACGAGGCTTTCGTCGTCGAACTCCCCCGTGCGATAGCCCGCGCGGCCGACCATGTGCGCGGCGATCGGCGCGGTCAACAGCTGGAACACGACGACGGGAACGATGAGCAGCAGCACGGCCCAGCTGCGCACGCCCAGCGCGAGCGCGAGCACGGCGAGCAGCAGCCCGAGAATCTGCGGCTTCGTGGCCGCGTGCAACCGGGCGAGAGCATCTGGAAATCGAATGAGGCCCACGGCAGCAGCCAGCGTAAGAAACGCCGCCAGCACGAGCAGCACTGCCGCGATGAGATCGAGGATGCCCGCGACGGGTTGGCTGTCGAACACGCTCATCGTTCCGCCTCCTCGTGGGCACTCGGCGGCAGGGCTGATTCTCCTGCGAGCGCTTGCTCGCTGTCGTCGGCGTGATCGGTCGTCGTGTGCTCGACGTCGATCGCGTCGGACTCTGCTTCGACGCGGGGGTCGGGGCGCGAGATGAAGCGCGCCACCGAGATGCTGCCGAACACACCGACGGCCGTGAGTACGACCATGAGCGCGACGGTGTTGGTGTGGCCGTTGATGGCCATTTCGGCGGCCACGACGATGATGAGCGTCGTGAGCATGACATCGGCGCCGATGACCCGGTCGACGAGTGAGGGGCCTCGCACGATGCGCACGAGCACGATGAGCGCGGCGACCGCGATCATGCCCCCCGCGAGGTACTGCAGCACAGTCGTGATGGTGTCGATCATCGCTGCGCCTCCGCCCACTCCTCGCGCGACCCCCATGCGCGCAGCAGGTCGTGCTCGAGACTCTGCACGTGGTGGCGAGCTTTCTCGACCTCCTCGGGAGTCGAGGCGCCGAGGGTGTGCACGTAGAGCCGCGCGTTGACGCGGTCGACCTCGAGCACGACGCTGCCGGGCACGATCGAGGCGGCGATAGCGGTGCCGGTGAGGATGAAGTCGCTGCGCGTGCGCAGATCGATGCGCACGACGACGTTCTTCGGGGCTGGCTGTCGCGAAAGCGCGATGAACGCCACTTGGAACGACGCCACGACCATCTCGCCGAGCACTCGACCGACGAACACGAGGAACCAGAAGAGGTTGAAGCGGCCGGAGAGTTCGACCGGCGGCAAGTAGAACGCGCGCGTCACCCCGAGCGCCACGACGACTCCCGTGAGAATCGTGAGCACGGAGAACGAGCCCCACAGGAGCATCCAGAGGGCGACGAGCGCGAGCAGCAGGGGCAACTGCTCGAGCAGCGTGACCGTGCGGCGAACACTGCCTCCGCGCGACTCCACGCGCAGGGTCTTCGCCTTCATCACTCGACCGAGCGCGCTCATGGCGTGACCTCCCCGCTGCCGGGTTCGCCGTCGCCCGCAGGTTCGACGCCGCCCGGAAAGAGCAGCTCGATGTAGGCATCGGGGCCGTCGAGGTTCTCAGCGGCGCGGTCGGCAAGGGCGTAGAGCGGGCCCGCGAAGAGCGTGAGAGCAATACCGACCGCCACCATCACCGCGGTGCTGATCGTCATGAGTCGCGGAGTGGTGCGAGTCTCGCTCACCGTCGAGGTGCTGAGCGGCGCCTCTTCGACGGCGCGCAGCAGGCGAGTCTCGTCACCGGCAACTTCGTCGCGCGACCGCCAGAAGGCGAGATTCCACACGCGCACGAGCGCGTACAGCGTCAGCAGCGAGACGAGGGCTCCGGCGCCGATGAGCGTGTAGGCGAGGGCTCCGCCTTGCTCGGCAGCGGCTTGGAACAGACCGAGCTTGCCGATGAAGCCCGAGAACGGTGGGATGCCGCCGAGATTGAGTGCGGGAATGAAGAAGAGCACCGCGACGAGGGGCGCGCTGGCGAGGAGTCCGCCGATGCGCGAGATCGACGTGCTACCGGCTTCGCGCTCCACCAACCCTGCGGCGAGAAAGAGGGTGGTCTGCACGACGATGTGGTGAACGATGTAGTAGATCGCCGCAGCCGTGCCCGCTACGGTGCCGAGCGCCACGCCGAGAATCATGTAGCCGATATGGCTGACGAGCGTGAACGACAAGATGCGCTTGATGTCGGCCTGCGCGACGGCGCCGAGCGCGCCGACGACCATCGTCAGTAACGCGAGCACCATGAGCGCGGGGTTGAGCTCGGGAGTCGGGAAGATCACCGTCTCCACGCGAATGATGGCGTAGACACCGATCTTCGTCAGCAACCCGGCGAACGCCGCCGTCACCGGCGCTGGCGCCGTGGGGTAGCTGTCGGGCAGCCAGAACGAGAGCGGGAAGACGGCCGCCTTGATGCCGAACGCGACGAGCAGCATGACGTGCAGCAAGATCTGCACGTCGAGCGGAAGCTCTTGCACACGCAAGGCCACTTGCGCGAGATTGACGGTGCCGAGTGCGCCATAGACCATCGCGATCGAGGCGAGGAAGAGCACCGACGACAGCAAGCTGACGACGACGTAGGTGACGCCCGCCCGAATACGTGACTCGGTGCCGCCGAGCGTGATGAGCACGTAGCTCGCCACGAGCAGAATCTCGAAGCCCACGTAGAGGTTGAACAAGTCGCCGGCGATGAACGCGACCATGACGCCTGTGGTCAGGATGAGGTAGGTCGGGTAGTAGATCGAGACCGGTGTTTCGTCGTCGCCGTCGGCGAGACCCTGACCGATCGAGAAGACGAGCACCGCCAGCAGCACGAGCGCGGAGATGACGACCATGAGGGCCGAAAGCCGGTCAACGACGAGCACGATACCCGAGGGCACCGGCCATGCACCGACATCGACCACGAGCGCGCCATCGCCGTCGACCGCGAGCAGCAGCACGACGCCGATGACGAGCACGGCGGTGAGCGCGAGAGCTGCGACGATGCGCTGCACACGCGCGCGACGTCCGAGCACGAGCGTGAGCGCGGCCGCGAACAGCGGAATGAGCACCACCAGGGGCACGAGGGCGGTCATCGGCCACCACCCCCTTCCGGAGCACTCGAGGAGTCGTTGTCGGTGACGATCACGACCCGCTCGGTGGCGTCGACACCCGGGCCGCCCTGCGCGACCTCCGCCTCGAGGGGGAACTCGGTGTCTCCTTCGTCGGGAGCCGTCTCTTCCATCGGCAGGGTCACTTCGCCGCCGCGCAGGGCGACATCGTCGGCGTCATCGGAGACGTCATCGGCGTTGGCGAGGCGCCACGAGCGGTAGATGAGCGCGAGCAGGAAGGCGGAGACGGCGAAGGTGATGACGATGGCGGTGAGGATGAGCGCTTGCGGCAGCGGGTCGCTGTACTGCTCGGCCTCGACTCCGTCGATCACGAGCGGCGCGAGCCCCGCCGGGCCAGCCATCGAGAGCATGAGCAGATTGACGCCATTGCCCATGAGCAGCACGCCCAGCACGACGCGCGTCAGGCTGCGTTCGAGCACGAGGTACACGCCCGCGGCGATGAGCACGGCCATGACGATGATGAGCACGAGTGAGAGCGTCATGCGCCGCCCCCCTTCGTCATGATGCTGTACGCGGGTCGGTCGGCTGATTGGTCGTCGCCGCCCTGACGATCGACCTCGGCACCGAGACTGCGCAGCACGTCGAGCACCAGACCGATGACGATGAGGTACACACCGATGTCGAAGAAGGTCGAGGTCACGAACGAGACCTCGCCGAGCAACCACACCTCGGCTTCCCAGTACGTCGAGGTGAGGGGCGGCGCACCCAAGAACATCGGCACGATCGCGGTGGACGCCGCGATGACGAGTCCGGCGCCGAGCACGAAGCCCGCCCCGAGGGGCAGCGCGGCGCCGAGTTCGTAGCGACCACCCGCGAGATAGCGGCCGACGAGGGCGAGGCCAGCGACGAGGCCGCCCGCGAAACCGCCGCCCGGCAGGTTGTGACCGGCGAAGAGCAAGTAGAGCGACACGACGATAACGGCGTGGAAGGTGAGCCGCACGACGACCTCAAGCAAGATCGAACGGTGGCGCGGGTCGAGGGTGGGGCCCGCGAGAATCCACGCCCCGCGCTGCTCACCGTCATGACCCTGCTCGCGCACCCGGTCGAGTCGCGAGGCGATGCGCCGCTGCACGACACCGCGAGCGAGTCTCGGCGGGGCGTCGCCGCGCCCGCGCAAGAACAGCAGGCTCGCCACTCCCGTCGCGGCCGCGATGACCACGGCGAGCTCACCGAGTGTGTCCCAGGCACGAATATCGACGAGCGCCACGTTGACAACATTGCGCCCGTGCCCGATCTCGTAGGCGAGTTGGGGCCAGGCGAGCGAAATCGGATCGTGGATGCGCGATCCCGCGGCGATGAGCGCGACGAGCGCGACGGTCGTTCCGACACCGATCGCGATGACGGCCCGCAGTACGCGGTGCGTGCTGCCGTGTCGGTCGCCAAGCTTTGCCGGCAACCGTCGCAGCACGAGCACGAAGGCGATGAGCGTGACGACCTCGACGAGCACTTGCGTGATCGCGAGGTCGGGCGCACCTTGCAGCGCGAAGATCGCGCTCATGCCGAAACCGGTGACGCCGACGATGACGAGCGCGGCGAAGCGCTTCTGCGCTTGCGTCGCGGCGACCGCGGCGATGATCATGACGATGCCGATGGCGAGCTGCGCCGGGGTGTCCCACAGCCGGAACTCGGCGGGCCACGAGTCACCGATGAGCAGCCCGGCGGTCGTCACGCCCACGAAGACGACGAGGATGACTCCGAGATAGAAGGGCAACGAGCCGCGTTGCGTGATGCTCGTGACCCGCGCAGCGAGTCGGTCGACGGCGCCGACGGCATCCCAATAGACGTCGCTGGCGTTGACCCCGGTGCTGAGGCGAGACTGCACGCGGCCGACGCGCTCGCGTGCGAAGAACAACAGCGCGCCGAGGACGATGGTCACGAGCGAGAGTCCGAGCTCCGGCCCGAGGCCGTGCCAGAGCGCGAGGTGGTAGATCTCTCCCTCGTCGACGCCGCTCGCGAATCGGCCCGCAGCTTGCGCGATGGGCCCGTCTGCCACACCGGCAAGCGGACCGAGCGCGAGCCCTGCCACCGCGAGAATCGCGGGAGCGAGCAAGAACCGGCGGCTCTGCACTCCGCGCTCGGCGAGCAGCACCGTGTCGTCAACGTCAGGCTTGCGCGCAAAGGCGCCCCAGAAGAAGCGGATGCTGTACGCGACGGTCAGCACCGAGCCGAGTGTCACGCCCGCGAGCGCGACGGCGGCCCAGATCGCTCCTGCCCCGTCGACCTGCGTGCCTCCTGCCGCACTCAGCAGACCGTGCAGCACCGCCTCTTTCGCGACGAAGCCGAACAGTGGCGGCAGCCCGGCCATGCTCGCGAGCGCGAGTCCCGCGACGAGCGCGAGCGCGGGAGCCCGTCGTCCGAGACCGGAGAGCTTGCGCAGATCGCGCGTGCCGGTCTCGTGGTCGACGATGCCGACGACGAGGAAGAGGGTCGACTTGAACAGCGCGTGCCCGAGCAGCAGGGCGAGCGCGGCCAGGGCGGTGTCGCGAGAACCGAAGCCCGTGACCACGGTCAAGAAGCCCAGTTGACTCACGGTGCCGTAGGCGAGCAGCAGCTTCAGGTCGCTCTGCTTGAGCGCGAGCCAACCGCCGAGCAGCATGGTCGCGACACCCAGCACGATGAGCACTTCGCGCCACCCTGGCACCACGACGAACGCGGGGGCGAGTCGCGCGAGCAAGTAGATGCCCGCCTTGACCATCGCAGCGGCGTGCAAGTAGGCACTCACCGGGGTCGGCGCTGCCATGGCTCCCGGCAACCAGAAGTGCAGGGGCACGATCGCCGACTTCGAGAGTGCGCCCACGAGCACGAGCATGACGGCGGTCGTCGTGAGCGGGTCGGCCGGTGCCGTTTGCAGGATGACGAGCAGACTCGAGCTGCCGGCCTGCACGGCGAGCAGCACGAGGCCGACGAGCATGACGAGGCCGCCGAGCGTCGTCGTGATGAGCGCCTGCAGGGCGGCACCTCGGCTCGCTCGGCGATTCGTGTAGTGGCCGATGAGCAAGTACGAGAAGACGCTCGTGGCTTCCCACAGAATGAAGAGCAGGTAGACATCGTCGGCGATGACGAGGCCGTACATGGCGCCGGCGAAGGCGAGCAAGACCGCCGAGAAACGGCCGAGCCCCGCGTCACGCGGCCCGAAGTACCGCGAGCAGTAGAGCATGACGAGACTGCCGACGCCCGTGACGATGAGTGCGAGCATCCACGACAGCGCGTCCATGCGCACGTCGAGCGTGAGCTGCAGTTGCGCGATCCACGTGAGCGTCTCGCTCGGCGTCTCGCCGCTCAGCACGGCGGGCGCCAGAAGAATCGTGTGCGCGAAGGCCCCGAGACTCACGAGCGCGGCGACGAGGAAGATCTTGCGGCCGAGAGCCTTTTCGAGCACGGGAAGCAGAACGGCGGCCACCGCGAACACCGTCAGGACGATGAGCATGCGTCCTCCCTCGGTGTCGGTGATTCGGCAAGGGGGTAGGGCGTCGCGAGCGATCTCTCTCTCGGCCAGCTTCTCCCTATTATACGGATGCGGAGACGAGCCGCCTCGCGGCGAGAGCGACGAGCACGCACGCCATCGACGCTTCGTCGGGCACGCGATGCGGCGCCACCGAGTCGGCACCGCCGACCTTGATGCCCACGTCTCCGGCAACAAGCGCGGCGAGCGCGTCTTCGTCGGTAACGTCGTCTCCTGCGAACAGCACGGCATCGCTGCGGGTGGCCGCTCGCAGCGCTGCGATGCCGTCGGCCTTCGTCGCGTCGCGCAGCGACAGCTCGAGCACGTTGAGACCTCGACGCACAGTGAGGTCGGGGTGCAGCGCAAGCGCGGCCTCGCGCACGGCGTCATGCAGGCGAACGGCTGCCGCGTCGTCGACTTGCCGTGTGTGCACGGCGAACCCGGCCGGCTTGCGCTCGATCCAGGCGCCGTCGACCGCGTTCACGAGAGGAGCGACGTGCTCGAGCAGTGCCGACAGCTGGTCGGCATCGACACGAGCCAGCTCTACCGCATTGAGTGACCCCTCGTGTTCGTCAGTCGCGAGGTCGCCCAGTCGCACTTCGAGCCCGTGCGAACCGACGAGCAGCACCGTCTCGGGCAAGAGCGAGACCTCGGCGAGGCTCTCGATCGCGCGGCCCGAGACGAGCGCGACGGTAGTGCCGGGCATCGCAGAGAGGGCCAGCAGCGCGGCGTGCGCCGCAGGCAGAGCGCGGGACTCGCTCGGGTCATCGACGATCGGCGCGACCGTGCCGTCGAAGTCGAGGGCGACGAGCAACCGATCAACAGCGGCCAGGCGATCGAGCTCGGCGAGCAGCGCGGGAGGCAGCACCGACTCCCCGGTACTGCCGCTGACATTCTCCACGGCGGTCATCCGCGCGACCCGGCGTGGCGCATGGCGTCGATGAAACTCTGCGACCAGCGTGAGACGTCGTTTTCGCGCACGCGACGACGCAGCGCCCGCATGCGCGTCGTGCGCTCGCGGCTCGACATGCGCGCAGCCTGCAGCATCGCCTCTTTGAGACCGTCGATGTCGTGCGGGTTCACCAGCAGCGCGTTCTTGAGTTCGTCAGCGGCGCCGGCGAACTCGCTCAGCACGAGGGCTCCGCCCTCGTCGTGACGGCACGCGACGTACTCTTTCGCCACGAGGTTCATGCCGTCGCGAAGAGCCGTGACGAGCATGACGTCGGCCGCGAGATAGAGCGCGACCATCTCTTCGCGGGGGTAGCCGTGGTGCAGGTACGAGATGGCGGGCTGACTGATCGTCGCGTAGTCGCCGTTGAGACGACCGACGGTCAGCTCGATCTCGTCTCGCAACTGCATGTAGGCCTCGACGCGCTCGCGACTCGGGCTGGCGACCTGCACGAGCACCGTCTCCCCCGCGCGCAGCTCGCCGTCGCGCAGCAGTTCGCCGAAGGCCTTCAAGCGGTGACGGATACCCTTGGTGTAGTCGAGGCGGTCAACGCCGAGCATGATCGTGCTGGGGTTGCCGAGTTCGTCGCGAATCTGCTGCGCGCGCGCTTGCACCTCGGGTCGACGGGCGATCTCCTCGAAGCCTTCGACGTCGATCGAGATGGGGAACGCCTTCGCCACGACGGTGCGGCTGCCGCCTTCGCCGTCGGGCACCCTGATCTCGGGAGCCTTCGTGGCGTAGCCGTAGAGCCGCCGCACCGCCCGCGAGAAGTTGCCGGCATCGGCGACGCGTTGAAAGCCGATGACGTCCGCGCCGAGCAGCCCCTCGATGACTTGCTTGCGCCAGGGCAACTGCGCGTAGATGCCGTAGGGCGGGAAAGGAATGTGGTTGAAGAACCCGATCGTGAGATCGGGGCGCTGCTCTCGCAGCATCTTCGGCACGAGCTGCAGTTGGTAGTCCTGCACCCACACCGTGGCGCCCGGAGCGGCAACCCGAGCGCTCGCATCGGCGAAGCGTTGATTGACCTCGACATAGGAGTCCCACCACTCCCGATGGAAGCTCGGCGGCGCGATGACGTCGTGATAGAGCGGCCAGAGGGTGTCGTTGCTGAAGCCCTCGTAGTAGCGCTCGATCTCGAGGGCGGTGAGTCGCACGGGCACGAGCGCGATCTCGTCGGCGGTGAACGGCTCGACATCGATGTCGGGGGCTCCCGCCCATCCGATCCAGGCGCCGTCGGAAGCCCGCATGACGGGCTCGAGGGCGGTGACGAGACCGCCGGGAGACCGACGCCAGCTCTCGGTGCCATCGGGGTCAACGACGCGGTCGACGGGCAGTCGATTCGAGACGACGATGAAGTCGTACAGGTCAGGGTCGGTCATGGCGCTCGTGCGTCTCCTACGGGGATCGTCGGTGCTGGGCCGGCGAATCGAACGTATCAGCCGAATCTCAGAGTGCTCTCAGACTGCGGCGCCCTGCATCTGCAGGGCACGCGGCATCAGGGTTCGCCTGTTCGTCACAGGACATTCACCGGTGACGGTCGCGACGCGGTGCCCCAGCAGGCGTACGGTCAGAGGGTGATCAGCATCGGTATGGGAACCACGAGTGTGCTGCCCCGCGGCCTCGAGGCCGCCTTCCGCCTGGCCGCCGAGGCCGGTTTCGATGGCATCGAGGTGATGATCACGGGCGACCCCGCCACGCGCGACGCCGCAATGATCAGCGCCCTGAGTCGACGATTCGGGATGCCCGTGCTCAGCATCCACGCCCCGGTGCTCGTGCTCACCGCCGCGGTCTACGGGCTTGATCCGCGCCGCAAGCTCGAGCGCAGCGTCGAGCTCGCCCAGCGCGTCGGCGCCAACACCGTCGTGGTGCACCCGCCATTTCGGTGGCAGTGGCGCACTGCCAGGCGTTTCGAAGACCACGTCGCCCACGTGTCGGCGACGACCGGTGCGACGATCGCGGTGGAGAACATGTTTCCCGTCACGCTGCGCGGCCGTGAGCGCGAGGCCTACGCCCCGCACTGGAATCCGGGCGAGCTCGATGTCGAGGCCATGACGCTCGACTTCTCGCACGCGGCGCTGGCCGGAGTGAGCGCTCTCGAGCTCGCAGAGCGCTGGGGTGACCGCTTGCGCCACGTGCACTTGTGCGATGGCTCGAGAATGGAGCCGAACGAGCTCGTGCTCGACGAGCACCTCGTGCCGGGGCGCGGAGTGCAACCGGTCGCCGAGGTGCTCGCGCTGCTCGCCGCACGCGGCTGGAGCGGGGCCATCGTCGCCGAAATCAACTCGCGAGCGTGCCGCGACGACGATGCCCTACGCCTGGAATGGCTGCGCGAGACGGTCGATTTCGCTCGGCAGCACACGACGGTGCCGGCGTCGAGCGAGAGTCGCCGCGCTAGCTGAGAAAGGCGCGCAACAGCGACGCCGAACCGTCGAGGTGCTCGGCCATTGCCTCGGCCGCTCGGTCGGGCTCGCCCGCGAGCACGGCCTCGACGATGCGCTCGTGCTGCTCGTTCGAGTGAGCAATGTTGGGGGCGAGCAGTGGAATGTCGTCGAGCAGGTGATTCACCCGCATGCGGTTGTCGGCGAGCAGCGACACCAGGCTCGGACTTCCCGCCAGTTCGGCGATGGCGAGGTGCAGCCGCGAATCGAGTCGACGGTAATCCCCCGGCTCGGCGTTCGTGACGTCGGCGAGATGACCGAGCAGCGACTCGTGCTCGACCGCCACGATGTCGCGGCTCGCTGCAGCGCGAGCACTGCCCACCTCGAGTACGTGCCGCAGTACGAGCACATCGTCAAGATCGGCCGCCAGCACCTCGGGCACAGGCCTCGACCCGCGCTGCGGCAGCGGGTCGCACACGAACGTGCCCCCGTAGCGACCTCGGCGCGATTCGAGCCAGCCCGCATCGGCGAGCGAGCGGATCGCATCGCGCACCGTGTCACGGCTCACTTCGAAACGGGCGGCGAGCTCGCGCTCGGGAGCCAGCGCCTCTCCCGGTGCGACAAGCCCGAGTCGCACGAGCTGCAGCAGCCGAGCGAGCGTCTCTTCGAAGGCGTTGCCGCCGCGCACGGGGCGCGAGAGCGTCTCGTGCGCGAGCCCTTCCGCGGGCTCGAGCGCAGCATCCCGATCCGCCGCCTCCGCCATGTCGGTCAGCCTAGAGGGGCGTCACATAGGCACCGCTGATGCCGCCGTCGACGAGGAACGTCGACGCGGTGATGAACGAGGCGTCGTCGCTCGCGAGGAAAGCGACCGCCGCGGCGAGCTCTTCAGCTTCGGCGAAGCGCCCCTTGGGAATGTGCACGAGTCGGCGCTGCGCGCGCTCCGGGTCTTTCGCGAAGAGCTCTTGCAGCAGCGGGGTGTTGACCGGGCCAGGGCAGAGCGCGTTGACGCGAATGCCCTGCCGGGCGAACTGCACGCCGAGCTCCCGGGTCATGGCGAGCACGCCACCCTTGCTCGCCGTGTACGAGATCTGGCTCGTGGCACTGCCCATGACCGCCACGAACGACGCGGTGTTGATGATCGAGCCCGACTGCTGCGCGACCATGTGTCGCAGGGCGGCGCGCGAGCAGAGGTAGACGCTCTTGAGGTTGACGTCTTGCACGAGATCCCACGCCGGCAGCTCGGTGGTCTCAATCGAGTCGTCCTCGGGCGGCGAGATGCCCGCATTGTTGAAGGCGATGTCGAGCGAACCGTAGGTGGCCTGCGCGGTGTCGAAGAGCGCGTTGACCTCGCCCTCGTCGGTCACGTTGACCTTGACGAAGAGCCCGCCGACCTCGGCGGCGGCCGCCTCGCCCGTGGACGGGTTCATGTCGCCGATGACGACGGTCGCGCCTTCCGCGGCGAAGCGCCGCGCCGTCGCAAGCCCAATACCGCTCGCGCCGCCCGTGATGACGGCGACCTTGCCCTTGAGGCGCTGTGTCAGGTCGATGGGGGTGATGCTCATGGTGCGGGCTCCAATCAGGCGTGCGAGTAGAAGACGTTCTTGGTCTCGGTGAAGGCGAGCGGTGCGTCGGGGCCGAGCTCGCGGCCGAGCCCCGACTGCTTGAAGCCTCCAAAAGGTGTGGCATAGCGCACCGAGGAGTGCGAGTTCACACTGAGGTTGCCGCTCTCGACCCCGCGCGAGACGCGAATGGCGCGGCCGAGATCACGCGTGAAAATCGAGCCGGAGAGCCCGAACTCTGAGTCATTGGCGAGCGCGACGGCGTCGGCCTCGTCATCGAAGGGCAGTACCGAGACGACCGGCCCGAACACTTCATCGCGCGCGATGCGGTCGGTGCGCGAGGGCAGCACGACCGTCGGCGCCATCCAGTAGCCAGGGCCCGTCGGCGCCGACCCGCGGAAGGCGACCTCCACCCCCTCCTCGAGAAACGCCCGCACGTTGTCGAAGTGCTCTCGCGAGACGAGTGGCCCCATCGCCGTCGCCTCGTCGTTCGGGTCACCGACCGCGAAAGCCTGCACGGCGGGCTCGAGCAAGGCGAGAAAGCGGTCGAGCACGCTTCTCTCGACGAGCAGGCGCGAGCGCGCGCAGCAGTCTTGGCCGGCGTTGTCGAAGACTGATCCTGGGGCGCTGGATGCTGCGAGCTCGAGATCGGCGTCGGCAAAGACAATGTTCGCGCTCTTGCCGCCGAGCTCGAGCGTGACGGGCTTCACCTGTGCGGCGCAGCCCGCCATGACGCGCTTGCCGACCTCGGTCGAGCCCGTGAAGACGATCTTTCGCACCTGCTCGTGCGTGACGAAGCGCTCACCGACCACCGAACCGCGGCCCGGCAGTACCTGGAAGAGATGCTCGGGCAGCCCCGACTCGAGGGCGAGCTCGCCGAGCCTCATGGCCGTGAGCGGTGTCCAATCGGCGGGCTTGAGCAGCACAGCGTTGCCCGCGGCGAGCGCCGGACCGAGCGCCCAACCGGCGATCGGCATCGGAAAGTTCCACGGCACGATGACACCCACGACGCCGAGTGGCTCGTGGAAGGTGACGTCGAGACCACCGGCGACGGGAATCTGTTGGCCGAGCATCCGCTCGGGAGCACCGCTGTAGTAGTCGAGCACGTCGCGAACGTTGCCGGCCTCCCAGCGCGCCTGCGCGATCGGATGCCCGCTGTTGCGCACCTCGAGCGCGGCGAGCTCGTCGATGTGCGCGTCGATGACGGCCGCGAAACGACGCAGCGCGCGAGCCCGATCGACCGGGGCGAGCGCTGCCCACGCGCGTTGCGCGACCACGGCTCGTGCGACTGCCTCGTCGACGTGCTCGAGCGTCGTGTGCTCGATCGTGCCGATGACGCTCTCGTCGGCAGGATTGATGACGGTCGTCGAGCTCATGCGCGCGCCTTTCTCTCGTCGCGGTAGATGCGCGCTTGCTGCACGAGTTCGGCGAAGAGCCGCGCATCCTCAGCCGCGTCCACTTCGGGGTGCCACTGCACGCCGACGCCGAAGGTCATCGCGTCGACGTCGACCGCTTGAATGACACCCTCGGCCCCGCGCGCGCTCACGGTGAGACCCTCGGCCACGTCGTCGATGGCCTGGTGGTGGTAACTCGATACCGTGAGGGCATCGCCGACGAGCGCGGCGAGTCGCGTGCCGGGCACCGTGGTGGCGGGGTTCGGGGTGAAGACTCCTCCGCCCGCGTTGTACCGGGTCGAACCGATCTCATCGGGCAAGTGCTGCACGAGGGTGCCGCCGAGGCTCGTGTTGAGCACTTGCAGGCCCCGGCAGATGCCAAGGAAGGGGATGTCGCGCGCGATCGCTCGGCGCAGCAGTGCGTCTTCGAGCGCGTCGCGATCGGGCCGGGGAGGATCATTGAGCGGGTGCGGCTGCTGCCCGTACCGGGCTGCATCGACGTCTTTGCCGCCCGTGATGATGAGCCCGTCGAGCCCATCGAGCACCCGATCGGCACCCGCGTCGTCAATCGGCTGCGGCGGCACGAGCACGGCGAGAGCCCCCTGGGCGGTCACCGCGTCGAAGTAGACGCGCGGCAAGAAGGCTGCGGGAACATCCCACACTCCGCTCTGGGCCTGCTCGAGATAGGTCGTGAGTCCGATGACGACCGGGCGGTCGGCGTCACGCTCAGAGTCGTTCGAAGCCACGGATGCGCTCCCAGTCGGTGATGGCGGCGTCGAACGCGCGCTGCTCGATCGCGGCCATGTTGAGGTAGTGCTCGACGACCTCGTCGCCGAAGGCCGAACGCACCAGGTCGGAGGCCGAGAAGAGCTCTGCCGCTTCGCGAAGCGTCGCGGGAACACGCTCGACGTCGGCGACATAGGCGTTGCCCTCGAACACCTCGGGCAGCGTGAGCTCGTTCTCGATGCCATGGATGCCCGCGGCGATGATCGCGGCCACGGCGAGATAGGGGTTGACGTCGCCGCCGGGCACGCGGTTCTCGATGCGCAGGCTGTGACCGTGGCCGACGACGCGCAGCGCGCACGTGCGATTGTCGAAGCCCCACGCGACGGCGGTGGGGGCGAAGCTGCCGGGAACGTAGCGCTTGTACGAGTTGATGTTCGGCGCGAAGAAGAGACTGAGCTCGCGCAAAGCGCTGAGCTGCCCTGCAAGCCAGTGCTCCATGAGGGGCGAGAACCCGTGGTCACCATCGCCCGCCATGACAGCGGAGCCGTCGGTGCCGCGCACACTGAGGTGGATGTGGCAGCTATTGCCCTCGCGCTCGTTGTACTTCGCCATGAAGGTGAGCGCTTTGCCGTGGGTGTCGGCGATCTCTTTCGCACCGTTCTTGTAGATGACGTGGTTGTCGCACGTCGCGAGCGCGTGGGCGTAGCGGAAGGCGATCTCTTGCTGACCGAGATTGCACTCGCCCTTGACGCCCTCGCAGTACATGCCCGCGCCGTCCATGCCGTTGCGGATATCGCGCAGGAGCGGTTCCATGCGGCTCGAGGCGAGCAGCGCGTAGTCGATGTTGTAGTCGCTCGCGGGCGCGAGATCGCGGTAGCCCTTGGCCCATGCAGCGCGAAAGCTGTCGTCGAAGACGATGAACTCGAGCTCGGTGCCGACGTAGGGCACGAGACCGAGTTCGGCGAGACGGTCGAGTTGCCGCTGCAGCACCGCGCGCGGGCTGGGCGCGACGGGCGCCTCATCGTGTCGCTCGAGGTCAGCGATGACGAGCGCGGTACCCGGCAGCCAGGGGATGCGGCGGAGGGTCGAGAGGTCGGGGCGCATGACCATGTCGCCGTAACCGGTCTCCCACGAGCTCATCGCATAGCCCTCGACGGTGTTCATCTCGACATCGACGGCGAGCAAGTAGTTGCAGCATTCGGCGCCGTGAGCCGCGACTTCTTCGCGGAAGAGCCGCGCCGACACGCGCTTGCCCACGAGCCTGCCCTGCATATCGGCGAAGGCCACGATGACCGTGTCGATCTCACCCGCGTCGATGAGCGACTCGAGTTCTGCGACCGTGAGGTTGCCCGATCGCACCTCGGGTGCTGCGGTCATGGGGGCCTCCTCGCTCGATGGTGCTCGATCACTGAAGGCTAATGGTAGACAAACCCGACCTTTAGGGCCATGCTCGCATCCAAGGCGCTCCTGGCGCACTGCCTGCGACGCCGTTTCGTTCTGAGTAACTCCACCCCTTCAGGAGGACTGCATGGCGACACCGACCACGAAGACCGGTGGTGTGACGTACACCACGGTCGAGCAGAGCTACTTCGACAAGCGCAGCCTGCGCCGCACGGCAGGAGTCTGGGGGCTCTGGGGCCTCGCGGTCGCGGCGGTCATCTCGGGAGACTTCTCGGGCTGGAACTTCGGCATCGACTTCGCCGGCTTCGGCGGCATGCTCATCGCCTTCGCGATTCTCGTTGCGATGTACTACGGACTCATCTTCTCGATCGGCGAGATGTCGGCCGCCATGCCGCACACCGGCGGCGCCTACTCGTTCGCTCGCTCAGCGATGGGGCCCTGGGGAGGCCTGGTCACGGGGGTCGCCGAAACGATCGAGTACGTCGCGACAACCGCGGTCATCGTCTACTTCTCGGCGGCGTACGCCGATCCGATCATGGCGACCCTCACGGGCTTCTCGCTGAGCGCTTTGGGGCTGAACTGGGTGTGGTGGGTCATTCTCTACGCCGCGTTCATCGGCCTCAACGCCGCGGGCGCGCACATCTCGTTCCGCTTCGCGATCGTCGTCTCGATCATCGCGATCGGCATCATCGTGCTGTTCTCGATCATGTCGCTCGCCACCGGCGCCTTCCAGTGGGCGAACCTGTGGGACATCGCCCCCGAGGCCGGACAAAGCGAGTTCTTGCCCTTCGGCGTGCTGCCGATTCTCTTCGCTCTGCCGTTCGCCATGTGGTTCTTCCTCGGCATCGAAGAACTGCCGCTCGCGGCGGAAGAGGCGCACAACCCCGAGCGCGACATTCCTCGCGCAGGGTTCTGGGCGCGCGGCACGCTCATCGTCACGGGTCTGCTCGTGCTCTTCCTCAACACCGGTGTCATCGGTGCGGAGGCGACGGGCGTCGCGGGCGAACCCCTGCTCGACGGATTCCGCGCGATGGTCGGCGACGAGCTCGCCGCCGTGCTCGCCCTGTTCGCGCTCATCGGTCTGCTGGCCTCGCTGCAGGGCATCATGTTCGCCTACGGACGCAACATGTACTCGCTCTCACGTGCTGGCTACTACCCGCGGGTGTTCTCGCTCACGGGCAAGCGTCAGACCCCGTGGGTCGCGCTGCTCGTCGGCGCCGTCATCGGCTTCATCGCTCTCGTGGTCGTCGACGTGCTCGGCGGCACGGGCGGCGTCGCGGGTGCCGTCGTGCTCAACATCGCCGTCTGGGGCGCTGTGCTCGCGTACTTCTTGCAGATGGTGAGCTTCATCATCTTGCGCAAGAAGTTCCCGAACGCCAAGCGGCCTTACCGCAGCCCGTGGGGCCTCACCGGAGCGTATGTTGCGGCAGGCATCGCTGCGCTCGTCTTCCTCGGCACGCTGCTGAACCCGGCGTTCACGACCGCGATCTTCGCGATCGCGATCATCTACATCCTCATCCTCGTCGGCTTCGCCGTCTGGGGTCGCCACCGACTCGTGCTCTCGCCAGAAGAGCAGTACGCGCTGAGCGGCGGGCTCGACAGCACCCCGCACACGGAGGCAGAGAAGTAGCAGCACCGTCGGCAACGGGCCGCTCGGAGTATTCCGAGCGGCCCGTTCTGCGTGGGCGCTGCGCGCCGTTGGGGTGTGCTCAGGCGGTCGCTGTCGCGAGCCCCGGCGCGAACGATGCGAGGGCTTCGCGTCGACGCGCGCGGCCGGCCGCGAGCCTCGCCACGATCACCGAGATGACCCCCAGCGCGATCATGACGGCCACGGCGGCGACGATGCGACTGGATGCCCCACCGCTGAGCAGCGCCTGCATGCCATCGACGGCATAGGTGAGGGGCATCACGGCGCTCAGTGCCGGGAAGGGCTCGGCCAGCGCAACGACGGGCACGATGCCACCCGTCACCACGAGCTGCACTACGAGGGCCAGCAGCGACACGATGAGGCCGCTGCGCCCGAGCACGAGAGTCAGCGCGGCGTGCAACGCGGTGAAGGCGAGCGCAATGACCGCGCTGAGCGCGAACGTTGCGGGTAGCAGCGCGAGCTCGACGCCGGTCGTCGCGTGCACGAGCACGGCGACGAGAGCGGCCTGCCCCAGCGCGATGAGCGACGATCGCCCGAGCATGCGGCGCACGACGGCGCCGCCGGTCGCAGTCGAGCCGAGAATGCCCCGTTCGAGCGGTCGCAAGACAAGGAAGGTCGCGAGCGCGCCGATCCACAGACCCACGGGCACGAGCGTCTCGGCGAGCACCGAGCCGATTCCCGGAGCGGTGTTGACGCGCTGAGACTCCACGACCACGGGCTCACTCGCCACCGCAGCATCGCCGGCGGGTGGCACCGACTCGGCGCCGGTCGCGAGGCCTGAGGCGAGTTCCTCGGCACCATCGGCGAGTTGACCGGCTCCGTCAGACGCCTCTGCCGCGCCCGTGCCGAGCTGACCAAGGCCGCTCGCCAGGCCTTGAGCGCCCGAGACGAGCGCCGGGCCACCATCCGCGAGCTGCTCAGCACCTGCGGCGCTCCGCGCCGAGCCACTGGCGAGTCCTGTGAGGGCGCCATCGAGCTGGGGCGCGATGGCGCCCGCTGTGCCTGCCACCACTTGAGCATCGGTGAAGGCATCGATGAACGCCTGCTGCTGCTCAGGAGTGAGGTCGCTTGCTTGAATCGCGGGCAGCAGGGATCCGAGCTGCCCAGCGACGCTGGCGGCGTCGGCCGAGAGCGAGGTAACGGCGCCGCCGAGCGGCCTGGCACTCGCGGCACCCGCGGCGAGGTCATCGAGCCCGTCGGCGAGAGCATTCACGCCGCCCGTGTACTCGCTGAGTCCGGCGGCGAGTTGCCGCGCGCCGCTCGCGGAGGCTCCCGCGCCGGCGCTGAGCGCATCGAGCCCCTCGCCGAGACCGCTCACACCGTCGCCGACGGCGCTCGCGCCATCGGCGGCCTCGCCTAGGGCGTCGCCGAGCTCGACGATGCCCGTTGAAAGACCGTCGATGTACTGCTCGGTGAGCACGTCGCCGAACTGCGCCGCGAGACTGGTGCTCACCGACTGCACGACACTGCCCACGAGATAGCTGTGCGCGTCGTCGGTCGTGACCTGCAGCTGCGCTTGCACGGCATCCGGCTCACCGAGCGTGAGCAGCGAGGCGGAGAAGTCGTCGGGAATGGTCAGCACGGCGTAGATCTCACCGGTCGCGAGCATGCGCTCCGCTTCGTCGCTGCTCGTGACCTGCCAGTCGAAGCCGACCGACTCCGGTCCGGTGAGCTCGGTGACGAGCTGACGGCCCGCGAACACCAGCTGCTCGTCACCGTTGTCGTCGACCTGGGTGATGAGCTCGTCGTCGTTGACGACGGCTGCGGGGATGCGCGCGAGCGGGTCGTCGTCAGTGCCGATCGCAGCGAGCGCGACGCCCACGAGGGCGAGGGGCACGATGATCGCACCGACGAGCGCGAGCGGTCGGCGCCACGATCGGCGAGCGCCGAAGCGGCCCGACGACAACGGGGTGGCGGGTTCGGTGGTCACGAGCGGTCCTCCTCAGTGGTCGCTGCGACAACAGCGAGGTCAGCAGGGACGGTGACAGGGTTCGGGCGCAGCAACGCCACGACTCCTCCTCCGTCGAGATCGAGCGAACCGCGACCCCACACGCGCACGGTGCGCTCGGGTGCGAGTCGCAGCACGAGTTCGTCGATGAGAGCGGCATCGCCAGCGTCGAGCACGTCATCGCGGTGATCGAAGACCATGACGGGCGCTCCGTCGATGGTGGCGACGGCGGCCAGTGCGAGCGCGCGCCGTTGAGGGTCGAGCAGCGCAACGGGAGTAGACGGGTCGGCGAGGGCGCCGGGTTCGATACCGAGAGCGCCGACCGTGGCGGCGAGGCGCGCGAGCCAGCGGCGAGCCCGCTGCGACTGGCGCACGCGTCCGCGCGCGAGCGCGAGCCGCTCGGTGACCAGCTCACCGAGCGTGAGCGCCGGGCCGAGCCGGTCGCCGCTCACGTCGACGAGAGCAACACGACGCGAGGCGCGCGTGGGCTCGACCGGCAGCAGCGCACCCGCAACCACCGCGCGACCACCGGCAGCCGGCAGGTACCCCGCGAGCGTCGCGGCAGCGAGGCGCCGCTGCTCGGGCGCTCCGATGAGCACCACGCGGTCACCCGGGTCGGCGACGACGTCGAGGTGAGCATCCACGCCAGAGATCTCGAGAGCCTCGGCGACGAGAACGTGTCCACGGTGCTGCAGCGCCCACTCGTCGAGCTCGCGATGGCGACGCAGCTGCTCACCTTCAACATCGAGGTCGGGCAGCGAACGATCGAGCCATCGGGGGAACCACCACGCGCTGCGACCGAAGAGCGTCATAAGTGCCGGGCCGAGCGTCATGCGCACGAGGACGGCGTCGACCGCGATGCCGATCGCGAGACCGAGGGCAATGGGCTTGATGATGCCCGCGCCTTCTGGGACGAAGGCGGCGAACACGAAGAACATGATCATGGCGGCCGCCGTGACGACACGTGCACCGTCTGCGAAGCCCTCCTCGATGGCGTCGCGCGCGCTGCGCCCGTGCACATACTGCTCGCGCATACCTGAGACGAGGAAGACCTCGTAGTCCATCGCGAGACCGAAGAGCACCGCCATGAGGATGATCGGCATGAAGCTCAGAATGGGCCCGGCCTCGACGTGCAGCGCTTCGGCACCCCAGCCCCACTGGAAGACGGCCACCGTCACACCGAGGGCGGTGCCGACGGTGAGCAAGAAGCCGGCGGCCGCCTTGAGCGGCACGAGCACCGAGCGGAACACCATCATGAGCAGCACGACCGAGAGGCCCACGACGACAAGGCCAAAGGGCACGAGGGCGTTCGAGAGTCGGTTCGAGATGTCGATCGAGATCGCCGTCGTGCCGGTCACGGCCATGGGCGTGTCGAACTCGGCTTCGATGTCGCTCGAGAGTGCGCGCAGATCAGCGACGAGCTGCTTCGTGACGGGGTCGTCGGGCGCCGTCTCGGGAATCACGCGGATGATCGCGAGATCGAGACCGGGCGACGGGATGCCCCGGCCCACGCTCTCCACGCCGTCGACCTGTTCGAGCTCAGCCGCGATGGCCTCGAGGTCGTCGAGAATGTCGGTCGTCTGGGTGATGTCGAGCGTGACGAGCAGTGGCCCTGCCGTGCCGGGACCGAAGGCGTCGGCGATGAGGTCGTAGGCCTCGCGCTGGGTCGAGCCAGCCGGTTCGCGACCGCCGTCGGGCAGGTTGAGGTCGAGCGAGAATGCGGGCACGCTCAGGCCGCCGAGCAGAGCTACGACGCCGAGGGACGCGAGCACGGGTCGACGCATGACTCCGCGCACCCAGCGCCGGCCCATCGTGGGCTTCGCGGCCGCCGTCGGGTGCGCACGCTTCCAGGCGCGCGAGCCCTCCTTCGGGGCGAGCGACGCACCGGCGAAACGGAAGAACGCGGGCAGCAGCGTGACGGCCGCCGCGATCGCGACGAGCACGGCGAACGCCGCACCGATTCCCATGACCGAGAGGAAGGGGATGCCGACGACCAGCAGGCCGAGCAGCGCGATGATGACGGTGATGCCCGCGAAGACGACGGCGCTGCCCGCCGTGCCGACCGCGGTCGCTGCGGACTGTTCGGGGGTCTCGCCGCGCGCGAGTTGCGCTCGGTGCCTCGACACGATGAAGAGCGCGTAGTCGATGCCGACGGCGAGGCCGATCATGAGCGCGAGCAGAGGTGCTGACGCCGAGACGGGCGTCAGGTACGCGACACCCAAAATGCCACCCATCGCGATGCCGACGCCGACGAGGGCCGTGGCGAGGGGCATCCATGCGGGGCGGATCGAGCCAAAGGTGATGAGCAGCACAGCCGCGGCGAAGAGCACACCGAAGACCTCGGTGATCGTGACGCCGACCGATGTGTCTTGAAACACCTGACCGGCGAATTCGACGCGCGAGTCGATGTCGTCGGCGGTCGCGAGCACCTCGGCGATCTGTTCCTCGGTGATGTCGACCGACGGCGCATCGAACTGCACCTGGATGATCGCGACGCGTTCGTCGTCGCTCACCTGATTGCTCGCGAACTCCTCGAAGGGACCAAGCGTCGAGACGACCCCGTCAACGTCGGCGAGCGCCGACTGCAGGTCATCGAGTTGATCGCGTACCGCGTCGTCAGTGACGAGTTCGCCCTCGGGAGCTTCGACGACGGCCTGCACGCTCGCGCCCGAGGTTTCTGGGAAGAGCGCGTCAAGCTGGTCGAGGGCCTCCTGCGCCTCCGTGCCGGGAATGGTGAAGTCGTCGGCGAGCTGACCGCCGAGCGCGACACCTCCGCCGAGGAATGTGCCGAGCACGATGATCCAGGCGACGAGCACGAGCCAGGCACGACGGAACGATGCCCGCCCGAGTCGGTAGAGAAGAGTGGCCATGAGCGGCTCCTAGCGAGTTTCGGAGGCGGCGGGCACGAGCAAGTCGTGCAGGATGCTGAGGAGCGCGGAGCGCAGCTCATCGGTCGGAATCTCGCCGCTGAGACCCAACCGTTCTGCTGAAGCGAGGGTGTATGCCACCCCGCCGAAGGCGATGCCGAAGCGCAGCTTTTCGATCGTCGAGCTGCTCGCGAGGCGGAAGAGCTCGGCGATCTGGCGCATGGTCTCGGTCGCGCGATGCATGACGGGCACGTCGTCGAGCGTCGCCCCCTGATTGATGATGATCGGCACGACATCGCGGTGCGTGAGCAGGAGATCGACGAAGCGCTCGACAAACTGCTCTCCGAACGCGACTGGTTCGACCCGGGGTTCGGCGAGCATGCTGTGCACGACGCGCTCGATGTCATCGAGAGCCGGGCTGACGATGTCGGCGAGCAGTCGCTCTTTCGACTCGAAGTGGTAGAGCACGCTGGCCTTGGACGTGCCAGCAAGATCGGCGATGCGCTGCAGCGAGGTGGCCGCGTAGCCCGCGGTCGCGAATTCCGCGAGCGCGATCGCGCGAAGGTCGTCATGCAAGCTCATGCGGGCAGAGTAGCTGACCGAGTGGTCAGGAAACTGACCGATCGGTGAGTGCGAGGCTTTCCCTGGTAGAACTCTCACCGTCCTCATAGATTCGCGCACGGGGTGGGGCGGTCACGCTAGCGTTGACGACGACCTACGGAAGGGCATCCACCATGCGCAAGTACCTGCTCAACGGCGCCGTCATCGGCGCGGCATTCTCGGCCGTCGGCGTTATCAATCAGACCCGCAACGGGCCGCGCGACTGGCGCCTCGCGCTCATGTGGGTGAGCTGGGGCATCAGCGTCGCGGTCGCGATCGGCACCGTCATCGAAGAGAACCGCGAGCTTGAATCAGGGCTCATCGACGACTGATCGGATGCTGCGCTCTAGCTGCGGGCGGTCAACGCCATCACGCCGCCGAGGCCGATGAGCGCGACTCCCCCGCCAGCTCGCAGGGCACTGATGCGTCGCTCACTCGTGGCGAACCAGTCTCGAGCTGAACCCGCGGCGATCGCGTAGAGGCTGTCGCATGCGACGCCGATGACGAGGAAGATCGCGCCGAGCTCGAGCATCTGCAGGGCGGGGCTTCCGGCTGCAGGAACGACGAACTGCGGCAGTGCCGCGACGAAGAACACCACGGTCTTGGGGTTTGTGACCCCCACCCAGAAGCTCTCGATGAGCAGTCGTGAGGGTGTGCGCGACACGGCGGCAACGTCGTCGTCGAGTCGAGCGCGCCGGTGGCGGATCGCCTGGATGCCCAGCCACACGAGCACGAGCGCACCCGCGATCTTCAGCACCGTGAAGAGCACCACCGACTGAGCGACGAGCACTCCGAGCCCCGCCGCAACCGCAACGATCTGCACTGCCACTCCCGCAGCGTTTCCGAGCACGCTCAACAAGGCGCCACGGCGACCCACGACGAGCGCCCGGCCGATGACGAAGAGCACGCTCGGGCCGGGAATGAGAATGATGATCGCCGCTGCGAGGGTGAACGCGAGCAGCTCGGGCACGGGAACCACGACGCGAGTCTAGAACCCGAACGAGCTTCAGCGTTGACCGTGTTCGTTAAGCGAACACGATTCATGTCCCCCGAACGGGGAGCACCCCATTGGGGAGGCGCGCGGCGTGCAACAGGGGCGGGATGATGCACGCGGCGCGCGAGTGCGCGCCGCACCATCGTTCCTTTGGGGGGAATCATGAAGAAGCGCATCACCGCGGGGCTCGCTCTCGCTGTCGGCGCGACGCTGGCACTGTCGCCCGCGCTCGCGGCGCAGGCCACGAGCGGCGTCATCGTCAACGGCGGCTTTGAGGCTGACGCCACCGGCGCAGTGAACGTGACCGGCTGGAGCAGCCTCAACCAGGCGATCGACCTGGGCGTCACGAGCATCGCGGGGTGTCTGACGGTCGACACGTCCGACTACTCCAACCTGCGCGAGTACGCCGACGACGCCTCACGCATCTGGGACACCGAGTATGAGCCGGTGCCCGGTCAACCCGACGGCTTCTTCTACGTGCACGACTGGGTGTCGAAGAACGCCATCACGGTGCTCGGTGAGGCCCTGGTGTACGACACCGTCAATGGCGAGTACTACCTCGAGACGACGACCGCCCCGACGTCGGCGCCCGCGTTCGAGCTCTCGAGCGTCGCCGACCCCGTTATCGAAGAACCGGCCACGGAGGAGCCCGCACCGAGCGAGCCTGCGCCGAGCGACCCCGCACCGGAAGAGCCTGCGCCGAGTGACCCTGCGCCGAGCGACCCCGCACCGGAAGAGGCGGCTCCTGGCGAACCGGCGCCTTCTCCCGAGGAGACGCGGCCCTCTGAGCCCGCCCCGAGCGAACCCTCGCCGGAAGAGTCAGCCCCTGCCGAGCAGAACACGCTCAGCCCGGCGACGAGCGAACTCACCTACCTCGAGCGTGATCTGTGGAGCGAGGCTCAAGAGGAGGCCTTCCAGGTGGTGCGCGACATTCCCGTCGACCCCACCCTGCGGGCAGACAACCTCTCGCTCGTCGAGCTGGACGAAGAGGAGTACTCGGTGACGGTTGTCGACCAGGCCTTCCTCACCCAGCGCGCCATCGAGAACGATGACGACCCCATCGAACTCGGCCGCGACGGCCGCGTGCTCGAGCTCTTCAGCGACCTCTCCAGTGACGAAGAGTCGCTCGGCGGCGAGGGCTATGTGGTGCACGGTCCTGCAGTCTTCAGCACTCCCTTCACGGTCGGTGCCGGGCGTCAGATCAACCTCGACTGGAAGGCCGTCGACGAGTCCGACGACTTCCACGTCTTCGGCTACCTGCTCAACGTCGACACGTGCGCGCAGACCGAAGTGATCGACGCGACGGGCGAACTCGCCGACTGGACGACCACGTCGGTCGCCATTCCCTCGGCGGGCACCTACCGATTCGTCTTCGTCTCGGGCTCGTACGACAAGAGCTGGGGCGGCGCCGCGGGCGCCTACATGTACATCGACAACATCGTGCAGTCGAAGGCGTTCACGGGCCCCGGCATCGACATGGCGCTGGCCGTGGGGGTCGGCGAATACCTGCCGGGCTCTGACGTGCAGGTGTCGGGCGGCAACCTCGACCCCGAGTCGCCGTACAACCTCGTGCTGCGCTCGACCCCGGTCACCGTGACCGAAGGCGACACCGACGAGAACGGTGCGTTCTCTGACGTCGTGGCATTGCCGACGACCATCACTCCGGGGGCGCACACGATCACGCTGACCGGAGTCTCCGAGGGCGAACCGCTGACCCTCGTGGCCTACATCACAGTCGGCGCCGACGGCACCCTGCTGTACTACTCGACCGAGGGCCCGCAGCCTGCTCTCGCGATGACGGGCCCGGCCGAGAGCGCCACACTCGCGGTGTTCGCGGTGCTGCTCACGCTTGCGGGCGCGGCCGCCATGGAGTGGGAGCGGCGCCGCCGCGACCCCCTGCGCGCCTTCGCGCTCTAGCGATCACACACGACGGCCCCGGCGCGCACTCGCCGGGGCCGTCGTGCTGTGCACGGCCGTTCGTGCGACGTGGATGCTCGCTCTCGCTAGAGCTGCCACGGCAGCAGCACGCCCACGACGACGAAGAGCCCGCCCGTCACGCGGTTGAACCAGCGGCCGGCCTTCGCGAGCACGCCCTGCAGACTCTGCGCGAAAGCTGCGACGACGAGCTCGAAGACGATCTCAATGCCCACGAAAGTCGCCGCCATGATGACGAACTGCAGAAAGAGGTCGCCGTTCGGGTCGATGAACTGCGGGAGGAAGGCGACGAAGAAGAGGATGCCCTTGGGGTTCGTGACCGCGGCGAGGAAGCCTTGGCGCGCGAGCTTCCAGGGTGAGACGAGCGCCGTGTGCACGGGCGCGGGCCCGGCATCAGCATCCACCGGGTTGTCGGCCTCGATCGTGACTGCGCCCGCCTTCGGTTTCGCGACGATCGGCGGCGAGCGCCACACGGTGATGCCGAGGTACACGAGGTAGGCGCCGCCGACCCACTTGAGAATGGTGAGCACTTCGGGCACGGCCGAGATGAGCGCGCCGATGCCGAACATCGCGATGGCGATGACGACGACGAAGCCGACCGCGCCGCCGAAGACCGTCGCGCTCGCGCGCCGCACACCGTGCAGGGCGCCGTGCGTCAGCGCGAGCAGTCCGTTCGGCCCCGGAGTGAATGAGAGCCCGACCGCCGCGAGCAAGAAGACGAGCCAGATCTCAAGGGCCACGGGATGACGCTAGTGGATACGCGCCGAGCTACGGCACCATCCACCCGAGCACGGGCGTCGACTGCAGCACGATGAGGCTCGTGATGATCGCGAGCAGGCCGAGACTCCACGGCAGCAGCTTGCGCAGCAGCGTGCTCTCCGACCCCACCAAGCCCACCGCGGCAGCCGCGACCGCCAGATTCTGCACCGAGAGCATCTTGCCGAGCACACCGGCCGACGAGTTCGCGGCCGCCATGAGCACGGGCGGCAGGCCCACCTGGTCGGCCGCGGCGACCTGCACGGGCCCGAAGAGCACGTTCGACGAGGTGTCAGAGCCCGTGAGGGCAACGCCGATCCAGCCGATGACCGGCGAGAGCACGACGAAGAAACCGCCAGCCGAGGCCAGCGCGACGCCGAGCGACGTCGCTTGGCCCGAGAGGTTCATGACGAACGAGAGCCCCAACACCGCGCAAACGGTGACGATCGTCCAGCGCAACTGGTGCAGGGTGGCGCCGTAGGCCCGCAATGCCGTGCGTGGCACGATGCGATACAACACGGCTGTCAGCACCCCCGAGAGCAGCAAGAGCGTGCCGGTCGCCTTGATCGTGTCAAAGTGCATCATCTGCGCTCCCGCGGGCTCACCCGCCGTCGTCACGACATCGAGCCCCGGCCACGCGAAGGTCACGGTGCCCACGACGGAGAGCCACTGCTTGAGGGCTGGAATCTGCGCGAGCGAGAAGACCAGCATGATGATGAGGTACGGGGCGATCGACATGAGCACTTCGCGCAACGGTGGCCGCTCGACGGTCGGCGCCTCGGCGTCGGCCGATCCGCTCATGCCGACGAGTTCGGCGGGCTGCCACACGCGCAGCATGAGCAGCACCGCGGCGATCGTGGCGACGGCCGCGACGACGTCGGTCAACTCGACAGCGAAGAAATTGGACGTGATGAACTGGGCCACGCCGAACACCAGACCCGCGACCAGTGCCACTGGCCACGTTTGGCGCAGGCCGCGGCGGCCATCCACCAGGAAGACGAGGATGAGCGGCACGAGCACGGCAATGAACGGGGTCTGGCGGCCCGCCATCGACGCTAGCTCGTGCAGGGGAAGACCCGTCACTCCCGCGA
This sequence comes from Actinomycetota bacterium, assembly GCA_005777405.1. GTDB lineage: Bacteria > Actinomycetota > Actinomycetes > Actinomycetales > Microbacteriaceae > Microcella. Next base: position 27,449 of record SXMH01000031.1, read on the forward strand.
GCGCGATCACCGGCGCGGCGAGAGCCCCGAACGCGACGGGCGCGGTGTTGGCGAGCAGCGATACGAGCGCAGCCTTGAGCGGAGCCATGCCTGCGGCGAGCAGCATCGCCGCCGAGATCGCGACCGGGGCCCCGAAGCCGGCGAGCGACTCGAGCAGCGCCCCGAAGCAGAACGCGATGAGGATCGAGAGGATGCGCAGATCGTCGCTCACCGAGCGGATCGTGCGGCCGAACACCTCGAACCACGGGGTCACCACGGTGAGGCGGTAGATCCACAGAGCGTTGACGAGAATCCAGAGGATCGGGAAGAGTCCGTAGAACACTCCCGCGCCAGCGGCGCTGAGCGCCTGCACCGGCGGCATATTCCACCCGACGATCGCGAGCACGATCGAGAGAGACAGTGCCGCGAGGGCGGCGAACGGCGCACGCACCTTGAAGACGCCGAGCAATACGAACAGCAGCAACAAGGGCAGCGCCGCTGCGATGGCCGAGAGCACGAGGGACCCGAACACGGGGTCGATGACTTGCTCGAACACGGTGGTGGCTCCGCTCACGAGGTTGATGCGCCAGCGCGGCGCGCGACCAGTGTGCGGGCGGGAGCGCTCTCGCGCATCAGTTTCGCGAGGATTCGTGACTTTAGTCCCGAGTCGCTGACGGCCGAGTCGGGATGCACGACACTGGGTGCGGGAGGCAGCATGATCATCTGGGTGAACGGCGCCTTCGGCGTTGGCAAGACCACTCTCACGCGCGAGCTGCTCGACCGCCACCCCGAGTTCGTAGCGTTCGACCCCGAGGGCGTCGGTGAGTTGCTGCAGCAATCGATCGGCGCTCGCGTCGTCGTGCGCGACTTTCAAGACTGGCCGCCGTGGCGCGACCTCGTGCCTCGCGCCGCCGCCGGCATCGCTGACACCACGGGCAGCACCCTCGTCGCCCCGCAGACCGTCGTCGTGCGGGAGTACTGGCTCGAGCTGATGCAGGGCTTCGCCGAACTCGGCCACGAGGTGTTTCACATCGTTCTCGATGCCGACGAAGAGACCCTCAGTGCGCGCATTGCGGGCTCGGGCGAAGCCGTCGAGTGGCGGCAAGAGCGACTGGCCGACTACCTGAGCGCGCGCGAGTGGCTTCGCGAGGAGGCAGATCTCGTGCTCGACACCACCTCCGCTTCGCCGGCCGAGCTCGCAGAGCAGGTCGAGGCAGCCCTGAGCGACAAGGCCGCGCACCTGCGAACAACCGCAGACATGCGAAAGGCCCCGCGCTGGCGAGAGCAACGGGGCCGTTCGTACACCCCCCGGGACTTGAACCCGGAACCCACTGATTA
>SXMH01000032.1 GCA_005777405.1 Actinomycetota bacterium
CACCGCGGCGCAGCCCGCGTCGATGGCCTGATAGACGTATTTCGGCTGGAAGTGGATGTCGGCGATGACCGGAATCTGGCTCTTCTTCGCGATGATGTGCAGCACATCGGCGTCGTCTTGGCTCGGCACGGCGACGCGCACGATGTCACAGCCCGTGGCGGTGAGCTCGGCGATCTGCTGAAGCGTTCCGTTGATGTCGGTCGTCGGCGTGGTCGCCATCGACTGCACGCTCACGGGGGCATCGCCACCGACGAGCACTTTTCCGACCTTGATCTGGCGGCTCTTGCGTCGAGGGGCGAGGGTCTCAGGGACCTTGGGCATTCCGAGATTCACAGCAGGCACGGCCGAAGTCTACGGCGCTCACCTGACCGTGCGGCGCTAGAAGAGGCTCACGGGGTTGACGATGTCGGCATAGATGAGCAGCAGGCTCATCGCCCCCAGCACCATGACGACCGCGAGCGTGAACGGCACGAGCTTCGCGGTGTCGAGCGGACCCGGGTCGGGACGCCCGAACAGTGCGGCGAAGCGTCGCCGCAACGCCTCGATAAGCGCGATCGCGATGTGCCCGCCATCAAGCGGTAGCAGCGGAATGAGGTTGAAGACGAAGAGTGCGACGTTGAGCCCAGCGAGCAGACCGAGCAGGCTCGACACGCGATCGACGACCGGAATCGTGTCGAGCGAGGCAATCTCGCCCGCGATGCGGCCGACTCCCACGACGCTGATCGGGCCGTTCGGGTCGCGCTCCTCGGCGCCGAACGCCGCTTGCGCAACGTCGACCATGCGCTGCGGCAAGGCGATGATGATCTCGGTCACGCGCACGATGTTGTCACCGACGGCGGGCAGCACCGCGGTGACGGGCTGCTGCACGGTCTCGAAGGCGGGCGCGATGCCGATGAAGCCCACCTGCTCGGTGAGGGGCGTACCGTCGGCACCCTCGACGGGCTCGCCTCGAGCATCCACGACAGGGCGTTCAGTGAGCAGCGGCGTCAAGGTCGTCTCGACCTGCGCACCGTCGCGTTCGATCGTCAGCGCGATCGGCTCCCCCGCCGACTCGCGCACCACCGCAGGAATGTCTTCCCACACCTCGACCGGTTGTCCTTCGATCGCGACAATGCGGTCACCGGGCCGAAGACCCGCTTGCGCCCCCGGTGCGAGCGGATCATCGGCCGAGCACTCCTGCGTTGAACTCGACGCCGGCTGCACGCACTCGAACACAGTGCCGAGGGTCGTGCTCGGCACCGCCGCACCAAAGCCCATGAGCACGATGGCGTAGAGGACGACCGCGATGACAAGGTTCATGAACGGCCCGCCGAGCATCACGATGATGCGCTTCCAGACGGCGAGGCGGTAGAAGGCGCGGTGGTCCTCCCCCTCGGCAATCGTCACGGCCGAGGCGCTGCGCGCATCTTGCACGAGCGTCTCGAAGAAGCCGGTCGACGCGGTGCGCGCGGCGCGACCGGCGACTGGCGGGTACATGCCCGACATCGAGATGTATCCGCCGAGCGGAATCCACTTGAAGCCGTACTCCGTTTCACCGCGGCGCCACGACACGATCGTGCGGCCGAAGCCGATCATGAACTGCCCGACACGCACCCCGAAGAGTTTCGCGGGCACGAAGTGGCCCAGCTCATGCAGCGCGATCGAAACGACGAGCCCGACCACGACGACGAGCACACCGACGATGAACAGCAGAATCGACTCCACGAGCGGTCACTCTAGCGCTGGGTCTTGAGCGCTCCTGTGATGTACGCGTCGGCCTCGCGGCGCGCCCATGATTCCGCCTCGAGCACTCCCTCGAGGGTCATCGCGTGCGGTTCGTGGCGGTCGACGATGGCCTCGACCGTCTGCAGAATCTCGAGATAGCCGATCGCACCGTCGTGGAACGCGTGCACTGCCTGCTCGTTCGCGGCGTTGAAGACCGCGGGATACGTGGCGCCCGCTTCTCCCACGCGCTTCGCGAGGGCCACCGCCGGAAAAGCTTCCTCGTCGAGCGGTTCGAACGTCCATGTGGATGCCGTGCTCCAGTCGAGCGGAGCACCCACACCCGGCACTCGCGCCGGCCAGTCGAGGCCGAGCGAGATCGGCAGGCGCATGTCGGGAGGCGAGCACTGTGCGATCGTCGAACCGTCGACGAACTCGACCATCGAGTGCACGATCGACTGCGGGTGCACCGTGACGTCGATGCGGTCATACGGCACGTCGAAGAGCAAGTGCGCCTCGATCACTTCGAGGCCCTTGTTGACGAGCGTCGACGAGTTCGTGGTGATGACTCGGCCCATGTCCCACGTCGGATGCGCGAGCGCCTCAGCAGGAGTGACCGCCGAGAGGGATGCTCGCGAACGCCCGCGGAACGGCCCGCCGCTCGCGGTGAGCACGAGTCGCCGCACCTCCTGAGGCTCCCCCGAGCGCAAGGCTTGCGCGATCGCCGAGTGCTCGCTGTCGACCGGCACGATCTGCCCGGGAGCAGCGAGCCCGGTGACGAGCGAACCGCCGACGATGAGGCTCTCTTTATTGGCGAGCGCGAGGGTGCGGCCGGCACGGAGCGCCGCGAGCGTCGGCGCGAGACCCACCGAACCCGTGATGCCATTGAGCACCACATCACACGGCACGTCGCGCACGAGCTGCGCTGCCTCGACTGCGCCGAGCGCGATGTGCTCGACGCCGTGCTCAGCGGCCTGCTGCTCCACGAGCTCGCGCTGCCGCCCCGCCGCCAGTCCGACCACGCGGAACCGGTGCGGATTGGCCGCGATGACCTCGAGCGCTTGCACGCCGATCGAGCCGGTAGAACCCAAGACGATGACGTCGCGCATGGTGTTCATCATGCCCGAGTCAGCGTGAGCATCCCGTCGTCAGCTCGTGCCAAGGATGTCGACGACGAAGACGATCGTGTCTTCTGCGCCGATGGAGCCGTCAGGCGTGCCGCCCTGCGGGCCGTAGCCGAGGTCGGGCGGGATGACAGCGATGACCTGCGAGCCGACCGTCTGGCCGACGAGAGCCTGTCGGAAGCCCTCGATGACGCCGCTCGTCGGGAAGCTCGCGGGCTCGCCGCGCTCCCAGCTCGAGTCGAAGACCTCACCGGTCTGCCAGTTCATGCCCGTGTAGTGCACGGTGACCGTCGCGCCGTCGGCGACGACAGGACCGTCGCCGAGAATGAGCGTGGCGATCTGCAGCTCGGCCGGCGGCTCGCCACTCGGAATCGTGATGGTCGGAGCGCCGTTCTCGCCGAGCTCGACCGTCGGAAGGCCCTCGGCAACCTCTTGTTGCTCGCCGTCAGCGCGGGCGAGCGGCTCATCGGCGATCGACACGAGGTCGATGACCCACACGATCGACTCGGTGCCGTCGATGCCCAGATCGGGGATGCCCTCCGCGCCGAAGCCTTCCGCGGGCGGGATGACACCCGTGATGCGACTGCCGGGCGTCGTGCACTCGAGAATCTTCGACAGCCCGAGCATGTAGGTGGCCTCGGCATCGAGCGTGAACTGCACAGGGGCAGAGCCGTCGAAGCCGCTCGACTCGATCTCGTCACCCGTCGCACCGTTGAGAATCGAGTACTCCATCGTGACGACATCGCCGTCGGTCGCGGCTTCGCCCTCGCCCTGCGTGATGACGGTGCGCTCAGTGGCCTCAGTCGTGAGGGGGCTCTCGAAGGTGATCTCGGGAGCAGAGCCGATCTCGCCGGCGACACTCACCGCGTCGGAGGCTTCGCCCGCAGGCGTGCAGTTCTCGGCCAGTTCGGTCGATGATCCCGGGGTGCAGGCGGCAAGAGATGCCAGCAGCGTGGCACTGAGGCCGAGGGAGAGCAGGGCGGGGGTGCGGCGCACGGGGAGGTCCTCACGGTGAGTCGGGCACGAAGTCCCCATCCTCCCACGCGTCGTCTCGGTGTTGGCTCAGAGCCCGGTGAGTGACGGCGCAGAGGCCCGCCGCGCTCTCGGCTCATGGTGAACGGGGAACGCGACGGAGTTGGCGATGAAGCACAGCTCGCTCGCGCGGCCGTGCAGTGATTGAGCACGATCGAGGTCGGCGTCGTCATGGTGATCGGCGAGCGTGACAACCGGTCGCAGCATCGCCTCGATGAGGCGGCCTCCCTCACCTTCCTGCTGCAGGGTGCCGCTCGCGTCGTCGCTGTAGCCCACCACGACGAGTCCGTTCGAGGCGGCGACGTGCAAGTAGCTCAACATGTGGCACTGGGCGAGAGCGCTGATGACGAGTTCCTCGGGGTTCCACCGTTCGACATCGCCCCGAAACGTCTTGTCGCTCGATCCGGCGATGTCGTGCAGCTTGCCCGCGGCTCGCAGCACATGATCGCGGCCGTACGAACGATAGGTCGCGGTGCCCTCGCCGCGGTCTCCGGTCCACTCAAGGCCCACGCGATAGTCGTGGCGAGCATCCATGTCGACGCCTCTCTCCCACCGGGTTCTCGTCAGGCCCGGGAGTACACTCATCACACCATGACAGACACGCTCGCGCAGCAGTCCACCTCGCCGTCACCGGCCCCCGCGGCCGCCGAGATCGCTCAAGAGCGCCGCATCGTCACGGCGATTCCGGGCCCGGCATCGCAAGCGCTCCACGAGCGTCGACGTGCCGTCGTGAGCGCAGGAGTGGGCACCGCGTTGCCCGTCTACATCGACCGCGCGCACGACGCGATCGTCGTCGACGTCGACGGCAATCAGTTCATCGACCTGGGCGGCGGCATCGGCGTCATGGGTGTCGGCCACACCAACGACGCCGTCGTCGCGGCCGTGCAAGCCCAAGTCGCCAAGGTCACTCACACGCTCTTCACGGTGACGCCCTACGAGCCCTACGTTCGGGTGGCCGAGTTGCTCGTGCAGCACACGCCGGGAGACCACGCCAAGAAGGTCGTGCTCGTGAACTCGGGGGCCGAGGCGCTTGAGAATGCGGTGAAGATCGCCCGCAAGCACACCGGGCGCGCAGGAGTCGCGGTGCTCGACCACGGCTACCACGGCCGCACCAACCTCACGATGGCGATGAACTTCAAGGCCATGCCATACAACGTCGGTTTCGGGCCCTTCGCGAGCAACATCTACCACGCCCCCAGCTCGTATCCCTTCCACGACGGCTTGTCGGGCGCGGAGGCAGCGAAGCGCACCATCTCGTACCTCGAGAAGCGCGTCGGAGCGGCAGACCTCGCGTGCCTCGTCGCCGAGCCCGTGCAGGGTGAGGGAGGCTTCATCGTTCCCGCCGACGGCTACCTCGTCGCCTTGCAGGAGTGGTGCACCGCCAACGGCGTGGTCTTCATCGCCGATGAAGTGCAGTCGGGCGTCGCTCGCACGGGTGCGTACTACGCGAGCGAGCACTTCGGTCTCGTGCCCGACATGATCACGACCGCGAAAGGCATTGCTGGCGGCATGGTGCTCGCGGGCGTCGTCGGTCGCGCCGACATCATGGACAGCTCGCACGCTGGCGGACTCGGAGGCACCTACGGCGGCAACCCGGTGGCCTGTGCCGCTGCGATCGCCGTGTTCGAGCAGATCGAGCAGCGCGACCTGCTCGGCGAGGCGAAGCGCATCGAGTCGGTGCTCATGCCCCTGCTGCTCGAGTTGCAAGCGAAGCACCCGAGCATCGGCGACGTGCGAGGCATGGGAGCGATGCTCGCGATCGAGTTCGTCGACCCCGAGACGCACGAGCCCGATGCCGCGATCGTGACACGCGCCGTGGAAGCCGCAGCCCAGCAGGGCGTGCTGCTGCTCAATGCGGGAACATACGGCAACGTCATCCGGTTCTTGCCTGCCCTCACTATCAGCGACGAACTGCTGCGCGAGGCGATCACGGTGCTCGACGCCGCGCTCTCGGCGGCGTGACGGCACCTCAGCACACGGGCGGCGCACCACGCTTCACGGGCGCCGCACTCGACGCGACCCGCAGCGTGCTGCTCGCTCAGCTCGACCGCGAAGGCTTCGTCGAATCACAACACCTCGGCGCCGCCGCCGTCGTGCGCGCCGACGGCACCGTCGAGCGATCGGTCGGAGACATCGACGCCACGATCTTGCCTCGATCGACGCTCAAGCCCGTACAAGCGATCGGGATGCTCGCCGCGGGTGCCCACTTCGCCGACGACGAACTCGTGCTCGCGACGGCGAGTCACTGCGGCAGCCCCCGACACACGGCCGTCGTCGAGCGCATGCTCGTCGACGATCATCGCGATGCCACGGACCTGCAGTGCCCCGTGCAGCCGCCGCTCGCGCTGGGAGAGCGCGCAGCCTTGCGCGCTCGGGGAGGCGAGCCCTCCCGGCTCACGATGAACTGCTCGGGCAAGCACGCTGGCATGCTGCGCGCGGCGGATGCCCTCGGCGCCGACCCAGCCACCTATCTCGCTGCCGATCACCCGGTGCAGCAACTCATCGCGCAGACCGTTGAGCACTGGACGGGCGAAGCCGTGCGCGGCACGACGGCCGACGGTTGCGGCGCTCCCCTGCACGCCACCAGTCTCCGAGGTCTCGCACGCGCCATCGCGAGAATCGCGATCGGCGAATCGACCGAGGCCGCCCACCTCATGGCGGCGGTGCAGGCTCAACCCTGGGCGATCGATGGTGACGGTCGGGCGAATACCGTGGCGATCGAGCGGCTCGGCGGCATCGCGAAACTCGGTGCCGAAGGTCTCGTTGTCATCGGCACGCCCAGCGGCGTCGCGGTAGCGGTGAAGGTGCTCGACGGGTCGATGCGTGCCACGACCCCGGTCGCGCTGACGCTTCTGGCCTCGGTCGGGGCTATCGACGCCGATGCCGCTGCGGAACTCATCGAGATGACGAGCGAGTCAGTGCTCGGCGGCGACCGCCGCCTGGGATCGCTCAGCGTGCTCGTGCGCTAGACCGCGCGCGAGCATCCGTTGGACGAACGCCGTTAGCCCGCCTTCGCGAGCCGACGGCGCCGAGCCGCTGCCGAGAACTGGGCGATGAGCACGAGCGCGATCGCGAGGAAGAAGACGCCCGACGCGATGACGTTGGCCTCAGGCGGAATGCCTCGCGCTGCGGCCGTGTAGACGAAGCTCGGGAAGGTCACTTCAGCACCGCGGTTGAAATTCGTGATGATGAAGTCGTCGAAGCTCAACGCGAACGACAGCAAGGCGGCCGCCACGATGCCCGGCAACAGCATGGGGAACGTAATGCGCCAGAACACCTGCGAGGGGCTGCCGTAAAGATCGCGGCCCGCCTCTTCGAGGGCGGGATCGAGACCGGCGACGCGCGCGCGCACAGTGACGATGACGAAGCTCAAGCAGAAGAGCGTGTGCGCGAGGATGATCGTGCCGAGGCCCTTGGGAACCCCCGCCTGCAAGAACTGCGCGGCGAGACCCGCACCGAGTACGACCTCAGGAGTCGCCATCGGCAAGAAGATGAGCAGCGTCGTCGTGTTGCGGAAGCGGAATCGGTAGCGCACGAGCGCGATCGCGATCATGGTGCCGAGCGTCGTGGCGAGCACGGTGGCGACAGCACCGATGAGGAGGCTGTTGCCGAAGGCCTGGCACACGGTTTGCGCCTCACACACGTTGAGCCAGTTGTCGAGCGTGAAGCCGCGCCAGATGATGTTCGTGCGGCGCGCATCGTTGAACGAGAAGACGATCGTGTACACGATCGGGATGAGCAGGAAGATAAACGCCATTCCCGAGTAGACCCAGATGGCCCACTTACCGAACCCCTTCACAGCAGGTCCTCCGTTCCGCTGCGCTTCACATAGAGACCGACCAACACGAGGATGAACGCCATGAGCAGCAGCGACAGTGCTGCCGCGGCCGGGAAGTTCTGCAGCACGAGGAAGTTGGTCTCGATGACGTTGCCGACCATCGTGGTGTCGGCGGAGCCGAGGAATTCCCGCGAGGCGTTGATGTAGTCACCCGTCGCCGGGATGAACGTCAGGAGCGTTCCCGAGAGCACACCCGCCGCCGACAGGGGAAGCGTGACCGTGCGGAACGTCGTCGCCGACGACCCGTAGAGATCGTTGCCCGCTTCGATGAGGCGCAGATCGAAGCTCACGAGCGTCGCGTAGATGGGCAGCACCATGAACGGAATGAAGTTGTACGTCAGACCGAAAATCACCGAGAACGCCGTGCCCGAGATGGCGTCGCCGGGGCCCAAGATGCCGACCGACGACAGAAGCCCAGCCAGCGGGCCCTCCGTGGCGAAGATCTGCTTCCAGGCCAGCGTGCGCAGCAGGAACGAGATGAAGAACGGAGCGATGACGAGCACGAGCCCCAGCGCCTGCAGCAGCGGGTAGGGCCGCAGGGTGATGCCGATGAAGTACGCGAGCGGGTACCCGATGAGCAGCGCGAAGAGTGTAGCGAGCGCCGCGAAGCCGATCGACCGCAGCGACTGCTGCCAGTAGGTCTCGATGACGGTGACGTAGTTCTGCCAGTTGAAGGCGTTCTGGAACTGACCGAACAGTACGGGGTCAGGCTCTTGCAGACTCGTGATCACGAGCGACAGCAGTGGCGTGACGAAGAACAACACCAGGTAGAAGATGCCCGGCAGCAGCAGGAACAGCGCCACGGGGCTCCTGCGACGAGCGGCGGGCTCCGCCGCCTGGCTCTGGCCGGCGAAGGCGGTGAACGCCATGGCCTAGGCCTCCTCGAGTTCCGCTTCGAGCTTCTCGCGACGCTGCACAGCGATCATCGAGGTGTCGAGGTCGGCCTGAAAGCGTGACTCGGGCGCGTCGACCTCGTCGGCGAGGCCGAAGGTGTGCCCGACTTCCCAACTCAACCAGACCTCGTCGCCGTCTCGGTGCAGCGTCGAGATCGACGTGTTCTGCGCGAAGACGCTCACGGGAGCCTGGCCGGGAATCGTCACCTCGTACTGCGTGCTCACGCCGCTGAACGACACGTCGGTGATGCGACCGGGGCCGATGATGTTGCGACCCGAGAGCGCCTTCGGGTCGCTGTCGTGCAGCGACACCTTCTCGGGCCGAACACCGATGGTGACGAGGCCGCTGTGTCGTTGCGCCCGTTCGGTCGGCACCTCGAGCTTCACGCCCGCCACGTCGACGACGAAGGAGCGCGAACCGGTCGTGACAACGGTGCCCGTGAACAGGTTCGACTGCCCGAGGAAGGTCGCGACGAAAGCCGTGCGCGGCAGCTCGTAGAGCTCTTGCGGCGGCCCCATCTGCTCGATCTGGCCCTTGTTCATCACCGCGACGGTGTCGGCCATGGTCATGGCCTC
>SXMH01000004.1 GCA_005777405.1 Actinomycetota bacterium
CAGCACGAAGGCGTCGCAGCCGCGCACGCTCTCGTCGTATCGCGCGTAGATCTCGCCGTTGGCGAAGGTGCGGGCGTCGGTGTGCACGATCTCGGTGTCGAGTTCGGCGGCGATCTGCTCGGCGAGCTCGGGGTGCGCGCGCCCGGTCACGAGCACGAGGCGTTTCTGGCCGGTGATCTTGATGCCCGACACGGTTCCCCGCCTTCTGCCGCCTGAGGCGGCACTCATGTGTGCAACGACACCGTGCTTGCGACGCCGTGCCCTTTTACGCCGTGCCCTCGGAGCCCTCGTTCGCCGCAGCTGCCGCTTCGGCTGCCGCAGTGCCCGGACGGTTCGCGGCGACCCACCGCTCGACGTTTCGCTGCGGGGCCACATTGACCGCCAGGGCGCCAGCAGGAACATCCTTGCGGACGACCGTGCCGGCTCCCGTATACGCTCCGTCCCCAATCCTAACGGGGGCCACGAAGACGTTGTGCGAGCCCGTGCGTGCGTGGGCACCCACCTCGGTGCGGTGCTTGTTGACGCCGTCGTAGTTCGCGGTGATCGTGCCGGCACCGATGTTGGTGCCGTCACCCACGGTGGTATCTCCGACGTACGAGAGATGCGGCACCTTGGCTCCGCGGCCGAGCGTCGAGTTCTTCGTCTCGACGAAGGTGCCGACCTTGCCGTCTTCTCCCACGATCGTGCCGGGGCGCAAGTAGGCGAAGGGCCCGATGGATGCTCGCTCTCCGATCACCGCGAGCGTCGCGTCGGTGCGGCTCACGCGCGCGCCCTGCCCGACCTCGCAGTCGGTGAGCGTCGTGTCGGGACCCACGATGGCGCCGCGGGCAATCGTCGTCGCGCCGTGCAGCTGTGTGCCGGGGCGCAGCTCGACGTCTTCGTCGAGCGTGACCGTGCGGTCGATCCACGTGCTGGCAGGGTCGACGACCGTGACACCGGCGAGCTGCCACCCGCGCACGATGAGCTGGTTGAGTCGCAGCGCGGCATCGGCGAGCTGCACGCGGTCGTTGACGCCGGCGACGAGCCAGCCTTCGCGCACGGGCAGGGCGGCCACGGGCATCCCGTCGCCGCGCAAGAGACCGACGACATCGGTGAGGTACTTCTCTTGCTGGGCGTTGTCGGTGCTGACGAGCGCGAGCTTCGCGCGCAGCGAGGGCGCGTGAAAGACGTAGGTGCCCGAGTTGATCTCGGTGATGGCTTGCTCGGCTTCGCTCGCGTCTTTCTGCTCGACGATGCGGTCGAGACCACCCTCGGCGTCGCGCACGACACGGCCGTAGCCGGTGCCGTCGTCGAGCACGGCGCTCAGCAGGGTGGCGGCGGCTCCGCGCGCACGGTGCTCGGTGAGCAGCTCGGAGAGGGTCGCGGCATCGAGCAGCGGCACGTCGCCCGAGACAACGAGCACATCGCCGTCGAAGTCGTGCGGAAGAGCATCCAGCGCCACTTCCGCCGCACGCCCGGTTCCCGGAATCTCGTCTTGATCGACGATCGTGCACGCCCCGTCGCACTCGAGCACGGCAGCGGCAACCCGATCGCGGTCGTGCCGCACCACGGTGATGAGGTGCGCCGGGTCGAGCGCGCGCGCGGTGCTGAGCACGTGACCGATGAGCGGAATTCCTGCGAGGCCGTGCAACACCTTGGGCGTCTGCGACTTCATGCGCGTGCCCTGGCCCGCTGCGAGCACGACGATGGCGAGACGTGAGTCGGTCATGAGCCCATTCTGTCAGCGCTGTCTGCCCGGGCCGGTTGTCAGCGACGGATGCTCTCGCAGAGTGCCGCGAGACGTCGCAGGTCGTCGGCCACGGCTTGCACGTCGGCGCGCCACTGCTCGTCGGTCATGCCCGGCTGCATCGGCACGGTGAAGACGAGTTCGCTGCCGCTCGAGCGCGGCTCGACCCGCAGCCGGTTGTGCACGACATTGCCGTCGGGCATCGTGACGTCGTGGTCGAGAATGCCCCGCTCGATGTCGATGGAGAACTCGGCTTCGACGCGGCCGAAGGGGGCGTCGACGATCCAGACGTCGCGACCCGGTCCGGTCTCGCCCTCGGGGGGTCGGCGTAGCACGCGCTCCGCTCCGCTCGCGAAGCCACACGCCCACTCCGGCAGGCGCGAAAGATCGGCGGCGACCGACATGACCTCAGCAACCGAGCGGTCGACGCTCTGCCGCACGTCGCGCGTCACGAGCATCAGCACTCCACCACGTTCACGGCGAGTCCGCCCTCGCTCGTCTCTTTGTACTTGTGAGACATGTCTTCTCCCGTCTGCCGCATCGTTTCGACCACCGTGTCGAAGCTGATGAGGTGCGTTCCATCGCCGTGCATCGCCATGCGAGCGGCGGCGACAGCTTTGCCGGCGCCGATCGCGTTGCGCTCGATGCAGGGCAGTTGCACGAGCCCGCCGACGGGGTCGCACGTGAGGCCGAGTGAGTGCTCCATGGCGATCTCGGCGGCGTTCTCCACCTGCTCGGGAGTGCCGCCGAGCAGGTGCGCGAACCCGGCCGCCGCCATCGACGCGGCCGAGCCGACCTCTCCCTGGCAACCCGCCTCGGCTCCCGAAATGCTCGCGTTCGACTTGATGAGCGCGCCGAACACCGCCGAGACGAGCAGAAACTCTTCGGCCGCGCGCACGGTATCGGCCGGCTTCTGCGTGTCGAGCGCGTGGCGCAGCACGGCCGGAATGATGCCCGCCGCACCGTTCGTCGGTGCCGTGACCACTCGACCGCCCGCCGCGTTTTCCTCGTTGACGGCGATCGCGTAGGCCTGCAGCCACTCGTGGCTCGTGTCGCGCGGCGCCATGCCGCGCGCGGGTTCAGCGTCGATCGCGCGCAGCTTCTCGGCCATGGCCGCGGCACGACGTGGCACTTTCAAGCCGCCCGGCAGCGTGCCTTCGGCCGTGAGCCCGCGGTCGATGCAATCGTTCATCGCCTCGGCGATCGCTCGCAGCCCCTGCGTCGTGGCCTGCTCGCCGCGCAGGGCGTGCTCGTTCTCGCGCGCGAGCTCGACGAGGCTGAGCCCCGTCGCGCGGCAATGCGCGAGCAACTCCACGGCCGTGGCGTAGGGGTAGGGAACGGGCGTCGCTGCGCTCGCGTCACCGCCCGAGGTTCCGCCGTCTCCCTCGTGCTCGACGAACCCGCCGCCGACCGAGTAGTAGGTCTCGCTCGCGAGCAGCTCGCCGTCGGCACCGAACGCCCGCAGTTCGAGCGCGGTCGGGTGGCGGGCACGGCGCTCGTGCGGCGCGAACCGCAGCCACTGCGGGTCGAGAGCGATGGGGTGCGTGCCGCCGAGAGTGAGCATCCCGTTGTCGGAGTCGGCGATGACGCGTTCGACGTCATCGCGCGTGACCGACTCGACCACGCTGCCGGCGAGACCGGCGAGCACGGCGCCGGGCGTGCCGTGGCCGATGCCCGTCGCGCCGAGCGAACCGAACAGGTCGCACTCGACGCGCACGACGGCGTCGAGCCCGTCGGGGCCGGCCTGCAACTGCTGCACGAAGGCGCGCGCGGCACGCAACGGCCCGACGGTGAGCGAACTCGACGGGCCAATGCACACGCGAAACAGGTCGAGGGCCGAGATATACGCGCGGGCGGCGAGCGGCGCGGGCAGCGGCAGGGCTGCTGACGAGGGCTGAGTGGTGCGCACGGGGCTCCGTTCTGCGAGTCCGGATCGCGGTCTCGCGGGCGGCCGGTCACGCATGCGACCGGTGGATGCTCGGCGCGAGTCAGCCCGGGTGCGGGCCTCGTCGCGCGCTGGCCTTAGTCTTGCGCGAACCCGGCGGTCGAGGGTTGCGCAGCCGCGCACGATTCGTGCGCGGGTTGGCGCGACCCGGGCCGCGAGAGCCGCCCAAAGTGGCATGGGTCGCGAAAGTTTGCACGACTCATGCCAAAAACCACGACCCACGCGGGAAGTGGCGGCGCTCGCGGCGGCGAGTCTTGCATTGCTCCGAGCAACTCCCACGCGCGGAGCGTCCACTGGACGCTCCGCCCCCAGGATTCGAACCTGGACCTAACAGCTCCAAAGGCTGTCGTGCTGCCGTTACACCAAGGCGGATCACGCGAAACGCGCCCGTCTAGTCTGCCAGAGCGCGAGGCGCGCTGAACCCCGCTGGGGGCAGGATGCACCGCGCGAGCGCCGGCCCAGCATCCACCGGCGCAGCCCACGCCACGCGGCCCGCGATAATGGAGCGATGACCGCCCGCGACGAAGTCGACCGCATCGTCGAGGCGTGGCGCCGCGAGCGGCCCGAGCTCGATGTCGAGCCGCTGCAAGTACTCTCGCGCGTGAGCCGCCTCGCGAGGCACCTCGACTTGGCGCGCAAGAAGGCATTCGCGGCCTCTGACCTCGAGCCGTGGGAGTTTGACGTGCTCTCGGCACTGCGGAGGGCTGGCGCACCGTATGAGCTCAGCCCGAAGGCACTGCTGCAGCAGACGCTCGTGTCGAGCGGCACCATGACGAACCGCATCGACCGGCTCACGACGCGAGGGCTCGTCGAGCGGCACACTGACCCGAACGACGGTCGCGGCATCCGCGTGCGCATGAGCGATGAAGGCCGTGATCGCGTCGACCGTGCGATCGACGAGCTCATGGTCTACGAAGCGGCGCTGCTGCGGCGTTTGAGTCGCGCCGATCAGGAGCGCCTGGCCGGGCTGCTGCGCACTCTCGCCGCTGACTTCGACGAGAGCTCGCCGAGCGCCTAGAAGAGCGGCAGCACGAACGAGGCAACGGCCGCGAGCAGGCCGATGCCGCCGAGAATGCCGCCGAGCAGCAGCAGTGCCCGACCGTCGTGCGAGGGGTCATCGAGCCGCGGCGATTCGGGGCGAGCAGGGTGCACCCACACCGTGCGGCCGTCACCGACCGCGGGGATCGGGCCGGTGAGGGGCGAGCTCGACTCGTGCACCTCAGCGCCCTGACTGAACCAGCGCAGTTTGGCTTCGTGCTCGCGCACATTCGTGATCACCGCTTGCACGGGCTCGTAACGCGCGGCCCACGAGCGCCGCGCCAGCCCGATGACGACGAGCACGACGCCGACCGGCAGTGCGAGCCACGCCAGTACCTCGGTGGCGAGGGCGAGAGCGGTCAGCGGTTCGGCGGTCATGCACCCATGCTAGAGCGCGACGAGACCGCGGTCCGGTGGCTGCGACCGTCGGCTCGCAACAGACGTCGAGCTAGCTCGCGGGCAGAATCTCGTCGAGCAGCGCTGTGATGCGGCCCTTGATGTCATCGCGAATGATGCGCACCGACTCGATGCCCTGGCCGGCCGGGTCGTCGAGTTCCCAGTCTTCGTACCGCTTGCCGGGAAAGATCGGGCAAGCGTCGCCGCAGCCCATCGTGATGACGACATCGCTCTCGCGCACCGCCTCGGTGGTGAGCACCTTGGGGGTGTTGCCCGCGATGTCGATGCCCTCTTCGGCCATCGCTTCGACGGCGATCGGGTTGATCTGGTCTTTCGGCTCCGAGCCTGCCGACAGCACCTGCACACGGTCACCGGCGAGGTGCCGCAAGTAGCCGGCAGCCATTTGCGAACGGCCCGCGTTGTGCACGCAGACGAAGAGCACGGTGGGGGTGGTGGATGCTGCGGTGTCGCTGGTCACGGGGGCTCCAGTCCGATAGATTGATGGCCGTCAATATTCGACAGTAGTCACTGTATCGACCGCTGTCGATGAAACACGTCTCGGGTGAACGCCCGGTGAACGACTCGCACGACCCCGCGAAGGAGCCAGCATGCCCGTGCGCGAACTGCTGCCGATCAGCGAGTTGAGCGCCTGCTGCGCTCCGTTGACGCGCGAGACGATCTCTGTCGAGAACGCCGACGAGTTGGCGCGCTCGCTCAAGGCACTCGCGGACCCCGCGCGGCTTCGCTTGCTCTCGATCGTCGCCGCGAGCGAGGGGCACGAGGCCTGCGTCTGCGACTTGACCGAGCCGGTCGGCCTCAGCCAGCCGACGGTCTCGCACCACCTGAAGGTGCTCGTCGACGCCGGCTATCTCGAGCGCGAGAAGCGCGGCACCTGGGCCTACTTCCGCCTGACGCCCGGGGCGCTCGACTCGGTCTCGCGCCTGCTCGCGACGGTCTGATCGTGAGCACGAACGACGTCACGGCGCCAGCCCGCTCGACGCACTCCCCCACCACGCTCGCCCGCCTCGCAAGCGAACTCATCGGCAGCGCCGGCCTTGCCGCGACAGTCGTGGGCTCGGGCATCATGGCCACCCAGCTGAGCGATGACGTCGGCCTGCAGTTGACCATCAACGCGCTCGCCACTGGCATGGGACTCGTGGTGCTCATCGCCGTGCTCGGCCCCATCGGCGGCGCCCACTTCAACCCCGCCGTGACGCTCGCGCTCGCGACGACGGGTCGCTTCGCGTGGCGCGAGGTGCCCGGCTACGTGCTGCTGCAGATCGCGGGATGCTCGCTCGGTGTCATCGCGGCCAACCTCATGTTCGACGCCCCCGCCGTCGGAGTCTCGATCACCGAGCGCGCCACGACATCCACGGTCTTCGCCGAAGTGCTCGCGACGGCCGGGCTCGTGGCGAGCATCCTGCTGTTGCTGCGGTTCGAGAAGTCGGCATGGATCGCGCCCGTCGTCGGCCTCTACATCGCGAGCGCATATTCCGTGACGAGCTCGACGAGTTTCGCGAACCCCGCGATCACGATCGCCCGAACCCTGAGCGACACCTTCGCCGGTATCGCCCCCTCGAGCGTGCCCTGGTACCTCGCGGCGCAGCTCGTGGGGGCCGCGGTCGGCGTCGCGGTCGCACTGCTGTTGAGCCGCACCACCCCGGTCGCCTCGACGACTGCCCGCGGCTAGGGGCGCCCCGGTACGATCACCGCATGGCATTCTGGCGCTCGAAGCAGCCCCTCGACCCGAGTCTTGCGGCAACCGATCAGGGTTCTGGCTCGATCGACGACTACGTCGGCGTGCTGCAGCCCAAGAACGCCAAGATCACGCTGCGACTCGCCGCGAGCGACCCCTGCCAAGACGAGTTGCGCGCGCTGCTCGACGAAGACCCCGAAGCCCTCGCCACCGCGACTCCCGCCCGCACTCTGCAGCAGGAGGGCAAAGACGAGCAGATCGAGGTGCGTATCTTCTCGGGCCGTCGGGTGAGCGGCGTGGTCGGCCGAGTGCCGCGTGGGCTGGAAGGGGTCTACGACGAAGCGGTGCGCCGGCTGGACAACCGTGGTGGGCCCGCGCGCATCCCTGTGGCGATCGTCGAGACGAAGCACGGCTTGCGGCTCGATCTGCTCATCGGTCAGACCCGCTAGCGCAGCCCTGGCTCAGCCCAGCAACTCACCGAGTTCGAGCCAGCGCTCTTCTGCGGCTTCGAGTTCGGCCTCGAAGGCGCGCACCTGGTCGTGCAGGGCGCCGAGGCCCGTGTAGTCGTTCGGGTCGTGCTCGGCGAGCTGCACGTGCAGAGCATCCACTTGGGCCTGCACTTTGGCGATGCGACGATCGAGCGCCGACAGCTCTTTCTCGAGCGTGCGCCGCTCAGCACCCGAGAGCGTGGCAACCGTCGGCGCGGTGGATGCTGGTGCCGCAGCCGTGACCGAGGCCACGGTCGCGCGACCGGCGTCGTTCGAGCCGGTCGGGGCCGCAGCGTGCGCGGCTATGCGCAGATACTCGTCGACGCCGCCGGGCAAGTGACGCAGTCGGCCGCCGAGCACCGCGTACTGCTGG
>SXMH01000033.1 GCA_005777405.1 Actinomycetota bacterium
GCGCGTCGAGAGGGTTGCGGGGTCGGTCTCGAGCCGCAGTCGCTCTTGCGGGTAGAGCGGCGTGAGCTTGCCGAACTCGACCCGGGCGGCGGCCTCGTCGATCGACTGACCGTTGATCGAGTCGACCGAGACGAGAGCGTTGTACTTCTGGCGCCCCTGCCCTTCGCCTTCGCGCGGCTGACGAATGGCGCCGACGACGGCGTCGCCCTTGCGCAGCTGGTACTTCTTCACCTGGCCGAGCGAGACGTAGACGTCGCTCGGACCGGGACGGTAGCCGGTCGTGCGCACGAACGCGTAGTTGTCGAGCACGTCGAGGATGCCCGCGATCGGGATGAGCACGTCATCGTCGCTCAGCTCGGGCTCGAGGTCGTCAGCACCCTGGCCGCGTTTGCGGTCGCGACCGCGACCACGGCCACGGCCACGGCCGTCGGCGTCTTGGTCTGCGCGGTCGTTCTGCGGGCCTCGGTTGTTCTCGCGCACCGGCTGCTCGGCGCGGTTCTGCTGCTGGTTGCCCTGCTGGCCGTTCTGCTGCTGGTTGCCCTGCTGGCCGTTCTGCTGGCTGTTCTGCTGAGCGTTGTCGGCACGGTCGGCGCCGCGACGGTTGCGATTGCGGCTGCGGCGACCACCCTGGCCAGCCTCGTCAGAGGTCGACTGCTCGCCTCCATCGGCGTCAGTCGCGGGCGCGTCGGCATTGGCCGCATCAGCGGTGCCGGCGTCAGTGTTGCCAGCGTCAGTGCTGGCAGCGTCAGTGTTGGCAGCGACAGTGGCGTCAGCACCCGCCGCCGCATCAGTCGCCGTGGACTCGGCGGTGAGCACGTCGGTGGTGGCGCGACGCGAGCCACGCCGGCGCGAGCCGGTCGCAGGTGCTGCAGCCTCATCGGTCGCGGCGGCCTCGGCCGCGGCGGCCTCGGTTGCGGCGGCCTCGGTTGCGACGGCCTCGGGTGCAGCAGCCTCGGGCGCGGCTGCTTCAGGCGAGTCCTCTGCCACGACGGGCTCGTCGGTCGACGGGGCCGAGTTCTGACGGGTGATGGCGTCCACAAGCTCTCCCTTGCGAAGTTTGGACACGCCGCTGATGCCGAGCTCCGTGGCGAGCTGCTGCAGCTCGGGAAGCTTGAGGGCGCCCAGGTCGGCGGGGACCTCCGCCGCAGACGGGCGGATGGTGGGGTCAGTCACGAGAATGGTTTCCTTTCGACTCCGTGCGCAGGACGGCACGGAGGATGCCCGCTGCTCCACAAGCGAAACTCCGTCGCGCGTCGTGGAGGAGACCGGGTGGTGTCGACCGCGGATCGCGCGGGGCGGGGGTGAAGCAGCGAGTGCTGCTGGTAATGCCCCGGCGGTTGCGGCTAGGCCGCTGCCTCGGCCGGGTGCATACCGACTGTAGCACCCTTGTCATCGACGGCGAGCATGAGCGACTCCCACGGCGTGGTGGCGTGCTCGGCGATGAGCTCTGCCGCACGCAGTCGTTGCGAGGGGTCGCTGCACAGCACGAGCACCGAGGGCCCGGCCCCGGAGACCACGGCGGCAAGTCCGTGATCGCGCAGCATCTGGATGAGCGCGTTGGTCTCGGGCATCGCACTTGCCCGGTAGCTCTGGTGCAGCTTGTCTTCGGTGGCAGCGAGCAGCAACTCAGGGCTCTGAATGAGAGCGGCGATGAGCAACGCCGAGCGCGAGACATTGAAGATGGCGTCTTCGTGGGGCACCGACTGCGGCTGCAGCGAACGTGCGAGCGCTGTCGACATCGTGCTCTGCTGCGGCACCGCGACCAGCAGCGAGACGCCGCGATGAACGGTGAGCCGCTTGTGCTGTGGTCCGTCCGGCGTAGTCCAGGCGATCGTGAGCCCGCCGAAGAGCGCGGGAGCGACGTTGTCGGGGTGCCCTTCGAGTTCTGTTGCGCGAGCGAGCAGATCGGCCGGCGTGAGATCGACGATGCCCTCGAGCAGTCCCTTCGCGGCCATGACCCCCGCCGAGATCGCCGCACCGGAGGAGCCCATGCCGCGACCGTGGGGAATGACGTTGTGCGCGACGAGGTGCAGCCCGGGCATCGCGACGCCCGCCTTCTCGAAGGTGTGCGCGATTGAGCGCACCACCAGGTTCGACTCATCGGTCGGCACGTCGCCTTCGCCAACGCCGTGAACGTCGACCGTCGCGCCCGGCGCGTCTCGCACGGTGACTTCGAGTTCGTCATAGACCGACAGCGCGAGCCCCAGGGTGTCGAAGCCGGGGCCGAGATTCGCGGTCGTTGCTGGCACCTTCACGACAACGCGACGCCCGTCGAGTCGAGGATCGATGCCGCTCACGATGCCGCCTTCTGCAGTCCGAGCACCGATGCGACCTGCGCGGTGTCGACGGGAACGACGGTGGGCTGCGCTTCGACCCCGTCGGGACCCTTCAGTGCCCACTGGGGGTCTTTGAGTCCGTGACCGGTGACGGTGAGCACGACCGTCGCGCCCTTCGGGATCGCGCCGGCGGCCGAGCGTTCGAGGAGGCCAGCGACCGAAATGGCCGAGGCTGGCTCGACGAAGATGCCGACCTCTCGGGAGAGCAGACGGTGGGCGGCCAGAATGCCGTCGTCGTCGATCGCGCCGAAGTAGCCGTTGCTGTCGTCGCGCGCGACGAGCGCGATCTCCCACGAAGCGGGGTTGCCGATGCGGATCGCGCTCGCGATCGTCTCGGGGTGCTTCACCGGCTCGCCGAGCACGATCGGCGCACTGCCCGCCGCCTGGAAGCCGAACATGCGGGGCAGCTTGGTCGTGGCGCCGCGGTCGAGCTCTTCGCGGTACCCGCGGTGGTACGCGGTGTAGTTTCCCGCGTTGCCGACGGGGAGCAGGTGGAAGTCAGGCGCGTCGCCGAGCACCTCAACCACTTCGAACGCCGCCGTCTTCTGACCCTCGATGCGGTCGTTGTTGACCGAGTTCACGAGGTGCACGGGATAGTTCGCGGCGAGGTCGCGGGCGATGTCGAGGCAGTCATCGAACGTGCCCTGCACCTGGATGAGCTCGGCCTTGTGGGCGATCGCCTGGCTGAGCTTGCCCATCGCGATCTTGCCCTCGGGCACGAGCACCGCAGCGGTGATGCCGGCGTGCGTCGCGTAGGCAGCCGCGGAGGCGGAGGTGTTGCCGGGGGAGGCGCAGATGACGGCTTTGGCGCCGTGCTCCTTCGCCTTCGTGACGGCCATCGTCATCCCGCGATCCTTGAACGAGCCGGTCGGGTTCATGCCCTCGTACTTGACGTAGACCTCGGCGCCCGTCATCTCCGAGAGTGCACGCGCGGGAATGAGCGGCGTGCCGCCTTCGCCGAGGGTGATGATCGGGGTCGCCGCCGAGACATCGAGGCGATCGGCGTACTCGTGCAGGAGTCCGCGCCACTGCTTCGTCATGACAGTCCTTCTACTCGCAGCACGCTCGTCACTGCGTGGACGACGCTGCTGGTGGTCAGTGCCGCGACGGTGGCGGCGAGGTCGGCTTCCGACGCTTGGTGGGTGCCGATGACCAGCGTAGCCGCGCCCGAGGGGGGCTGCTCGCCGGGCAGCGGCCGTGGCGGCGGTGACTGCTGCACGGTCTCGACCGATACTCCCTGCTGTTCGAACAGCTGCGCGATCTCGGCGAGCACTCCCGTCTCGTCTTGCACCTCGAGCGAGATCTGGTACCGCGTCGTGACGGCGTCGATCGGCAGCACGGGAAGGTCGGCGTGCGTGCTCTCTGCGACGCCGGGACCGCCCGCGACGTGGCGACGCGCTGCCGACACTACGTCGCCGAGCACGGCGGAGGCCGTCTGGATGCCGCCAGCGCCCGCACCGTAGAACATGAGCGGCCCGGCCGCCTCTGCCTCGACGAAGACGGCGTTGTTCGCGCCGTGCACCGCCGCGAGCGGGTGACTCAAGGGAATGAGAGCGGGATAGACCCGTGCGCTGACACCGTCAGTGCCCGTGCTCTCATCGGTCAGTCGTTCGCAGATCGCGAGCAGCTTCACCGTGTACCCCGCGCGTCGAGCCGCGACGACCTGCTCGAGGGTGACTCCGGTGATGCCTTCGCGATAGACGGCGTCGACGGGCACGAGAGTGTGGAAGGCGAGACTCGCAAGAATCGCGGCCTTCTGCGCAGCGTCGTAGCCGCCGATGTCGGCGGTCGGGTCGGCTTCGGCGTACCCCAGCTCTGTTGCGGTGGCGAGCGCTTGCTCCATCGACTCGCCGAGGGTGTCCATGCGGTCGAGGATGAAGTTCGTGGTGCCGTTGACGATGCCGAGAATGCGCCGCACTCGGTCGCCCGCGAGCGAGTCGCGCAAGGGGCGGATGATGGGAATGGCCCCGCCGACTGCTGCCTCGTAGTAGAGCTGGGCGCCGACCTGCTCCGCCGTCTCGAAGAGCTCGGGGCCGTGGGTGGCGAGCAGCGCCTTATTGGCGGTGATGACGTCGGCCCCCGAGGTGAGCGCCTGCAGGATGAGCGTGCGCGCGGGTTCGAGACCACCCATGAGCTCGACGACGATGTCGGCGCCGAGAATGAGCGACTCGGCATCGGTCGTGAGCAGCTCGGCGGGCAGTTCGACGTCGCGTTGAGCATCCATCGATCGCACGGCGATGCCGACGAGCTCGAGACCGGCGCCGACGCGCGCGGCGAGCTCATCGGAGTGGGTGAGCAGCTGGTCGGCGACCTGGGCTCCGACGCTGCCGGCGCCGAGTAGTGCGACGCGGAGGTTGCGGTATTCGATCACGGGGCTGGCTTCCTGATGGAGGGGCGAGGGGGCGGGCACGGGACGATCACTGTGGTGGATGCTCGATGCCGAGGTCGCGACGCAGCAAGTCGGCCTCGGTCTCACCGCGCACGATGAGTCGAGCAGCTCCGTCTCGCACGGCAACGATCGGAGGGCGCGCGAGGTAGTTGTAGTTGCTCGCGAGCGAGAAGCAGTACGCGCCCGTCGCGGGCACCGCGACGAGGTCGCCCGGCCCGACGTCACCGGGCAGGTAGTCGGCCTGCACGACGATGTCGCCGCTCTCGCAGTGCTTTCCGGCGAGGCGCACGAGCACGGGCTCGGCACTCGAGGTGCGCGCGGCGAGTCGCACCGAGTAGTCGGCGCCGTAGAGCGCCGGCCGCGCGTTGTCGCTCATGCCGCCGTCGATGCTCGCGTAGCGGCGCACGGCGGTGCCGGTCGCGCCGACCTCGGTGTCGTCGAGTGAGACGACGACGTCTTTGACCGTTCCGACCGTATAGAGAGTGATGCCGGCGGGACCGATGATCGACCGGCCCGGCTCGAGCGCGAGGCGCGGCATCGGGATGCCGAGCTCACGGCACACGGCGGCCACGGCGTCGACGAGCGCCGTCGCGATGCTCTCGATCGCGGGTGGCTCGTCGCTCGCGACGTAGGCGATGCCAAAGCCGCCGCCGAGGTTGAGCTCGGGAACGTCTCCCCCTCCCAACAGCTCGGCATGGACGCGCAAGAGTCGACGCGCCGCTTCGAGAAAACCGTCGACGACGAGAATCTGCGAGCCGATGTGCGAGTGCAGGCCGAGGAAGCGCAGCGAACCGCTCGCGCGAATCGCGGCGACGGCATCAGCCGCTTCGGCCAGTGGAATGCCGAACTTCTGGTCTTCGCGGGCCGTGGCGAGGTACTCGTGGGTGTGGGCGTGCACACCCGAGTTGATGCGCAGCCGCACGGCCTGGTCGCGCCCGTGGCGGCGGGCTGCCGCAGCGACGCGCTCGATCTCGAGCAACGAGTCGAGCACGATGGCGCCGACACCCACGCTCACCGCGCGATCGATCTCGGCCTCGCTCTTGTTGTTGCCGTGCAGTCCGATGCGCGTCGGGTCGACCCCGGCGGCGAGCGCCACGGCGAGCTCTCCCCCACTCGCCACGTCGAGATTGAGACCCTCGTCGATCATCCAGCGGGCGACCTCGGTGGTGAGCAGCGCTTTGCTCGCGTAGTAGACAGTGGCCGCGCCGTCGTGCTCCGCGGTTGCGGCAGAGAAGGCGGTGCGCACTCGAGCTGCTCGTGCGCGAGCATCCCCTTCATCGACGACGTAGAGCGGCGTGCCATGTTCGCGTGCGAGCTCTGCGGTCGAGACTCCCCCGATGACAATCGCGCCGCGGTCGTCGCGCTGAGCGCCGCTCGGCCACAGTGCGGGGGCGAGCGCGTCGGCATCCGCTGGCAACGAGAGCCAGTCGGGAGCAAGGGGGTTGGCGGGCACGGGTGGACCTCACGGAGAGAACAGCTGACAGTGAGGCGAGCGAACCCGGATTGGTCCCTGAAGCCGATCTCGAGTGTACCCGGGTGGGCGGGGTGCTCGCCCGGCGCGGGTCAGGCGCAGGTGCCGCGCGTGGTGAACTCGTCGCCGCCGAAGGCCACGTCGTTGCCTTCGAGCACGATGACGAGTTGCGCGTCACCCACTTGCACGGCGCTGAGCGGCAGTGCCGCCGGCAACTGGTCGGCGACGCACAGCAGCCGCGTTTCGAGCAACGGCGTGACGAGTGCACCGAATTGACGCTCGAGGTCGGCCGCGTCGATGCGCTCGCCGCCGAGCACGAGGCTCGAGGGGGTGAACGCCAGTTGGCCGTCTTCGACGGTCGGCGTCAGACCGACTCCGAGCGAGAGCTCGAAGCCGAAGACGCTGAAGCCCGTCTCGAAGCGCAACTCGCGGTCGTCGAGCTGCACCTCGGTGTCCACGGCGCCCGCGAGCAGACCGGCGAGTGCCGAGACGTCGGCCTCGTCGATCGTCATGACGGCCTGCACCTGCTCGGTGGGCTGGGAGACATCGAGCGGTGTGCCGCTCGCGATGAGCGTGAGGTCGCCGACGAGGGCTCCGACGGCGTAGTCGTCGACCTCGGCGGTGACGCGGTCGAGGCGACCGCCGGCGGCTTGCAGCAGCACCGATGCGCCATCGATCGTCACGGCGACGGGATGCTCGGGTTCGAGCTGCAGTGCCTCGCGCACTTGCTGAGCAATGAGGTCTGTGGCGTACTGGCGCGCCCACTGTTCGGCGATGATCGCGCCGACGGCCACGAGCACGAGCACGCCGAGCACCACGAGGCCCACGATGAGGCCGATCCGACGGCGACGAGGTTCGGCCGGAGCATCCACCGCGGCCTGGTCAGGAAGCGGCTGGGTGTCGTTCGGGCCTGCTGGGTCCGTCGTCATTCCTGCATTCTCGCCTACATCCGCTCGGGAGCGGACACCCCCAGCAGCCCCAGGCCGTTTCTCAGCACTTGGCCCGCCGCGTCGTTGAGCCACAAACGGGTGCGGTGCAGGTCGGTCACCTCTTCGTCGCCCTGCGGAGCAACCCGGCACGAGTCGTACCAGCGGTGGAAGTCGGCGGCGAGCTCTTCGAGGTACCGCGCGACGCGGTGCGGTTCGCGCAGTTCGGCCGCTTGAGCGACGATGCGCGGAAACTCGGCGAGCGCCCCGAGCAGCACGCTCTCGGCTTCTTCGACGAGCAGGCTCGCGTCGAACGCTGACCGGTCGACTCCTGAGGCTGCAGCGTTGCGGGCGACCTGGTGCGTGCGCGCGTGGGCGTACTGCACGTAGAAGACGGGGTTGTCGTTCGTGCGCTTCCGCAGCAGCTCGGGGTCGAGCGTCAGGGGCGAGTCGGCCGGGTAGCGCGCGAGCGAGTAGCGCAGGGCATCCGTGCCCAGCCATTCGCGCAGGTAACCGTCCACCTCGGGCGGTAGTTGCCGGTTCACCACCAC
>SXMH01000034.1 GCA_005777405.1 Actinomycetota bacterium
CGACTCGCTCGGCGCGACCCGCAGGTCGCTCATGGAGATTCACGAGGGTGCGGTCGAGGCGGCCGTCAAAGAGAAGCGGGCCGAAGAAGCGGGCGACATCGGCTTCGACTTCGACAGCCTCTTCGACGAGCCGCAGCAGGCGAGTGATCTCGTTCCCGACCGCCCCGAATGGGCGAAGAAAGACAACCTCGCCTTCGAGCGCGAGATGCTCGGACTCTACGTCTCTGACCATCCGCTCGCCGGCCTCGAGCGCGCGCTCGCGCAGCACGCAGGCGTCTCGATCGCCGAGCTCAATGACAACCCTCCCGGCGACGGCGAGCAAGTGACGGTGGCTGGCCTCATCACGGGCGTGCAGCATCGCGTCGCCCGCCAGTCGGGCAACCCCTACGGCTCGATCACCCTCGAAGACTTCGGTGGCGAGATCTCGATCATGTTTCTCGGCAAGACCTACACCGAGTTCGGCATGCAGCTCAAAGCCGACAGCATCGTTGTCGTGCGCGGTCGCGTCAATCACCGCGACGACGGCATCACCCTGCAGGCGATGACGCTGCAGCAGCCCGACTTCGGCGTCGCGACCGACACCGGCCCCTTGACGCTCTCCGTGCGCGAGCATCGTGCCACCGTCGACGTCGTCACCGAGCTCGACGCCGTGCTGCAACGGCACCGCGGCTCGACCGAAGTGCGATTGCGACTGTTGCGTGACGACACCGCTCGCGTGTTCGAACTACCGCACCGAATCGACGCGACGGCAGGCTTCTACGGCGAGGTGAAGAGCCTGCTGGGGCCTCGCGCGCTGCTATAGCGCAGCATCCTCTCGCGAGAGCTCAGCGCAATTAGAGTTCAGCGCCGAGTGCTCGGAACGAACGTTCGTGGTACAGCAGCGGCTCGTCCGGTTCGCCCAAGCCGCCCTGGTCGATCTGCACCGCGATCATGATGTTGTTCGCGACCGGAGTGGCAGCGACCACGTCGCCCACCATCCAGGCTGTCGCGCCGATGATGAGCGGCAGCCCGCCGGGGCCGGCTTCCCAGTGCTCGCCGTCGAAACGACGATCGTTCGGACCGGCCATGATGCGAGCGACGAGATAGTCGTCCTGACCGAGCATGTTGATCGCCACGCGGCGGGTGGAATCGATCGCCGGCCATGAACTCGACGTCAGCGCCATGTTGAAGGTCGCGAGGGGCGGCTCCGCAGCGAGCGACGCGAGCGACGTCGCCGTGAAACCGACTGGGCGACCGTCGACGCCGAGTGCCGTCACCACGGAGACACCCGCAGCGTGGCGGCGGAATGCTTGGGCGAACGCGTCGAAGCCGACGGCATCAGGTGCAGAGGTCATCACGGTCAATGCAACCGCATGCAGCCTCGGCTATTCCCGAGGCCCGCCGCGATTAGGCTGAGAGCCCCATGTTGCGAATCCCTAAGTTGCGAGTCATCGACGTACGCGGTCGCGCGCTCTCCACTGCTGAACTGCTTGACATCGTGCCGCGCGCCGGTGCGGGCGTCGACTCCGCGGTCGACGCCGTCGACGCGATCATCGCCGAGGTGCGCACTGGGGGAGCGGATGCCCTGCTCGCGCAGGCCGAGCGATTCGACGGCGTGCGCCCGCCGTACGTGCGCGTACCCGCGCACGAGCTCTCTGCGGCGCTCGACGCGCTGAACCCCGAGGTGCGTGCCGCCCTCGATGAAGCGATCGATCGCGTGCGACGCACGACGGCGGCGCAAGTGCCCGAGCAGCGCACGACCGAGGTCGCTCCCGGTGCCCGCATCGTGCAGCGCTGGCAGCCGGTATCGCGCGTGGGCCTCTATGTTCCCGGCGGCAAAGCCGTGTACCCGTCGAGCGTCGTCATGAACGTCGTCGCCGCGCAGGTCGCGGGTGTTCGCTCGATCGCACTCGCCTCACCGCCGCAGCGCGAACACGACGGGGGAGTGCACCCGACGATCCTCGCCGCCGCTGCTCTGCTCGGCGTCAACGAGGTCTACGCGATGGGCGGCGCCGGTGCCATTGCCGCCCTCGCGTACGGTGTTCCCGGCATCGGCCTTGATCCGGTGCAGGTCATCACGGGGCCAGGCAACCTCTTCGTCGCGACCGCGAAGCGGGCGGTCAAGGGAATCGTCGGCATTGATTCCGAGGCCGGTCCGACCGAGATTCTCGTCATCGCGGATCGTACGGCACAGCCTGACTACGTGGTTGCTGACCTCATCAGCCAGGCCGAGCACGACGAGCTCGCGGGCAGCGTGCTCGTCACCGATTCGGTCGAGCTCGCCGACGCGGTGCAGGCCGCACTGCCTGCCGCTGTCGCGCGCACTCGGCATCGTGCGCGCGTCGAGACGGCTCTCGCGGGAGAGCAGTCAGCGATTGTGCTCGTCGACGATCTCGCCCAGGCCGCGCAGGTGAGCAACGTCTACGGCCCCGAACACCTCGAGCTGCAGGTCGCCGACAACGCGGCGCTCCTCGCCCTCATTGAGAATGCCGGAGCCATTTTCGTCGGCGATCACACGCCCGTCAGCCTCGGCGATTACGTCGCGGGATCGAATCACGTGCTGCCGACGGGTGGACAAGCGCGATTCGCCGCTGGACTGGGTGCCTACACTTTCCTGCGTCCGCAGCAGATCATCGAGTACGACCGGGATGCCCTTGCCGAGGTCGCACGCCACGTCGAGTCGCTCAGCGATGCCGAGCAGCTGCCGGCGCACGGCGATGCCGTGCGCGCGCGCTTCCCCGGCGACGCTCGAGGGCTCGACTAGGCTGAAGCACCATGCACTGCCCCTTCTGCCGGCACCCCGATAGCCGTGTCATCGACTCGCGTACGAGCGACGATGGCCTCGCCATCCGGCGCCGTCGGCAGTGCCCAGAATGCGGCCGCCGCTTCAGCACGACGGAGACCGCGAGCCTCATGGTCATCAAGCGCAACGGTGTCGTCGAGCCCTTCTCGCGCGAGAAGATCGTCGCGGGCGTGCGCAAGGCATGCCAGGGCCGGCCGGTGACCGACGCCGATCTCGCGCAGCTCGCTCAGCGCGCCGAAGAGTCGTTGCGCGCGACGGGTGCCTCGCAACTCGAAGCGAATGACATCGGACTCGCCATTCTGCCGGAGCTGCGCAAGCTCGATGAGGTCGCATACTTGCGCTTCGCGAGTGTCTACCAGGCCTTCGAGAACCTCGACGACTTCGAGGCGGCGATCGGTCAGCTACGCTCCGAGCACACCGAGACCTCCGCTCCGTCGAGTCTCGACTGAGCAGCGACGTGTACGAGCTCTTCTTCCGCACGGTGTTGCGGCGGCTCGATCCCGAGCGAGCGCACCACCTCGCCGCGACGGTCATCCGAGCGATCCCCGCGTTGGGCCTGACCCGGCTCGTGCGTCGGCTGACCCGCCCCGCGCCCTCACTCGCCGTTCGCACTCTCGGTCTCGAGTTCGAGTCGCCCTTCGGCGTTGCGGCGGGTTTCGACAAAGACGCTCTCATGGCGCGCGGGCTCTGGGCGCTGGGCTTCAGTCATGTCGAGATCGGCACGGTCACGGCGATCGCGCAGGAGGGCAACCCCCGGCCGCGACTGTTCCGCCTCGTGGATGACCGAGCGGTGGTCAACCGCATGGGCTTCAACAATCACGGCGCAGCGGCCGCCGCCGCGCGACTCGACCGCGAGCGTCGTCGTCGTCCCCGAGCCGTGCTCGGAGCGAACATCGGTAAGAGCCGCGTCGTCGACGTCGCTGACGCGGTCGACGATTACCGCGCCTCGGCCCGACTTCTCGCTCCCGTAGCCGATTATCTCGCCGTCAACGTCAGCTCGCCCAACACTCCGGGCCTGCGCGGACTGCAAGACGAGGATCTGCTGCGTCCGCTGCTGCAGGCCGTGCTCGATGAGTGCGGGACGACGCCGGTGCTGGTGAAGATCGCCCCCGACCTCGCCGATGATGACATCGACGCCGTGTGCGCCCTCGCCCTCGAGCTGGGCCTTGCAGGCATCATCGCGACGAACACGACGATCTCGCGGGAGGGGCTGCGCAGCGACCCAGCCCTCGTCGACGCCGCGGGAGCCGGCGGGCTCAGCGGTGCACCATTGCGCGCGCGGAGCCTCGAGGTGCTGCGGCGGGTGCGCAGCGCCGTGCCTGACGACTTTTGCGTCATCGCTGTCGGCGGCATCGAGACAGCCGCCGACGCCGCCGAACGACTCGCAGCAGGAGCGACACTCGTGCAGGGTTACACGGGTTTTCTCTACCGCGGCCCTGGTTGGGCTCGGCAGATCACCCGCGGGCTCGCGCGGCGGTAACGGCGTTCTTGCTCGCTCAGGCGGGGAACTGGCCGCGCTTGACCTGCGGCTTCGGCAGACGCAGCACGCGCAATTGCAGCGCACGCATCGCCGCGTACCACCGCACCTTCTCGACTCGGTCTGCGCCGAAACGCTCGGCGAGTTTGCGACGCACGACCCACCCGAGCACGGTTGCGTCGAGCACGGCCACGAGGAAGTAGCTCCACAGCGCGATGATCGAGAAGAACTGCGCTTCGGTCGAGGGGATGAACGTCGCAACGATGACGAGCAACATCACCGGAATGAGGAACTCACCGACGCTCCAGCGGGCATCCACGTAATCACGCACCCAGCGCTTCTGGGGGCCGCGGTCGCGCGCAGGAAGGTAGCGCTCTTCGCCGTTGGCCATGCCGATGCGGGCGCGCTCGCGCGCCGCGTTCATCTTCTCGCGCGACTCCCGCGCGGCCTGTTTGCGGTCGTTCGGCACGAGGGGGCGCTTGCGCGCCGCTTCCCGCTCCTTGCGGGTCGGAGTCGGGCGGCCCTTGCCGCTCGCGATCTCCTCCGCCCGGGCGACAGCCTCGGCCGAAGCGCGCTCGGCGGCGGTGGGAGTGGAATCGGAGCTCTCTCGGGTGGCCACGTCGGCACATCCTTCCTCGGTACTGCGGAGCCTTAAGATTACCGGCATGACTGGCCCCGCCTCTCCTGACCGACGTCCGACTCCGATCGACACGCGAGAGGCCCTCGAGCAGGCCGTGCAGCTCGACTTCCCGCGCACCGTGGCTGACCTCTCCGACCTCGTGCGCATTCCCTCCGTGTCGTGGGATGGCTTCGACCCCGATCACGTCGCCCGCTCGGCCGAGGCGGTCGCCGCCTTACTGCGCGACCTGGGCCTCTTCGACAACGTCGTGGTCGACCGCGCGCCCACGCCCGCGGGCGAACTCGGGCAGCCCGCGGTGCTCGCGCGTCGTGAACCGCGCGACGGGCGACCGACGGTGCTGCTCTACGCGCACCACGATGTGCAGCCCGAAGGTGCGGCCGAGGGATGGGACTCGGCTCCCTTCGAGCCGACACTCCGCGGCGATCGGCTCTATGGTCGAGGTTCGGCCGACGACAAAGCCGGCGTCATGGCACACGTCGCTGCGCTGCGGGCATTGCTCGAGGTCGTCGGCGACCCCAAGGTCGGCATCGTGATGTTCATCGAGGGGGAGGAGGAGTTCGGCTCGCGATCGTTCCGCGCACTGCTCGAGCGTCACCGCTCGCTGCTTGCCGCCGACGTCAACGTCGTCGCCGATTCCGACAACTGGAGCATCGACACCCCCTCGCTCACCGTCGGACTGCGCGGCAATGTGACCTTCGCGCTCACCGTCTCGACCCTCGGCCACGCATCGCATTCGGGAATGTACGGGGGAGCGGTGCCCGACGCCATGCTCGCCACCATCCGCCTGCTCGCGACCCTGCACGACGACGAGGGAGCGGTCGCTGTTGAGGGACTCACCAGCCACGATCAGCTCGTGCCGAGCATCCACGAAGATCGACTGCGGCACGAAGCGGCGCTCTTGGACGGCGTGACGCCGATCGGTCGGGGAGAGCTGCTGCACCGCATCTGGGCCCAGCCCTCGATCACCGTGACCGGTATCGACGCGCCGAGCGTACGAGACGGTTCGAACACCCTCGCACCGAGCGTGCGGGTCAAGGTGAGTGCTCGCGTGGCACCGGGACAGACGTCTGCTGACGCCTTCGCCGCCCTCGAGCGACACCTGCGCGCACACGCTCCGTTCGGCGCCCACGTCGCCATCGACCAGGTCGACCTCGGCGATCCTTTCCTCGTCGATACGAGCGGGTGGGCGGCCCACGAGGCCCTTACAGCACTCGCAGAAGGGTGGGGTGCTGAGCCCGTGCTCGCGGGCGTGGGCGGTTCGATTCCGTTCATCGCCGAGCTCGCGCACGTGTTCCCCGAGGCCCACGTGCTCGTGACCGGCGTCGAAGACCCCGAGACACGAGCCCACAGCCCGAATGAGTCGCTGCACCTGGGCGTGTTCCGACGCGCCGTGCTGAGCGAGGCCCTCCTGTTGGCGCGGCTGGATGCTCGCCACG
>SXMH01000035.1 GCA_005777405.1 Actinomycetota bacterium
AAGGAGTTGTGAATGTTGATGATGCGGCCCGACAGCCACTCGCACAGCTCGGGGGAGAGAATCTGCATGTAGCGAGAGAGCACGACGAGTTCGATGTCGTGCTGCTCGACGACCTCGAGCACGCGGGCTTCGAACGCCGCCTTGTCGTCTGCGTTCGTCACGGCGTGCGACTCGAAGGGCACATCGTAGAACGCCGCGAGTTCACCGAGGTCGGGGTGGTTGCCGAGTACGAGCGGAATGTCGACTGGCAGATTGCCCGTGCGTTGCCGGAAGAGCAGGTCGTTGAGACAGTGGGCGGCTTTCGACACGAGCACGAGCGTGCGCAGTGGACGGCCAACGCGGTCGATGCGGCACTCCATGCCGTAGCGCTCGACGACGGGCGCCAGCGCCCGCTGCATGCCGTCGTGGTCGGTCAACGTTTCGGTCTGCAGGCGCAAGAAGAATCGCCCCGACTCGAGCCCCGAGAACTGCTGCAGCTCGGTGATGTTGCCCTGGGCCTCGACGATGGCGCCCGTCACGGCGTGCACGATGCCGGGGCGGTCGTCGCAGACGAGCGTGACGATCCAGTGGTGGTGGTCGGGGCTCACGCCTCCAGGCTATCGGGGGCGATGGATGCTGCGCGCACGCCGCGCGCCCCGCGCGACGCCGCTCGGCCCCTGCCCGTACGCTGGGCGCGTGCGACTGCCCTGGTTTCCGCTGCTGACGCTGTCGGCGGCGATCTTCGTGGCAGTGACGAGCGAGTTTCTGCCGGTGGGTCTGCTGCCGCAGATGGCGGCCGAGCTCGACGTGACCGAAGCGCAGGTCGGCATGCTCGTTACGGTCTTCGCCGGCACCGTCGTCGTGGCCACTGCACCGCTCGTGCACCTCACGCGTGCCGTGCCGCGCAAGACGCTGCTGCTCGTGCTGCTCGCCGTCTTTGCGGTCGCCAACCTGCTCGCCGCGCTTGCCCCGGGCTACGCCGTGCTCGTTGTCGCTCGCGTGCTGGGCGGTGCCGCGCACGGCGTGTTCTGGGCGGTCGTCTCGCCCTACTCGGCGCGGCTCGTGCCGCCCGAGCGACTCGCGAGCGCGGTCGCCATCGCCACCTCCGGAGCGACGCTCGCCTCCATCGCCGGTCTGCCGCTCGGCACGCTTCTCGGTGTCGCACTCGGATGGCGCGCCTCATTCGCGGTCATCGCTGGCGTGGTCGTGGTGATCGGCGTCATCGTCGCGCTCGTGCTGCCGCCGGTCAAGGGAACAGCCGCGGCGTCAGGGCCTCGCGAGCGAGCGTTTCGTGATGCCACCTTCTGGCCCGTCATCGTGGTGTGCGTCACGGTCGCCTTCGTCACGCTCGGCCACGCCAGCTTCTACACCTACATCGCTCCCTGGGTCATCGACGTCGCCGCCTTTCCCGCCGAGAGCGTCGCGGGCGTGCTGCTGCTGTTCGGTGCGGCGGGCGCGCTGGGCGTCGCCGTCGCGGGAGTGCTCGGCGACCGTTTCCCGCGCTCGCTGCTGCCCATCATGCTGCTCGGCGTCATCGGCGCCGTTCTCGGAGTGGCGGCGCTCGCCGCCGCTACGGCGTCGCCCTCGCCCGTGCTCGTCGTCGCACTTCTCGTCGCGTGGAGCGCCTTCCTCGGCGGCGTGCCGATCATCTTCCAGGCGCGGCTGCTGCAGACCGCCTCAGAGCACCTGCGCGACATCGGTTCAGCGTGGCTCACGGTGGCCTTCAACGCGGGCATCGGTGGTGGTGCGCTCGTCGGTGGTCTCGTGCTGGAGGGGGCCGGCTTGGAGTTCGTGCCGCTCGTCACCGCGGCGTGCCTGCTCGTGGCCCTCGCGGTCGTGCTCGTTACGACGTGGCGACCTGCTCGATCTCGAGCTCTTCGTCGTCCTCGTGAGGCCACACGAACTCGTCGATGACGACGACGAGCGCGAGCACGCCGTTCGTGATCCAGGTGATCGTGAGAGCAGTGAGTCCGGGTATCGCGGGGGCTGCGAGGTAGAGGGCAGTGAGTGCCGCCATGCCGATGAGGTGCGAGCGCAGCCAAGGCCGCCCGATCGAACGCTTGAACAGCAGATTGCCGAGCAGGTACAGAGCGGGAGCGGCGATGACGACGGCGAGCGTCGTCGCATCGACAGGATCAGCCGGATGCGCGAGCACGAGTTCGTCGCCGACCGCGACGAGCACGACGCCCGCCACGAGGATCATGTGCAGGTAGGTGTACGTGAGCCGCGCGATCATGCCCGTTCGTTCCGATCGGCGAATGAAGCGTGACCCGTGCTCGGCACCGTGGCTGAAGTAGAGCAGCCAGAACAGAATCGTGCTGACGAACGCCGCGAGAAACGCGGTGATCGACGCGAGATTCTGCTCAGAGCGACTGAAGACCGTGCCGGTCACGATGATCGATTCGCCCAGCGCGATGATCATGAAGAGCCCCGCGCGCTCGGCCATGTGACCGCCAGCGACCTGCCAGGTCTCGGCGGGAGAGGTGCCCAACCCGGGCGTCCAGTAGCGAAACACCGGGCCGAGCAGTTCGATGCCGAGCGCTGCCGCCCACAGCAGCAATTGCAGGTCGGGTTCGAGCATCGAGCCGACGATCCAGAACGGCGCCGAGACGACGAACCACACCGTGATGCGCACGAGGTTGAGGCTGTTGAGCTCGTCCCCACACAAGCGGTAGCTCACCGCCGTGAAGATCGTGCGACCGATCTGCATGACCACGTAGGCGAGAGCGAATTGCAGGCCCAGGCCCGAGAACGCTTGCGGAATCGCCGTGCTCAAGACGAGCCCGGCGAGCATCATCGCGATGAGCATCCATCGCACCGGGCCCTTCTCGGGGTTCATCCAGTTCGTGACCCAGGTCGTGTCGATCCACAGCCACCACACCGCGACGAGCATCACGAGACCCTCGAGCACGCCGCGCACCGTCAGGGGCTCGATGAAGGCGACGCGGTCGCTGCCCGCGGTGCGGGCACGGAAGAGTCGGAGCACGGGGATCGCGGCGGTCATGAGTCTCCTGCGATGGTCGGGGTGGCGATAGCGTAGACGACGGATGCCCGGCTCGGGCATCCCCGTGCGCGTCGGCCCGTCCTGCCGACCTCGAGAGCTGCTCCACTGTGTCTACTACTGCGTCGTCTTCTGCTGCGTCGAACACCGATCGCCCCTTTCCTTGGGTCGGTCTCTCCACCCTCGCCATCGCGATCTTCGTGCTCGTGACGAGCGAGTTCTTGCCCACAGGGTTGCTGCCCGCGATGGCGCGCGACCTCGGCGTGAGCGAATCGCAGATCGGCTTTCTCGTCACGATTTTCGCCGGCACGGTCGTCGTCAGCGCGGCCCCGCTCGCTGCGCTGACGCGGCAGTACTCGCGCAAGAGCTTGCTGCTCATCGTGCTCGTCGTCTTCGCGCTCTCGAACCTGCTCGCCGCGATCGCGCCCAACTACGAAGTGCTTGTCGGCGCCCGAGTGCTCGGTGGTCTCGCCCACGGTCTCTTCTGGGCTGTGGCCGGTGCCTACTCGGGCTACCTCGTTCCGCGGCACCAGATCGCGCGCGCCGTCGCCGTCACCAACGCGGGCGGCACCACCGCCTTCGTGCTGGGCGTGCCCCTCGGCACGGCCCTTGGCTTCGCCCTCGGTTGGCGCGCCGCGTTCGGCGTCATCGCCGCCTCCGTGCTCATCCTCGTCGTGATGGTCTGGAAGTTCTTGCCCTCGGTGTCGCACCACGTGTCGCTCGCGACAGGCGAGATCAGGCTGCCCGCGCGCCGCGACCCGACGCTGCCTGCAGTGCTCTTCGTGTGCGTGCTCGTCGCGCTCATCATGACCGGGCACAACGTCTTCTACACCTTCATTGCGCCCTTCTTGCTTGACACTTCGGGCTTCTCGACCGAGAGCTTGAGCATCCTCTTGTTCCTCTACGGTGGCGCCGGAGCGATCGGCCTCGTGCTGGCCGGAGTCATCGGCAGCCGCTACCCCCGAGGTGGTCTGTACGGGATGCTCATCGCGGTCATCGTCGCCGTGCTCACCATCGCGGCCTTCGCTGAAGTGTCGATCGTCGTCGTCGTTGCTCTTGTCGTGTGGGGCGCCGCTTTCGGTGGTCTCCCCACCCTCTTGCAGACGCGGCTCTTGCACGTGGCCTCCCCGAACGTGCGCGACGTGGGCGCTGCACTGCTCACGACGGCCTTCAACATCGGCATCGGGGGCGGGGCGGCGATCGGGGCTGTGCTGTTTGCCCGCACGTCGCCCACGGTGCTCCCGATGGTCGAGGCGGGTGCTCTCGGTCTCGCGATCATCGCGCTACTCATCTACGAAGCTCGACGGCGCTCGCAGGGCCTGTCGCTCGTGACGCGGCCGGTGCCGATTGTGGGCACTGAGCGATAGACTGATCCCGTCGCGACTGGCGTTGAGATGGGTCACCATCAGGGAGCGACCGACACGGTGAGGGGCCGTACGCCTGGGCCCCACAGCAGACCCACGCCGGCTGCGCCCGGCAGACCTTGAAGGAGCCCCCGTGTCCGACCGCCTCCCCAGTTCGTTCAACGACGCCCTCATCGACGTCGACCCCGAGATCGCCGCGGTGCTCGATCAAGAGCTCAGCCGCCAGCGCCACACCCTCGAGATGATCGCGAGCGAGAACTTCGTGCCGCGCGCCATTCTCGAGGCGCAGGGCTCGGTGCTCACCAACAAGTACGCCGAGGGTTAC
>SXMH01000036.1 GCA_005777405.1 Actinomycetota bacterium
CACGCCAACCCCTGCGGCATCGCGGTCGGCGAGTCGATCGCCGCTGCCCACGTTGCCGCTCACGCGTGCGACCCCGTCTCGGCGTTCGGCGGCGTCATCGCCGCCAACCGCGTGCTCACGCGCGAGGCCGCCGAGTCGATCGCCCCGATCTTCACCGAGGTCGTGGTCGCGCCGGGCTTCGAGCCCGAGGCGCTCGAGGTGCTGCGCGAGAAGAAGAACATCCGCTTGCTCGAACTGCCCGCAGGGTTCGCCCTGCCCGAGGTCGAACTGCGTCAGGTGAGTGGAGGCTGGCTGCGCCAGAGCGCCGACCGGCACTTCGCGGCAGCATCGTCGTGGACTCTCGTGGCGGGCGAGCCCGCGTCGCCCGCGCAGCTCCCCGACCTCGAGTTCGCGTGGCGCGCGTGCCGCGCCGTGAAGTCGAACGCCATCTTGCTGGCCTCCGGCGGGGCATCCGTCGGGGTGGGCATGGGGCAGGTCAACCGCGTCGATTCGTGCCACCTCGCTGTGTCGCGCGCGGGCGATCGGGCGCGGGGTTCGGTCGCGGCCTCCGACGCCTTCTTCCCCTTCGCCGACGGCCTGCAGGTGCTGCTCGACGCCGGCGTCTCGGCGGTCGTGCAGCCCGGGGGGTCTGTGCGCGATGACGAAGTGATCGCGGCGGCTCAGGCCGCCGGGGTCACGATGTACCTCACGGGCGAGCGGCACTTCTTCCACTAACTCGCGACTGCGCTGCGCAACGATCGGCGCGCACTGCTGGTCGTCTCGCCCCCACTAGCGTGGACACATGACCTCGCTGCCCCGCCGCATTCTCGACTCCGTGCTCGCTGCCCTCGCGGTCGCGGTGCTGACCCACCTCGCCACGGTCGTGCTCTACGGTGCGGTCAACGGTGCGACCCCCGAAGTGCTCGTGCAGCTCAACGGCATCTTCGGGTTCTCGTCGATTCTGCTGTTCGTGTTTCTCGCGGTGGCCGGCATCGGAGCCCTCTATCGGCGGCTGTGGCTCACCGCCGTCGTCGCCCTTGTCGCGGCGCTCGCCTCGAGCTGGCTCGGCACGCTGCTCGCGCTCATCGCCGCGGGCAACATCGTCTCGCCCGACATGCTCGATTACCTCTGGCGTAGCACGCTGGGCTTCAATCTGCTGTTCCAGGCTGTCGCCGTCGTCATCGCCGTCACGGTGGGTCGTCGCTTGTGGCTGCTGCGGGATGCTGCTGCCGGAGCATCCCGTCGCCTCGCTCTCGTGCGCATGCCGTCGAGCCGACTCTCCGAGGGCATCGTGACCCACCAGCAGCGCGTGCCGATCGATGCCGAGCTCGCCGACGCGCAGTGGGAGGGTTACGTCGAGACCCTGCGCGCGGAAGGCTTCACGCTCGTCGACGTGCCGCCCGCCGACGAACTGCCCGACTCGGTGTTCATCGAAGACGCGCTCGTGATCATCGGCGGCACCGCTGTCGTCACTCGTCCGGGCGCCGTGGAGCGTCAGCCCGAGGTCGCGGCGGCCGAGCAGGTCGCGCGCGAGCTCGGCCTGCCCATCGCGCACATCGTCGAGCCCGGCACGCTGGACGGCGGCGACGTGCTGCAGATCGGCGACGCGATCTACGTGGGCCAGGGCGGCCGCACGAACCCTGAGGGCATCCGTCAGTTGCGCGCGCTCGCCGGTCGCCACGGTCGCACCGTGACGGCGGTGCCGGTGACGAAGGCGCTGCACCTCAAGAGCGCCGTGACTGCACTGCCCGACGGCACCGTCATCGGGCACCCCTCGCTCGTCGACGACGTGTCGATGTTCCGGTCGTTCCTGCGCGTGCCCGAGGTCGAGGGCGCCCATGTGGTCGTGCTCGACAGCGAGACGGTGCTCATGTCGGCCTCGGCTCCGGCCTCGGCAGAGCTCGTGCGCTCGCTCGGCTATCGCGTGGTGACGAGCGACATCACTGAGTTCGAGAAGCTTGAGGGCTGCGTCACGTGCCTCAGCGTGCTCGTGCGCTGACCCGACGTCGCGCACGGGTAACGCCCGCATCACGATTCGAGCCCGGGTCGACAATCGTCATACCAAACCCCTAGGCTGAAAGGCTGCGCTCGGCCACCCCGGCGCGGCTGCCGCACCTGCCACCATCGCCCTTCCGCACCCGCCACGAACGGGTGCGCTGCCCCAAGGACTCACCGTGTCGACCACGAAATCCGACCAGCCCCGCCTGAGCACGTTCCGCGCGATCGCGCGCATCTACCCCTACGCCAAGCCCGCGATGCCGTGGATCTACGCCGGCATGGGGGCTGCTCTCGGCGCGGGAATCGTCACGCTCGTCATCCCGATCGTGCTGCAGGGGCTCGTCGATGGTCCGCTGTCGACCGGTGACCCGAGCCAGATCTGGCCCGCCGGTCTCATCGTGCTCGGCCTGGGAATTCTCGAGGCGGTCTTCATCATGCTGCGTCGCTGGTTCGTGCTCACTCCCGGCACGCACATCGAAGCGCGCATGCGCAACGGGCTCTATGCCAAGCTGCAAGACCTGCCCGTGGCCTTCCACGACCGGTGGCAGTCGGGTCAGCTGCTGAGCCGCGCCGTCAGCGACTTGAACCTCATCCGCCGCTGGCTCTCGTTCGGCCTCGTGCTGCTCATCGTCAACGCGATCACGATCGTCATCGGCTTTGCGGTGCTCATCAGCTGGAGCCTGTGGCTCGGCCTGCTCTTTCTCGTCACGAGCATTCCGCTCTGGATCTACGGCTACCTGTTCGAGAACAAGTACTCGGTCATCGCGCGTCGAGCACAAGACCAGCAGGGCGACCTCGCGACGGCGGTCGAAGAGAGCGTGCACGGCATTCGCGTCTTGAAGGCCTTCGGTCGCGGCAAGCACTCGCTGCTGAAGTTCGCCGATCAGGCCGAACTGCTGCGCGCGACCGAGATCGACAAGGCCAAGGCCATCGCCGGCATCTGGTTCTGGCTCATCCTTATTCCCGACGTGGCCTTCGCGCTCTGCCTGCTGGGCGGTGTCGCGCTCGCCGCGAACGGCGAACTCACCGTGGGCGAGCTCTTCGCCTTCTTCGCCACGGCGACCGTGCTGCGATTCCCGATCGAATCGATCGGCTTCTTGCTGTCGATGACCTACGACACCCGCACGGCCACCGACCGCTTCTTCGAGGTCATGGACGAGGTCAACGCCATCACCGACCCGGAGAACCCCGCCGCCGTCGACGAACCGCGCGGTCGTCTCGTCTTCGACGACGTGGTGTTCCGCTACCAGGATGCTCCCGCCGACCAGCCCGGAATTCTCGACGGCGTCTCGCTCGAGCTCGAACCCGGCGAAACCATGGCGCTCGTCGGTATCACCGGCAGCGGCAAGACCACCATGACGGCGCTCACCACGCGGCTCTACGACGTGACGAGCGGTCGAGTGCTTATCGACGGTGTCGACATTCGCGACCTCAGCCGCGAAGAGCTGCGCCGCCACATCGCCATGGCGTTCGAAGACGCCACGCTGTTCTCGGCGAGCGTGCGCGAGAACGTGCTGCTCGGGCGCCCCGACCTCACTGAGAGCGACGACCCGGAGGCCGCCGCCGAAGCGGAGCGCGTGCTGCGCGAGGCGCTGCAGATCGCGCAGGCCGAGTTCGTCGACAGCCTGCCGCAGGGCGTCGAGACGACCGTGGGCGAGGAGGGGCTGAGTCTCTCCGGTGGCCAGCGTCAGCGCCTCGCTCTCGCGCGGGCCGTCGCGGCGAACCCCGCCGTGCTCGTGCTCGACGACCCGCTCAGCGCGCTCGACGTCGACACCGAAGCTCTCGTCGAGGCTGCACTGCGGCGCGTGCTCGCGACGACGACGGGCCTCATCGTGGCGCACCGCCCCTCGACCGTGCAGATGGCCGACCGCGTCGCCCTGCTGCAAGAGGGCCGCATCACCGACGTCGGCACCCACAGCGAACTGCTCGCGCGCAACGAGCACTACCGCTACGTCATCTCGTCGCTCGAAGACGAAGAGCTCGCCGCGGTCGAGCGAGCCGAGCGAGAGTTGCGCATCGCTGAAGAGGCCGGTCGACGGCAAGAGGCGATCGACCGAGAGAGCAAAGTGATCGACAACGAAGGCGAGGTGACCCGATGAGCATGATCGGAGTCGACGGCGAAGAGCGCGACGACCTCAACCGTGCCGAGTCGCGTGCCGTGCGCGCCCGTTCGCTGCGGCTGCTGGGTTCTCTCGTGCGTCCCGTGCGCGCTCGCATAGCGCTGACGATGGTCGTCATCGTCATCTCGATCGCACTGCAGGTGGCGGGTCCGGCGCTCATCGCGCTCGGCATCGACCGCGGTCTGCCGGCGCTGCTCGAGCAGAACGACTGGATGCCCGTCTCTCTCATCGTCGGGGCGTACCTGTTCAGCGGCATCGTGGGTGCTGCACTCATCGCGCTGTACCAGGTGATGAGCGCGCGGCTGAGCCAGGCTATTCTCATCGATCTGCGCAAGCGCGTCTTTCTGCACACGCAGAAGCTCTCGCTCGAGTTCCACGAGTCGTACACCTCGGGCCGCATCATTGCACGCCAGACGAGTGATCTCGACGCGATTCGCGAGCTGCTCGACTCTGGCCTCAACCAGCTCGTCTCGGGCGCGCTCTACATGGGCTTCACCGCGGCGGCGCTCGTGTTGCTCGACCCCACGAGCGGTCTCGTGCTCGCGGTGGCGCTCGTGCCGCTCATTGCGCTCACGCGGTGGTTCCAAGTGCGCTCGCAGAAGCTGTTCCGCCAGACGCGCGTCGCCTCGGCCCGGCTCATCGTGCACTTCGTCGAGACGATGACGGGCATCCGTGCCGTCAAGGCGTTCCGCAAAGAGTCGCGCAACGAACGACAGTTCGCCGGTCACGTCGAGGACTACCGGCACTCGAACGCGCGCGTCATCCAGCTCTTCGGCATCTTCGACCCGGGGCTCGTGCTCATCGGCAACGTCACGGTCGCCGCCGTGCTCGTCGTCGGCGGATTCCGCGTGGTCGAAGGCTCGCTCGCGATCGGCGCCTTGCTCG
The DNA here is from genome assembly GCA_005777405.1 of Actinomycetota bacterium. GTDB lineage: Bacteria > Actinomycetota > Actinomycetes > Actinomycetales > Microbacteriaceae > Microcella. The sequence continues at coordinate 4,983 of SXMH01000036.1, forward strand.
CCGTCGTGCTCTACACGCGGCGGTTCTTCGACCCGGCCGAAGAGATGGCGATGTTCTACAACTCGTACCAGTCGGCGGCGGCGGCGCTCGAGAAGATCTCGGGCGTGCTCGAAGAGAAGCCGAGCGTGCCCGACCCCACGACGCCGATCGACCTGTGGCAGGCGAAGGGCGCCGTGCACTTCGACGGGGTGCGCTTCGCGTACAACCCCGAGGCGGTCGTGCTGCCCGAGCTCGAGCTCAGCATCCCCGCCGGGCAGACGATCGCGCTCGTCGGCACCACCGGGGCGGGCAAATCGACGCTCGCGAAGCTCATCGCGCGGCTGTACGACCCCACAGCGGGCGCTGTGACTCTCGACGGCGTCGACTTGCGCAAACTGCACCCGAAAGATCTGCGGCGAGCGATCATCATGGTGACGCAAGAGGCCTATCTCTTCTCGGGCACGGTCGCCGACAACATCGCCCTCGGCAACCCCGAGGCGAGTCGCGAGCAGATCGTCGCGGCCGCGAAGGCGGTGGGCGCGCACGAGTTCATCGAGTCGCTGCCCGGCGGCTACGACACCGACGTCAACAAGCGCGGTGGCCGTGTCTCGGCGGGGCAGCGTCAGCTCATCTCATTCGCGCGCGCCTTCCTCGCCGACCCGACGGTGCTCATTCTCGATGAGGCCACGGCCTCGCTCGACATTCCGAGCGAGCGACTCGTGCAGCGCGGCTTGCAGACCCTGCTCGCCGACCGGACGGCGATCATCATCGCGCACCGACTGTCGACGGTCGCGATCGCCGATCGCGTGCTCGTCATGGAGCACGGTCGTATCGTCGAAGACGGCACGCCGGCCGAGCTCATCGCGGGCACGGGCAAGTTCGCGCAGCTGCACGCCGCGTGGCGCGAGTCGCTCGTGTAGCTCTCGCGTCACCCGGCGCCGGTAGGGTGCGGGCTGTGGATGACCGGCTCGAGCACGACGATGACCGCGTCGAGCATCCTGCCCCTCGCGGCTCGGCGCGCGAGGTGCTGCGCGAGTTCACGGTGCTCGGTCTCACGTCGTTCGGTGGCCCCATCGCGCACCTCGGCTACTTTCGCGAGCGGCTCGTGGTGCGGCGGCGGTGGATCAGCGAGCAGGGTTACGCCGACCTCGTCGCGCTTGCCCAGTTCTTGCCCGGGCCGGCGTCGAGCCAAGTGGGTTTCGCGCTCGGGCTGCATCGGGCCGGCGTGCTCGGCGGCCTCGCCGCGTTCGCGGCCTTCACACTGCCGAGCGCGCTGCTGCTCGTGCTCGCTGCACTGCTGGCTCCGCAGCTCGACGGCCCGCTCGCCGAGGGTCTCATCGCCGGGCTCATGGTTGTCGCGGTCGCCGTCGTCGCGCACGCGGTCTGGGGCATGGCGCGAGCGCTGACACCCGACCTGCGGCGAGCGGCGATCGCCATCGGCGCGGGCGTCATCGTGCTGCTGCTCGGCACGGCGTGGGCGACCGTCGTGGCGATCGCGCTCGGGGCTCTCGCGGGTCTACTGCTGTGTCGCGCAGGCGCTGACGCCGCCGCGTCGCGCCTGACCATTGCCGTGTCGCGACGCGCCGGCGCCGCGTGCCTCGCTGTGGTCGCCGTGCTGCTTGTCGCGTTGCCGGTGCTCGCGGTGAGCATCCCGAATCAGGGACTCGCCGTCGCCGACGGCTTCTTTCGCGCTGGCGCGCTCGTATTCGGAGGCGGGCACGTCGTGTTGCCGCTGCTCGAGTCGGCCGTCGTCGCGCCGGGATGGGTGAGCGAGGCGCAGTTTCTCGCCGGTTATGGCGCGGCGCAAGCGGTGCCGGGGCCGCTCTTCACGGTCGCGGCCTTTCTCGGAGCCTCGATCGCTCCCAGCATCGAGGGGTTGCTCTTCGCCGCCATCGCGCTCGTGGCGATCTTCGCGCCGGGGCTCTTGCTCATGGTCGGCGTGCTGCCGTTCTGGAACTCGCTGCAGTCTCGACCGCTCGTGCCAGCCCTCGTGCGCGGCGCAAACGCGGCCGTGGTGGGAGTGCTCGCGGCTGCCCTCATCAACCCCGTCATCGCGAGCGCCATCGTCGACGTGCCCAGCGCGGCGCTCGCGCTGCTCTGCACGGTGCTGCTGATCGTCGTGCGCGTGCCGGTCTGGGCGGTCGTCATTGTCGGGGCGAGCGGCGGCATGCTGCTCGCGGGCTATTGAGCACCCTCAGCGCTGTACGGCGCCCACATGCAGGGCGATGACGCCCTGGCCGGGCACTGTCGTGGTGAACCGACCCTCGTTCGTCACCTCGACGACGGCGCCTGACACCGCGTCGATGTAGCGGCCAGGGGCGAGGGCGGTGTCGAACGTCGTCTCCACTCCTGTCGCGCCGGCGTTGAACGCCACGAAGCCGAAGGCGCCGCGGCCGAAACCCGTGACCGCGCGCAAGCCGGGCTCGCCCGCCGCAGCTGCCGCGGCCGCATCGAACTCGTGCGGGTCGGTCAGGGGAGCATCGCCGACCGCTGCACGGAACGCGAGCATTCCGCGCACGAGATCCCAGCGCTGTGGGCACACCCACTCGCCCGGCTCGTACTGAGTCTGAGGCGCCGCCTCGGCATCACCGCACGAGGCGTCGAGCACGGCCCCGTCGGCGCTCTGCGGCGGACCAGCATCTCGACCCACGAAGGCGTACCCGCTCGTGAGCTGGGGTGTGCCGTAGGGGTGGGCGAGCACGAAGGCGAGGGCAAGGGCGTAGGCCTCGCCGTCGGCGTACGACAGCGACTCGCCGTTGCGCTCGGTGTCGTGGTTGTCGACGAAACTGATCGCCTGCTCGCTCGGTGCCGAACCGCCCTCGGGCCCGAACACGACGTCGGGGTTGAGGCCGCCGCTTTCGATCATCGACTTCACGGTGCGCGCGACAGTGAACTCCCACACGTGACCGTTGTCGAGGTAGTGCTCGGGTTGAATCGGCTCGCTCTGGCCCCGGATGACCTCCTGGTAGACCCGCGTGCCCTCCGGCAGCCCGTCGATGATCGCGGCGATGTCGTCGGCCGGCATGTGCTTGGCAGCGTCGATGCGGAAGCCCGCGACTCCGAGCGAGAGCAAGTCATCGAGGTAGGCGCGCAACCGCTCGCGCACGGCAGGCTCGCTCGTGCGCAGATCGGCGAGGTTGACGAGCTCGCAGTTCTGCACCTCGCCCGCGTCGCGGTAGTCGATGATGTCGCCGGTCGGCGATTCGGTGCACTGGTGAAAGTCGTCGGGAGTCCACAGCCCCGGGTAGGAGTAGTGCTCGTAGCGACTGCCCGCCCACCCGGTGCCGGGGGAGTCTTGACCCGTCATGTGGTTGATGACGGCGTCGGCGACGATATCGACGTCATGCTCGGCGCACGTCGCGACCATGGCTGCGAACTCGTCGCGGGAGCCGAGCCGCGACTCGATCGCGTAGCTCACGGGCTGGTACGCGGTCCACCATTCGGGCCCCGTGATGTGCTCGTGCGGTGGACTCGTGAGCACCCAGTCGATACCGATCTCGCCGAGCGTCGCGCACTCGGCCTCGATGGCGGGCCAGGTCCACTGAAAGAGCAGGATGCCCGCGTCACGCTGGCCCGCGGGCTCGGGCGGAGCGGCGGCGGGCGTGCAGCCCGTCGTCGCCAGCAGTGCGGCCAGGGCGGCAATGACCAGCGGTGTGCGGCGCACGGGCGACCTCCTCGTCGTGCGCCGGCCAGATGCAAGCGCTTGCAGATCGAGAGTACCCGACGGCGTGCTGCTCAGTGCCGGGGCTGCCCCATGCCAGTGGGGTGGACGGCCTAGGGTCGCCACCGTGCGGCAGCGAGATCGAGCCGGTAGTCGTTCGCTTCGTCGAACTCTGCGTCGTCGTCGGTGGCGAGCCAGCGTAGCGGCGTGCCCTCGTCGCGGTAGTGCTCGAGTGCAACGAGGCCGTGCCCCGCAGGTGGTCGGCCGTCGGAGCGCACGACGCGCCACCACGGCACCGAACTGCCCTCGGTCGCCATGATGCGACCGACGGCGCGAGCCCCGCGTGAGCCGAGCATCGCGGCAACGTCACCGTAGGTGGCGACGCGACCGGAGGGAATGTCGGCGACGATCAGCAGCACCGCACCGCCGAAGTCGAGCTGCATCAGATGGCGAGCGAGCCGATCTTCTCGCCGAACTCGGTCTCGCCGGTCTCGACGAACCCGATACGCCGGAAGAACTCGCCAGGGCCTTCTTCGCCGGTCTCCCAGATCACCGTGAGGGTGTCGAAGCCGCGTGTGCGCGCCTCCGTCGCGAGGGCGTGCACCGCGAACCGGCCCACGCCGCGACCCTGCTTGGTGGCATCGACGTTGATGCGCCACACGCACGCGCGGAACTCGGGGCGCGGGTGCTCGGCGTCGAAGTTGCCGCGGATGAAGCCCACCACGTCGTCGCCATCGAGCACGACGCGCGCCCAGGTGGTGGTGGGGTTGAGATAGGCGTCAGCTTCGGCGTACGAGACGGGCGTGATGAATTGCTCTTGGCCCGGCCGCAAAGTCAGGCCGTTCGCCGCGACGATCGTCTTTGCCGACAGTTCTTCCACTCGCAAGTCGCCCATGGTGTCCAGGGTAGACCGGCTCGTCAAGAGGGTCGAGTTATCTCGATGTCGAGATAGTCGGCCAAAGCGGTAGGCTGGCCTGCGGCACGCTCCCTCGCGTGCAGTGTCGAGGAAAGGGTTCGCAGTTGGAGAAGATCAAGGTCGAAGGAACGGTCGTCGAGCTCGACGGCG
>SXMH01000037.1 GCA_005777405.1 Actinomycetota bacterium
CATTGAGCTCGAGCGCGTGCCGCGAGCGACAGAGACGTCGGTCGCACCAGCAGCGCGAGCCGTCGACAGTGCGCCGAGCACCGCGACGGGCGCGAGCGCACCGGTCGACGCACCGGCACTGGCACTGGCACCGGCACCGGCGCCCGCACCGGCACCGGCACCGGCGAGCGCCGTAGCGCACGCTACGGGCAACGGGGGCGCAGCATCCACGTCGACCCGTGAGATCGCGCCCTCCCCCCAGGGCTCCAGCACGACACTGCAGTCGGTTCTCGCCGTCGCGGGTGCTGGGCTCGTCGCGACCGCCGCCGTCGTCTTCACCTTCTTCAACCCCGACCTCACCGCTCCCGCGTCGCGCGGCGTCGTCATCGGGCTCGCCACAGCCCTCTTCCTCGTCGCGGCGCCACTGCTCATGCGGCGCGGCCTGCGGTTCTCGGCCGAGAGCGTCGCCACGCTCGGTGTGGTGCTGCTCGCGCTCAGCACCGCCACCATCACGCAAGCGCTCGACGGGTTGATTGCAGCGCCACACGTTGCCGCGGGAGCAGCGCTGCTCGGCGGCGCGGCCGTGTTGGCGCTCGGTCTCGTCACCCGATTGCGGGCGTGGATGCTCTCCGCCAGTCTCGCGCTCGCTCTCGTTCCGGCACTCTGGGCCGCAGGCGTCACCGCGCCAGCGTCGTCGACTCTCGGCCTGCTTGGCACCGCCACCGCGGCTGTGCTGCTGCTCGACGCTGCACCGTGGGCGCAGCGCCGCACGACGTCGGCGCTCGCGGCCGAGCGCGGAACTCTGCTCGCCGTCGCACTGGTCGCCGTCGGAGTGACGCCGCTCGCACTCTCCTCTCTCACCGCCACTGGCCCCGCTCTCTGGCTCGCGGTTGCTACCGCGCTGCTCGCAGCCGGGCTTCTGACGGGCCGCGTCGCGCGGCATGGAGCGCGGAAGTTCGCGAGTGCTCTCACGGGCATCGCGATCGTCGCGTCAGGTGCCACCGCTGCGCTCGCGCTCGAGGGCGCGGCCGTGCGCGCCAGTGTCAACGCCGACGGCGCGCTGACGCTCGTGCTGGTCGCAACAGGCGCCAGTGCCGCGCTCATCGCTCTCGGCATGGTCGCCCGCAGCAGCCTCGGTGCCAGAATCCACCGACCGAGCCTGCTGGCGGGCGCGCTCGGTGCGCTCGTTGCCGTGGCAGTGCCCTCGGTCAGTCTCGTCGCGCTCGCGGCCGGCACCGCCTTGTTCGAATCACCCTTGCGATGGGCCGCGGGCAGTGCAAACGCCGTGAGAGAGGTGTTCGGCATCCCCGACGCCACCGCGGTCGCAGCAATCGGCGCACTGCTAGTAGTGAGCGCGACGCTCGCCCTGCACGCCTGGCTGCTCGCACGAGCGGTCGGGCGGCCGCTGCGGTCGACGGGCTCCCTGCGGGCGCTGTCACTGTGGCTGCTCGCGCTCGCGGGCCTCGGAGCCCTCGGGTTGCAGTCGGCTTCGGTCGAAGCGCGCATCGTGATGGGGCTCGTGCTCATCGTGGCGGCCTCGACCCTCCTCTCGTCGTGGCGGCCCGCGCGAGAAAGCTCCACCCTGTGGCGACTGCCGGTCGTTCTCGCCGCACACGCCGCGGTCGTCGTCGTCGCTTCGCTCTCGTGGCGAGACTCCTCCCTAGCCGTGGCCTCGAGCGCAGCGGTGCTCGTCGCCCTCGCGGCGGTCGCGCGATGCGCGCCGGCACTCGCGCGTCCCGTGCACCTGGCCCTGGGCTACGGCTACGCGCTCGTCATCGTGGCGACCGCGCTCTCGCTGCTCGGCATCGGCGGGCCCGCATTGCTGAGCCTCACCGCGACGGTCGGTCTGCTCGGCGCGATCGCCGCCACGTTCTGGCACCGTCTCGATGCCACGCGCTGGTTCGCGGTGCTTGCGGTCTCCTCCGTTCCCTTCGCGCTCGCCGTGGGCCTCGTCGTCGTCGAGCGCAGTGGCTGGAGCGCGCTGTCGACAGCGACCATGCTGCTGCTCGCCGTGAGCCTGCTGCTGACTCGACGGCCAGGGCTCGGTGTCATCGTGCGCGCGGTCGCCGCCGGTCTGCTGGTTCCCGGCATCGCGGTCGTGCTGGTCGATCTCGGGGCGCTCGTGCTCCCCTCGAGCGGCTCGCCGATCGTGCTGCCGATCATCGCCGTCGTCGTCGCGCTCACCCTGCCTGCGGTCGAGCGTGCCGCGGCGATGCTTCGTGATCGCGGTATGCCCACGACCCACGCACTCGCCGTGCGACGAGCGCTCGAGCTCTCTGCGCTCGTCACGGGCGGTATCGCCATCGGCCTCGCCTACGGCCGCGTCGCCGCGGGGGCACCGACGGCGCTCACCGTGCTGCTCACACTCGCCGCCGGCTGCGCGGCGGCGGGCGCCGTGCTGCGCACCGCTCGCTCGTGGTGGCTCAGTGGCGCGCTCGCGACCGGCGCGCTGTGGACGCTGTGGGGGAAGCTCGGCGTCGACTCCCTCGAAGCACACCTGCTGCCGCCCAGCCTCGGCCTGGCCCTCGTCGGCTCGTGGCTGACCGCACGCGGTCGACCGCAGCCCACGCTGGTGGGAACAGCTCTGCTCGTTGCCATCGTGCCGCTCGTGGGGCTGCTCGTCGTCGGCGAAGAACCCGCGCCAGCCCGAGCGACCGCGCTCGTGCTCGCGGCGGTCGCGCTCGCAGCGCTCGGGGCGAGCATCCATCGCGGTGGCGGCCGTGGTGCGCGACGGCTCACTCCGCTGCGCACCCCCGTGCTTATCGCCGCGATCATGGCAGCCGCGGCGGCTCCCGTGCAGGCCGCACGCGTCGGTCTCGGCATCGACGGTTCGGGCGCATCGATCTCAATCGGCGCCACCATGCTCATGGCTCTGCTCATCGCGCTCGCAGGTGCAGCCCCCGCCGCCGTCGCTGGCATTCTGCTGGCACGGGGCGCGACGAGCACGGCCGTGCAACGCTCGGGGCTCGTGCCCGCGTTGGTGATGGTGCTCGTCGCCGGATGGGCCGGGCTCGCTCCCGCCGTCACGGCGCCGACAGCGCAGTGGCTCGCCATCTGGACGGCGTGGACGCTCATGCTCGGCGTGCTCGTGCTCATGGTCGTGGCGGCAGCTCGGGAGCAGCGCGGCGGCACCCTTCTGCCCACCGTGCCCGTGCTCTTCGCGCTCGCCCTGCTGAGTGCCATCGCGGCGTGGAGCCCCCGTGAGTTGCGCGTCGAGTGGTTCTCGCTGCCGCTCGGGCTCATGCTCATCCTCGCGGGCGAGATCACTCGCCGAGCGACCCGCGCCGGGTCGTGGCGCACCCTGGGTGCAGGGCTGGTCGTGCTCGTGCTCGCGTCGGTGCTCGCCACGGCGACCGACCCGCAGACCTGGCGCGCGGTACTCGTCATGGTGATCGCCCTCACGGCGATTCTCGTGGGGGCGCGGTGGCGCCTCGCAGCGCCCTTCGTGCTCGGCATCATCGTGCTGCCGATCGAGAACGTGCTGGCCTTCGCCGTGCAGATCGGCCGAGGCATCGACGCCATGCCGTGGTGGATCACGCTCGCCGTCGCCGGGCTCGTGCTGCTCGTCATCGCGGTCGGATTCGAGCGGCGCACGGGCGATGATGCATCGCTTGCGGCACGCGTGCGCGACTTGCGATAGCGGGTCGCGCACGCGCTCTCGCTCTCGGGCCGCTCAGTGGTGCAGGATGAGCGCTGTAGCGCGCCATCAGAGCCGCGCCCGAGCCGGAGGTTCACCCCATGTCCGCTGGTGCCGCAGTCGCCACACGTAGTTCGTGGCTGCCCCTCTTCGTCGTCATGCTCGCGCAAGTGCAGCTGGCGTTCAACGCCTGGAACGTCTCGATCACCGGCATCACCGAAGACCTCGGCATCTCGCCGACGACCGTGGGTCTCGCGAACACCGCGAGCACGTTCGCGGTCTCGGCGTTCCTACTGCTCGGCGCCAAGATCACCGCGAAGATCGGCCCGCTGCTCGCGTTCCGCATCGGCGTCATCATTCCGGCGCTCGCCGCCATTCTCATCGCCACGGCGCAAGACGGCTCGGTGCTCTTCATCGCGCAGTCGATCACGGGCGCGTCGAACGCCATCACGCTTCCCGCGCTCACGATCATCATCGCGGCGAGCTTCCAGGGCAAGCAGCAGGCTTCGGCCATCGGCTACTTCGCCGCGAGCATTCCCCTCGCTCAAGTCGTCTCGCTGCTCATCGCCGGTCAGTTCGCTTCGACGATCGGATGGCGCTGGTCGTTCGTTCTCGTCGCGTCGATCGGTCTGCTCAACTTCGCCGCGAGCTTCCTGCTCAAGCCCGTGCCGCCGCAGAAGAACCTCATCGTCGACTGGACCGGCGGTGCGCTCGCTGCCGTCTCGATCATTCTCATCAGTTTCGGCATGAGTGTCATGAACGACTGGGGCCTGCTGACGGCCACGGGCAACGCGCCGATCTCGATCGGCGACTTCTCGATCGTGCCGTTCTTCTTCGTCGCCGCCGTCATCTTCGCGCAGCTCTTCTTGAGCCGCACCCGCAAGCGCATGGCCGAGCAGAAGGTGCCGCTCGTCAACCTCGACATCGTGCGCGACCCGAGCGAGCGCGCCACCGTCACGGTCATGGGGCTCATGCTCTTCGTCGGCACCGCCGTGAGCTTCCTCATGCCGCTCTACATGCAGGTCGTGCAGGGCTTCGTGGGCATCCAGGTGTCGCTTGCCGTCATTCCGTACACGATCTCGATCTTCATCGCGAACACCCTCGTGGCGCGGCTCTACGGTCGCTTCGCGCCGCGCACGATCGCGAGCGTGAGCATGGCCGTTGTGACCCTGGCGCTCGTATGGCTCTCGTTCACCATCGCGAACGACTGGGGTCAAGCATCCGTCGTCATCGGGCTCGTCGTGCTGGGTCTCGCCCAAGGCTGCGTCGTGGCGCTCGTCTTCAACGCGCTGCTCACCTCGGCGCCGAAGGAGAACGCGGGCGACGTCGGTGCGATCCGCGGCCTCACGCACAACCTCTCGGGCAGCGCCGGCATCGCCGTGGCCTCGGCCTTCGCTGTCGGCCTGCTCACCTCGAGCGCCTACGCCGCCGCGAACGACTCTGAGGTCTTCACGCCCGAAGTGGTCGAGCAGATCAACTTCGACAACGTGAACTTCTTCACGAACGCGCAGCTCGAGGCGGCTCTCACCTCGGCGACCGACGCCACCGAGGCCGAGATCGACTACGCGGTCGAGCAGTTCACGCAGTCACGCCTCGATGCCTTGCGCACGACGATGCTCGTTCTCGGCGGTCTCGCGGCGCTCGCCATCGTGCCCGCGCGACGCATGCCGGGCTTCCAGAAAGACGACCTCTACGTCGGCTACCCCGCCGATCAGGAGCGTCGCGGCTAGCGGTCACGCACAGACGACGGGGCCCGGTGGATGCTCATCCACCGGGCCCCGTCGCGTGCGAGCGGCGTGCGCTCAGGCCGTGAAGCGTCCTTCGATTGCCGCGAGCAGCGTGCGCACCGAGGCGCCCGTGGCGCCTTCGGCGAGGTAGCCGTATCCCGGCCCCTCGTTGACGGCGGCACCGGCGATGTCGAGGTGCGCCCAGGGGATCGGTGAGCCGTCGGCACGCTTGCCGACGAACTCGCGCAAGAAGATCGCGGCGACGAGCATGCCGCCATCGCGGTTGCCCACCTTGAGGTTCGTCATGTCGGCGAAGCGCGAGTCGAGCTGCGCGCGCAATTCCGCGGGCAGCGGCATGTGCCAGTGCGGCTCACCCGTCTGCTCGCCCGCCGCGACGATCGAGCCGACGAGCTCGGTGTCGCCCATGACGCCGACCGTGCGACGGCCGAGGGCGACGAGCGCGGCGCCCGTGAGGGTCGCGACGTCGATGATGGCGTCGGGCTGCTCTTCACTCGCGAGCACCATGCCGTCAGCCATGACGAGGCGACCTTCGGCGTCGGTGTTCATGACCTCGACCGTGGTGCCGCCGCGGATCGTGAGAATGTCGTTCGGGCGAATGGCGGTCGACGACACGAGGTTCTCGGCGACGCACAGCCACGCGGTCATCCGCACCGCGAGTCCGAGGCGTGCAGCGGCGAGCACGACGCCGAGCACGACGGCCGCGCCACCCATGTCGTTCTGCATGCTCACCATGGCCTCGGCGGGCTTGAGGGAGTACCCGCCCGTGTCGTACGTGATGCCTTTGCCGACGAGCGCGACGTGGTGCTCGGCACCAGCGGGCGAGTACGACACCTTGATGAGGCGCGGCGGGCGCGATGAGCCCTGTCCGATGCCCATGATGCCGCCGCAGCCTTCGGCGAGCAGCTTCTCTTCGTTCCACACCTCGACCTCGACGGGCGCGCCCTTGGCCGCCTCGACCGCGGCATCGGCGAGCGCCTGCGGGTAGAGGTCGCCACCCGAACGGTTGGTCAGGTCGCGCACGAGCGAAATCTGTTCGGCGACGATGCGGATGCTCTCGAGCGCTTCAGCGTCGACTGAGGCTTGCGTGCTCACGACGAGCTGCTGCACCGGAGCCTTGACCTTGGCGCTCGTCTTCGCGCGGTAGTTCGTGAAGCTGTAGGCCGCGATGCTCGCCCCCTCGACGGCGGCGAGCACGCTGGCGTCGTCATCGAGACCGAACGCGAGCGCGACGGCACCTGTGCCGGCGAGCTGCCGCACGGCCGAGCCCGCCGCGAGCCGAGCAGCAGTGGGCGAGACCTCCGCGCCCATGCCGATGACGGCCACACTCGCGCGCGAGCCCTCGAGTGCCGGCAGCCGCAGCAGTTCGTCGGCTTTGCCCGTGTATCCGATGGCGGCGAACTGCTCGGCGAGGCCGCTGAGGGCGGGGTGCGCCACGAGTTCGGGGCCGTCGTCACCCGCGCGAGATGCGACGACAATGACGTCGACGTCGAGCGACGCCGGATCAGCAGCAGAGAGTGTGACCGCGAGGCTGGCCATGGGTTTTCCGTTTCTCGAGCAGGGTACGACGAAAGCGTCGCGGCCAGAGTATTCCCCCAGCCCCCTCGAACGATATGGTGACCATGATTCCGCGGTGCCCGGTGTGATGGAGCGCTCTCGCGGTCGAGTGAGGGCGGAACCCGATGGCAGCTGAGACGATCGAGCCGAACGGCTCCGCACCGCACCCCGGGACGCCGGAGGCGGTGCGCAAACCCGGCGTGAGCATCCTGCGCACCGGCCCCTTCCGCATCGGCTTCGTCGGCACGATCGGCGTACTGCTGGCCCTGTTGCTCGGCAGTGCGGTGGCGCAGTTGAGCTTCACGATCACCCTCATCTTCTTGGCGATCTTCATCAGCCTCGGGCTCTACCCGGTCGTGACGAGACTCGAGCGGCGCGGGCTGCCGAAGGCTGCCGCCATCGGCATCGTGCTCGCGGCCTTTCTGCTCGTCGTGGCGACACTGCTCTTTCTCATCGTGCCGATCGTCGTCGATCAGGCCGCCGAACTGGCCCGCACACTGCCCGCCAACATCAACGACATCGAGAACCAGCAGTGGTTCATCGATCTCAACGCGCAGTTCGGGGAGTACCCGCTCCTGTTGCTCGAGTGGGTGCGCGCGTCGAGTGCCGACCCGAACACGTGGCTGACGATCGGCGGCGGCGCTTTGCGTATCGGGGCTGACATCATCAACGGCACCTTCTCGATCTTGCTCGTCGTCGTCATCACCCTGTACTTCGTCGCGTCGCTCGACGCGATGAAGAACGCGCTCTACGACCTCGTGCCCGGCTCGCGCCGTGCCGGGTTCGTTGAGATCGCCGAGGAGATCTTCGACTCGATCGGCAAGTACCTCAGCGGGCAGATCGTGCTCGCCGCGATGAACGCGGCCTTCTCGTTCATCCTCTTGAGCATCATGGGGGTGCGCTACGCGGGCATTCTCGCCTTCATCGCACTCTTCGTCACACTCATCCCCGTCATCGGCCCACTGATCTCCACGACCCTCATGGTCTTCGTGTCGCTGTTCACCTCCCCCGGCACCGCGATCATCGTCGGCCTCGTCATGGTGGTCTACATGCAGGTCGAGGCATACCTGTTCACCCCGCGCATCATCGGCAAGGCGATCAGCATTCCTGCCTCGCTCGTGCTCATCGGGGCGGTCATCGGCGGCACCCTGCTCGGGTTGCTCGGTGCCCTCGTCGCGTCGCCGGTCGTCGCGTCGATCCTGCTCATCCTCAAGAAGGTCGTCGTGCCGCAGCAGCGACTGAAGTGACGCCGTGACGCTCGATCTCGCGGCGCTCGTGCCGATCATCCTGCTCGCTCTGCACATCGCTCTCGCGATCGTGGCCATCATCGCCATCAGCCTGCGTCGCAAGCCGACGACGGCCGTCGCGTGGGCGATTCTCATCATCGTGCTGCCCTACCTCGGCGCGGTGGCGTTTCTGCTCGTCGGCTTTAGTCGACTGCCGCGTCGTCGGCGCGAGCAGCAGCGCGAGGTGAGCGAGGCGATTCGCACGCGCACGCCCGGTCTCGATCAGGTGAGTCATCGTGACGAGTGGCCGGCATGGCTCGCGGGCGACGTGCTGCTCAATGAGTCGCTCGGAGCACTGCCCATGGTCGGCGGCAACACCGCGACGCTCATCGACGACTACGACGGTGCGATCGCGGCCATCATCGCCGATGTCGATACGGCCGAGCGGTATGTGCACGTCGAGTTCTTCATTCTCACGCTCGATGCCACGACCGAGCCCTTCTTCGCCGCCCTCGAGCGGGCGAGGTCGCGCGGCGTGACGGTGCGCGTACTGAGCGATCACCTCATGACGCTCCTGTACCCCCCGCGGCGCGAGACGCTGCAACGCTTGCGCACGATGGGCGCCGAATGGCACGGGATGCTCCCCCTGCGCCCGTGGCGCGGCCAGTGGCAGCGGCCCGACCTGCGTAACCACCGCAAGCTCGTGGTGATCGACGGCCGCGTGGGCCACACCGGCTCGCAGAACATGATCCAGGCCAACTACGGCAAGAAGAAGGCGATCGCCCGCGGTCTGCGGTGGCACGAGGTCATGGTGCGACTGGAAGGACCGGTCGTGCGCGAGCTCGATGCTGTCTTCGTCACCGACTGGTTCAGCGAGACGAACGAGCTGCTGCCGCTCGACACGAGCCCGGTCGTGCTGACGCCGTCGCGCGATGGCGAGGTGCTCGACGCACAGATCGTGCCGAGCGGGCCCAGCTTCGAGAACGACAACACGCTCAAACTCTTCGCCTCGCTCATCCACCAAGCGCAGCGTCAGGTGAGCATCACGAGCCCCTACTTCGTGCCGGACGAGGCGATTCAACTCGCGATGATCACGGCAGCCACGCGAGGACTGCTCGTCGAGCTCTATGTCGGCGAGGTCGGGGATCAGTTCTTCGTGCACCACGCACAGCGCTCGTACTACGAGCAGCTCTTGCGCGCGGGAGTGCGCATCTACCTCTACGAAGCGCCCACGGTGCTGCACTCGAAGCACTTCACGATCGATGATGACGTCGCCGTCATCGGGTCGAGCAACATGGACATCCGCTCGTTCAGCCTCAACATGGAGGTGTCCGTGCTCGTGCACGGCGCCTCGTTCGTCGATCAACTGCGCGCGATCGAGGCCTCATACCGGGCGAGCAGCCGCGAGTTGCACCTCGCCGAATGGTCGAGCAGGCCGTGGCCTCAGAAGGCGCGCGATGGCCTCGCTCGACTCACCTCCTCGTTGCAGTGATCCGGCATGTCGCGCAGTGGCCCCGCGGGTCTAGGCTCCACCCGTGAGTGACATTTCTCTGACGATGCTGATCCTCGCGATCGTGGTCGTCGCGTTCGTGACGAACCGCCTTCCCGTCGGCATCATCGCGCTCGGGGCATCGCTCGCGCTCTACTTCACCGGAGTGCTCGATCTGCAGCAGACGCTCGCCGGTTTCGGCGATCCGGCAGTCGTGCTCATCGCCTCTCTCTTCGTCGTCGCCGAGGGTCTGGACTCTTCCGGCGTCACGTCGTGGACAGGTCAGCAGCTCATCCAGCGCGGTGGTGGCAAGCGCAAGGTGCTCACGGGCGTCATCATGATCGTCGTCGCGCTGCTCGCGGCCCTCATCAGCGTCAATGGCGCCGTCGCCGCGCTGCTGCCCGTGGTCGTCGTCATCGCCACGAAGCTCACGGTACCTACGGGTCGGCTGCTGCTGCCGCTCGCGTTCGGCGCTCACGCCGGTTCACTGCTGACCCTCACCGGGTCTCCGGTCAACGTCATCATGTCGGAGCTCGCCGAAGAGGAGACCGGAGCGGGCTTCGGCTACTTCGACTTCACCCTCGTCGGCGCACCCATCGTCGCCGGTACCGTGCTCATCGCCCTGCTGCTGGGCGACAAGCTCATTCCCGCACGCTCCCCCAAAACCGCCACGACCGATCTCAGCGACCATGCGCGCACGCTGCTCGCCCAATTCGGCAATGCTCAGCCTTTCGGCCGCGTGCGCGTGCTCGCGGGTTCACCCCTCGTCGGCCGTCGCGCCGACGAGATCGTGCTCGAGGGCACCGGCCCTGTCGCGCTCATCGCGGTGCAGTCGGGGCGGGGAGGTCGCGAGCCGGGCGAGACGATCGCGGTCGGCGACGTGCTCATTCTGCAAGGCACGCCGACTGCGATTCGGTCGGTGAGCGACGACGTCAAGCTCGAAGGCGTCGGCACGAGCACGGTCGCCAGCACCTGGAGCGCGATGGATGCCGAGTACGGTGTGGCGGAACTCGTCATCCCGCCGCGCTCGCGGGCCATCGGTGATCGCGTCTTCCCCGGCATGGTGACCGAGAGCGGCGACCTCATCATCGTCGCCATCCAGCGCGGCGGCGACGACATTGGCGACGAGACCGATCTCGTGCTCGAAGCGGGTGACATCTTGCTCGTGCAGGGTCGCTGGGAGGCCCTCGACCGCAACCTCAGCGATCCCTCCGTCATGGTCGTCGACTCCCCCGACCAGAGTCGCCGTCAAGCGGCCCCGCTCGGCCGTCGCGCGTGGACGGCGCTCGCGGTGCTCATTGGCATGGTGGTGCTGCTCGCCACCGGCATCGTGCCGCCCGCGATCGCCGGCGTGCTCGCCGCCGTCGCCATGGTGCTCACTCGCACGCTCTCGGTCGTGCGAGCGCACCGCTCGATTCAGTGGACGACCGTGCTGCTCGTCGGCGGCATGATTCCCGTGTCGACGGCCATCACCGTCACCGGTGCTGCTGACCTCATCGCCTCGAGCCTGCTGTCGGTCGTCGGCACCCTCGGCCCGATCGTCGTGCTCACCTCGCTGCTCGTCGTGACCTTGATCTTCGGCCAGCTCATCAGCAACACCGCGACCGCCCTCATCGTCGCGCCGATCGCGATCTCGGTCGCGACCGAACTGGGCCTCTCGCCTCTACCGTTTCTCATGGGCGTCGCCGTCGTCTCGGCCGCGGCCCTGTTGACGCCGGTCGCCACCCCCGCCAACCTCATGGTCATGGCGCCGAGCGGTTTTCGTTTCGGCGACTACTGGAAGTTCGGTCTGCCGCTCATGGCGCTCTATCTCGCCGTGGGTGTGCTGCTCGTGCCGCTCATCTGGCCGTTCTAGGCGCGGTGTGAGCTCGCGAGCGCATCGCGCACGGTGCGCACGACCGTGTCGGTGGTGAAGGGCTTGGCCACGAAGTACTGCACCCCGGAGTCGCGAGCGCGTTCGACGGCCGCGGCCGCGTTGAGTCCACTCATCGCGACGACGGCGACCTGCGGGTAGTGCTCGGCGAAGAACGCTGCCGTCGCCGCGCCGTCCATCACGGGCATCATCATGTCGGTCAGCACGAGCTGCACGTGGTCGGCATGCTCGCTGTGCACTTCGATCGCCTCACGGCCGTGGCTCGCGGTCACCGTGCGGTAGCCATGAACCTCGAGGGTCTGGCAGATCGCGGCGCGGATGCTCGGCTCGTCATCGACGACGAGCACGAGCTCGCCCATCCCGTGCGGAAGGTGCCCCTCGTCGGGGCCACCGTCAGCGACCTCTGCCGCGCCGTGGTGCGCGACGGGCAAGAAGAGCGTGAACTGCGACCCGACACCGACCTCCGTCTGCACGTCGAGATACCCGCCGTGACTGCGCACGATGGCCTCGCTGCTTGCGAGGCCGAGCCCTGTACCTTCACCGATGCCCTTGGTCGTGTAGAAGGGCTCGAAGATTCTGCTGCGCACCTCGTCGCTCATGCCCGAGCCGGAGTCGGCGACCGAGATGGAGACGTAACGACCCGGCGCCAGAGTCAAGGTCTCCGACCTGCCAGCGCCGATCTGCACCTCGGCAGCCGAGAGACGAAGCACGCCCCCCTCGGGCATTGCGTCGCGGGCATTCGTCACGAGATTCACGAGCACCTGCAGCACTTGCGTGGCGTCACCGATGAACGGTGGCACGTCATCCAGGTGCTTCTCGACCGAAATCGACTTCGGCAGCACCGCGAGCGTGAGCGCGCTGAGTTCGTCGATGAGATCAGGAACCCTCACCGACTCACTGACGCCGTCGACTCCTCGGGCGAACGACAGCACTTGCTTGATCATCTCTGCGCCGCGCAGCACGCTCGATTCCATGCCGGCGAGCAACTCGTCCCGCCGATCGGCCAGGGGGTCCATCCTCATGAGCTGCAGAGACATGAGCACAGGCGTCAGAATGTTGTTGAGGTCGTGAGCGATGCCCCCGGCGAGGGTTCCCAGGCTCTCCAATCGCTGGGTTCTCGCTTGCAGCGCATCGAGCTCACGCCGCTTCGTCACATCAGAGTTGACGGCGAACAGGCTCCGAGGCTTGCCGTCGTCATCAATGATCGCTTGCCACCGGCACGCCACGATGAGCTGCCTGCCATCCTTCGCGCGTTGATGCAGCTCGCCCGTCCACCGTCCGGTCGCGAGGAGTTCCGCGGCGGCAGCCTCGAACGCGGCCGTGTCGGTGTAGATGAGATCGCGAATGTTGCGCCCGACGGCCTCGTCGCGCGTCCACCCGTAGATGTCTTCGGCGCCTCGGTTCCAGTAGGTGACGACGTTGTCGAGATCTTCCGTGATGAACGCTTCGTGCGAGATGTCGAGCAGCGACGACAGCGCGAGTCCGCGCTCGGTCAGGTCGTTGAGCTCGCGATTGCGCAGCTCGTCGTCGGTGACATCGCGCACGAAAAGAGCGATACCGCCCTCCACCGGGTGAGCGATCGCCTCGACCCAGGCATCCGCCTGCGGCAGGTGCGCTCGCGTCGTGGTGCTCACTCGATCGACCATCGTGCGCTCGTAGGCCGCGCGCAATGGTGTCAGTTCCAATTCGGGGAAGGTCTCCCAGATGGTCAGCGATCGCCACTGCGCAGCGTCACGCGCCGCGATCGCTGCGGCGGCCGAGTTCGCGAAGGTGAAACGCCAGCGCTCGTCGACGAAGCAGACGACGTCGGGAATGTAGTCGAGCGCTCGCTCGAGAGCGTCTTGGGCCGCAATGCGCTCTTCCCGCTCGCGCACGATCTCCGACACCTCGTAAAAGGCTCCGTGCACTGTCGTGACGCGGCCGTCAGCGTCACGAACTGCTTCGCCCAGCGCGCGAACCTGCAGGCGAGCACCGTGGCTGTCGAGAATCGCCCCTTCAAAGTCGAACGGTGTGCCGTTCTGAATGCACCTATCGAGTGCGGTCTCGATCCGGGCGCGATCTTCGGCGGGGTACAGCTGCATCGAGAGCTCACGGGGTGGCGCACCGAGCGCCTCGTCGAAGCCGAGCAGGTCGAACATCTCTGACGACCAGTAGATCTCGCCGCTCGATACATCGATCGACCAGCCACCGAACCTCGCGAGCTTGCCCGCGATCTTCAGGAGCGGGGCGTCGCGCTCCCATCGAGCGCGGGCATCTGTCGGCTCAGACATCACACCCGGCGCCTCCTCGCGGTCAGGGCCCCACACGCCGATAGTCGACGCGAAGTGGTGGATGTGAGCCTAGGGTATTGAAGCTCCTTCAGGCTTTAGCGACGGGGTTTGAGTAACGCGCCGAACAGGCCGCGAACGACCTCGCGCACGACGGTCTGGCCCGTGCGCGAGCCGAGCACGTCGTTGATGACATCACCCACGCCCTCTTGCTTCGGGGTGCGACGCGTGGTCGTGCGCGTGCGCGGAGCATCCTTCTTCTGCAGGTCACGCAACGCGCGCTCGTACTCGTCGTGTGCCTTGTCTTTCTGCAGCGCCGCCTCGCGCTCAGCTTCAGCGGCCGCGGCGGCGTTCATGCGCGCGCTGAGCAGCTCGTAGGCCGATTCACGGTCGACCTCTGCACCGTACCGGGCGAGCAGCGGCGACGCCGCGACGGTGCGCTCGATGACCTCTGTCGGCGCGGGATCCATCGAGCCCTGCGGCGCTCGCAGTCTCGTCCACGCGACCGGCGAGGGGGCGCCCTTCTCATTCATGACCGTCACGATGGCCTCGCCGATGCCGAGCCCCGTGAGCACCTGCTCGAGGTCGTAGCCCGAGGTCGGGTACGTGCGCACGGTCGACCGCAGCGCCTTCTGGTCGTCGGGAGTGTGCGCGCGCAACTGGTGCTGCACGCGCGAACCCAGCTGGGCGAGCACGTCGGCCGGCACGTCTTTCGGCGTCTGCGTGACGAAGACGATGCCCACGCCCTTCGAGCGAATGAGTCGCACCGTCTGCGTGATCGCGGCGAGAAAGTCTTTGCTCGCGTCGCGAAACAGCAAGTGGGCCTCGTCGAAGAAGAAG
>SXMH01000038.1 GCA_005777405.1 Actinomycetota bacterium
AGCTAGGGCCCACCGCACGGTCTCGACGGGCAGACGCTCAGCGCAGCGGACGCAGCACCTCGTCGTAGCGCGACAGCTCTGCGAGCATCCGGTCAAGGGTCGCGACGTGCTTCGAGTCGGCCGCGAAAGTGCCGTCGGCCACGAGCCCGCCCGCGCCGTTGATCGCCACGTCGACGGGCACGCGCACCATTCCGAGTGTCGTCATCACCTGGTCGAGTGCAGCGGCGGCGCGAAGCCCACCCGAGGCCCCGCCATACGACACGACGCCGAAGGGCTTGCCCTGCCACTCTTGCGCGAGAAAGTCGATGGCGTTCTTGAGCGCCGGGCTGTAGCTGTGGTTGTACTCGGGGCTCACGAGCACAACTGCATCTGCGGCGTCGACGCGCTCGCTCCACGCAATGGTGTGCGGCTGCGTGTACTGACGCTTCGAGGGGTGGGCGGGCTCGTCCATGAACGGCAGCGCGAGCTCGGCCAGATCGACGAAGTCGACCTCGTGGCCCGCAGCCTCGGTGCGGTCGCGCACCCATTGCGCGATGGGCAGGCCGATGCGGCCAGGACGAACGGAACCGACAATGATCATGGTCGTGGTCATGAAGCAAGCCAACCGTGCGGTCGCGGCCTCGATTCCCATCTGCACCTGCTTCACAGTGGATGCCCTGGCTAGGCTCACGACATGACCATCGTGACCCTCCCCCGACTCCACTGGTCCCCCGCGCGCAAGCCCGGTGAGCCCGAGCCGCACCACCGCGCCCTGCTCGTGCACGGACTCGGTTCGTCAGGCGCGACGATGTGGCGCATGGGCGAGGCTCTCGCGCAGCTCGGCTGGTCAGCGACGGCGGTCGATCTGCGGGGGCACGGTCGCGCGCCGCGAGCATCCCGCTACCGCATCGACGACCTCGCCGCCGACCTCGCCGCGACGATGCCCGAGAACGGCGAACCCGCGTGGGATCTCGTGATCGGCCATTCGATCGGCGCCGCCGCTGCTGTTGTCGCCGCCGCTGACGACGCCGCGTGGGCTCGCCGGCTGCTGCTGCTCGATCCCGCGCTCACGACCGATGACATGCAGCGCAACCGGGTGCTCGACGGCCAGCGCGCCTCGCACTCGGGCGCCACGATCGAGTCGACGCGAGCCGAGAACCCGACGTGGCACGATCTCGACGTGCAGCAGCGCGTCGTCGCTGTGCGCGAGGCCTCGCTCTTCGCGCTCGAGCACTGCGTGCTCGACAACCCTGACTGGAACACGGCCCCGCGCGTCGCCGACCTCGCCTGCCCCACGCTCGTCATTGCCGCCGATGCCGAGCTCAGCGACTACTTCCGCGGCGACCATGCGGCCGAGGTGCTCGCCTCGAACAGCCTCGTCGAGCAGGTCGTCATCGCGGGGGCAGGGCACAGCGTGCACCGCGATGCGCCGGAGGAGACGATCGCCGCGATGCGCGAGTGGCTCGCGCGGGTCTGAGCGCGAACACGCAGTTCAGCCTTCGCGGCGCCAGTAGCCCTTGACGACGGCGCGCTCGACGTCGATGCCCCAGCGGCCCAGGAGCGCTCGCGCCGGTGCGACGATCGACTGCTCGGCGCAGGCAAAGACAAAGCGCTCGGCGGCATCATGAGGAGCCGGCAGCGCCTCGAGTGCAGCGACGAGGGCAGCCCCCGGTGCGTCGGGCAGCGGACGATGGATGCTCGCCGCGACCTCTCCGCGCCCGTCGAGCCCCTCGAGCCCCCACGCGGCGAGCTCGCTTGACCCGAGGCCTGCCGCTGACTCGAGCACGAGCATCCCCTCGCCGTGGCCTCGCAGCAGCGCGAGGTAGCGGCGCAGCGCGGGGATGGCCGAGTCGTCGCCGGCGAGCACCCACTGCGCGGGTCGGCCGGTCATGACGACCGAGCCTTTGGGGCCGGCAACGAGCGCGGGCGAGCCCATCGGCGCCCGCGCGGCCCAGGGCCCGATCACCCCGCGGTCGCCGTGCTCGAGAATGTCGAGATCGATCCACCCCGCCTCCGCGTCGTGCGCCACGACCGTCTCGGTGCGAAACGGTGCGCCCTGGTCGGCGACGGGCACGTCACCGCCGTCAGGGGAACCGACGAGCACGCGCACGTGGTCTCCGGCTCCGGGCGCCACGAACCCGACGAGCTCACCCGGCAGTTCTTCGGTGAGGCGCACTCGCACGAAGCCGCCCGCGAGTCGATCGCGCGAGGCGAGCTGCATCCGGCGCACCGCCGGTGCGTAGGGGTGCCGAGCGAGCGAATAGCCCACCGCGCTCACCAGCGCCCGTGCACCGCCGCACGGAAGTAGCGGTCGTAGAGCTCGACGATCGTCTCGTGCACGCTCGACGGCAGATCGGGCACCTCGCCGGCCGCGGCATTGGCACGCGCCTGCTCGGCCGAGCGCGCTCCGGGAATGACGGTGCTCACGCCGGGCAGCTGAGCGAGCCAGGCGAGAGCGAGTGTCGCCGGCGCCAGGCGGTGCTCGGCGGCGAGCGCCGAAAACTCGTGCGCGGCGGCCACGCCGGCGTCGAAGTCGACGCCCGAGAAGGTCTCGCCCACGTCGAACGCCTCACCGCGACGGTTGTAGGTGCGGTGGTCGTTCTCGGCGAAGGTCGTCTCGCTCGTGTAGCGACCGCTCAGCAGCCCCGAGGCGAGCGGCACGCGCGCGATGATGCCGACGCCGGCCTGCTGCGCCGCGGGCAGCACCTCATCGAGCGGCTTGAGGCGAAACGCGTTGATGATGATCTGCACGCTCGCCACGTTCGGTCGCGCGATCGCCGCGAGGGCTTCGTCGCACGTCTCAACGCTCACGCCGTAGTGACGCATGCGGCCCTCGTCGACCATGGCGTCGAGGTCGTCGTAAACGGCGTCGACCGCGTAGAGCGCGGTGGGTGGGCAGTGCAACTGCACCAGGTCGAGAGTGTCGACGCCGAGCATCTCGCGGCTGCGATCGTTCCACGCGCGCAGGTTCTCGGGGCTGTAGTTTTCGACGGTCTGCGGCAGGCGACGCCCCATCTTGGTGGCGACGAACACCTCGGGATGCTCCGCTCGCCACGCACCGATGATCGACTCGCTGCGGCCGTCGCCATAGACGTCGGCGGTGTCGAGCATCGTGACGCCCGACTGGAGGGCTGCGTCGAGCACAGTGCGAGCATCCTGCTCAGAGACGTCACCCCAATCGGCACCGAGCTGCCAGGTTCCGAGGCCGATGGAAGAGACGGTGCGGCCGGTACGGCCGAGAGTGCTGGTGCGCATGCGACCAGCCTAGGCCGGTGACCTGGCAGCCGACATCGAGGGCAGTCGCGTCGGGAAACGACAACGGGGGCCGGCCCATGGCCGACCCTCGTTCGTCGTGGGGAGATCGCGCGATCAGTCGCGCAACTCTTCTTTGTACTCGTTCTTGGCCTCGGTGGCGTCGCGCTCAGCCTTCGCCTTCTCGAGCTCGGCTTCCTTGCGCTTCACCTCGCCCTCGGCCTGCCACTCGTCGACCTTGTCGTCGATGCGGTCTTTCTGCTCTTCTGCCCAGTCACCGATCTTCTCGCCGGTGGCCTTGGCTGCGTCTTTGGCGTTCTCGAACATGCTCATGGCTGTCCCTCCTTCGCACTGCGTCGGGGCGGTGTCTCCGCGCCGACTCTTCGACGCTATCGACCCTCGGCCGCCACGCGACTGGTTTGCAGGCTGCCCTCACGGGGCTCTCCGGCAACGCCCAGGCTTCGCATCCCTCAGGCTCGGCCGTCTCAGGCTCGGCCGTCTCCCTCGGCCGCTCGGCGCACCGACTCAGGGTCACCCTGGTCGACCGCCGCGGCAACGGCACGCGCCAGCCGCGACCGGATGAGGTGCGCCTCGGCCGACACTCGGTGCACGTCGACGTTGCGCAACTGTTCCACGATCGCGAGTCCTCCGCTCGCGAGAAAGGGGTCGAGCCTGCCGTAGACCAACTCGACCTGACCGTGCACGCGAGAGAGATCGGCGAGTGTCGTCTGCGACTCGATCGCGTTCTGCAACGACAGTCTGAAGGGGTGCCAGCTCTCATGCGTAATCTCGAAGAGGTTCTTCACGGGCACCAGCGCGGCGAGAGCGGCGGCCGTGCGCACGGTGAACTCGGGGTTGGCTCTCAAAAACTCGTAGGCCGCATAGTAGAACCCCATCTGCGCGCGATCGCGTGCGTCGCCGAAGATTGCCGGCGGCAGATAGATGGGAGCACTGACGAGCACGAGGCGCGACACTCGCGAGCGATGGATGGCCGCGTAGCGGGCCGCCACCAGACTGCCGAGCGAGTGACCGACGAGCGTGAACGGCGCCTTCAGCCGCAGTGAGCGGATGGTGCGGTGCAGGGCGGCCGTGTGCTCGTCAAGGCTGTAGGTCGCGTCGTCGGGGCGCGGAGAGCCTCCGAACCCGAGCAGATCGATCGTGATGCAGCGGTGCCGCTCGCGCAGCAGCGGTACGACCGGGTCGAACGTGACCGAACTCGAGGCGATGCCGTGAATCATCACGACGACGGGGCCCTCGCCCACGTCACCCGCCACGTGCAGCATCGGCGGGCGACGCCACAACCGGACGACGATGCCCATGCTGCGAGTCTTGCAGACGCGAAGATGCACATGCCGCAGACGCGAAAGGGGCCCGGCGTCGCCGCCAGGCCCCGTCCTTCGCGTCCACCCCTAGTCGCGCAGGAATAACTTCACCGTAGGGCCGGGCGCGTGCCGCCGCCGGGGTTCTCGACCTTATCTCGGAGTTCTCACGGCGAGAGCACAGGGTTTGATCGCGCTCGTGGTCGGCCGAGCATCCGTCTGCTCGCGCAGTGCGCGCATCACGATTGCGCATCCTCGCGAAACGTTGGGTAGTGCTCGCGCGAGCGCGATCTCTAGCGTGGGCGGCATGACCACTCACCGCGGCATCATCGCCCTCTCCAGCGTGGCGCTCAGCGCCTTCCTCCTCGCCGGTTGCGCTGCGGGCGCGAGCGACGAAGCATCGTACGAAAGCCTCCCCGCCGAGGGAGCGTCCATTGACGGCCAGAGCGGCGGCGGCGACATGTTCTCCGACGCGAACGGCTTCGAAGAAAGCGGCGACCTCGACTCCCCTGTTGCCGACGACGGCGATCGCTCGGTCGTCACGACAGGCTTTCTCTACGTCACCGCCGAGGCCCCCCTCGAGGCGGCCGATGAAGCCGTTGCGATCGCCGAACGGGCAGGCGGCCGAGTGGATGCTCGACAAGAGTTTGCGCCGAGTGGCGGCGACGCGGGCGGCGCCGAACTCATGCTGCGCATCCCGGCCGATCGGCTCACCGCGACCCTCGACGAGCTGGAAGCGCTCGGCGAAGTGGAGCAGTTGTCTCTCGACGCCGTCGATGTGACGCGTGAGGTGCAAGACGTCGACGCGCGCATCGCAGCCTTGCGGTCATCGGTGGGTCGCTTGCTCGACCTGCAGGGCGCGGCGGGCTCGATCGACGACCTCATCGCGCTCGAGACCGCGATCAGCGACCGTCAGGCGGAGCTCGAGAGCCTCGAAGCCCGCCAGCGGTCGCTCACCGACCAGGTGTCGCTGTCGACGATCACCCTCACGCTGGGTTCGGAGCGCGTGGCTCCCGTTGACGAGCCCGACACCTTCGTTACCGGTCTTATCGCCGGGTGGGACGCACTCGTGGCGTTCGGCTCAGGGCTGCTCGTCGTGCTGGGAGTGCTGCTGCCCTGGCTGGTGCTGCTGGGCCTCATCGGGTTCGTGGTGCTGCTGGTTGTTCGCCGCGCTCGACGCCGACGTGCCGCTGCCACCTCTGTCACCGCCGCAGAGCCTGCGGCTGACGCGGAGGACTAGAGGCGAGACTGCGCCGCCGCGACCGTCGCCACGAGCGATGCGTGGAGGGGGTGCGCGGGCTCGACACCCATGACCTCGGTCACGATGCGGTCGGCGGGCTCGGCGGCGAGGCGCGCGGCGAGTTCAACCGACTCGGGGTCGTCGTCGACCTGGAAGGTCAGGGCAGCGCCGATCGCAGCGAGCAGGGCGACGGGTTCGGTGCCGAGTTCGGCGAGGGCTGTCGCGGGTGACAAGAAGCGCTCGTGCCGCGAGAGCTTGCGCAGCGGCTGGCGCCCGACACGCGTGACCGGGTCGGCGAGAGCGGCGTTGGCGAAGCGACTCAGCGCGGTCTCGCGATAGGCGTCTTGCACGTCGACAGCGAAGCCGTGGCGCGCCACGAGCAACGCCGAGGTCTCCTTGAGCGCGGCCTCGACAGACTCGCGCACGGCGGGGTCGGCGACGGCCTCGTGCACGAATTCGTGCCCGGCGGCGCGTCCAAAGTAGGCGCACGTTGCGTGCCCGGTGTTGACGGTGAAGAGCTTGCGCTCGATCGATGGGGCGAGGTCGTCAACGAAGTGCGCACCGGGGATGCTCGGCACGGCATCGCCGAAAGGCCCCACTTCGATTGCCCACTCGCAGAATGGCTCGACGCGCACGTCGAGACCGTCGGCGGGGTCGGCGGTCGGCACGATGCGGTCGACGGCCGTGTTGGCGAAGACCGCGCGGCGCAAAGCCTCGGGGTCATCGGCGAGGGCCTTCTCGATCTCGGCCCGAAGAAGGTCGGTGGCCTGGAGGGCGTTCTCGCAGGCCATGACGACGAGGGGCGCAGCATCCACAGGGCGGGCGCGCAGCGCGTCGGCGATGACGGGGGCGATGAAACGCAACACGGTCGGCCCGACCGCGGTCGTCGCGATGTCAGCGGCCGCGACGGCGGCCACTGCCGCGTCACGCTCGGCGGCGCTGTCGATCGCGGTGAATCCGGTGACGAGGTGCTCGCGTCCACCGGGGCCGATCTCGATGACTCGGTATGAGTCGGCGTGCTGTAGCGCCTGGATGAGCGGCGCGTTGACGTCGACGAACACGAGGTCGTGACCCGCGTCGTGGAGGAGGAGGCCGATGAAGCCGCGGCCGATGTTGCCCGCGCCGAAGTGGACGGCCGTCATGCGTCGTTGACGTCGCCCAGCAGCGCGAGCACAGCCTCGGGGCTGTCGGCCACGAGAATCTGTTCGGCGACGCTCTCGTCGCTGAAGGCGATGGCGAGGGCGCTCAGCACCGCCATGTGTCCGCCGTCTTTGCCCGCGATCGAGGCGACGACGCGCACGGCCTCGCCGCCCCAGTCGAGGGGCTCGTCGTAGCGCACGAGGGTCATCGCCGAGGCGAGAATGGCGTCTTTAGCCTCGTTGGTGCCGTGCGGAATGGCGAGCTGGGCGCCCATGAAGGTGGAGACCAGGGATTCGCGCTCGAGCATCGCCGCCTCGTACTCCGGGGTGACGGCGCCAGCTGCGACGAGCAAGCGAGCGCCTTCGGCGATCGCCTCCTCGCGCGTGCGGGCCGTGCCGGAGAGCACGATGCGGTCGGTGGTCAAGACGGTGGTAGTCACGCGAATCCCTGGCCTCTCAGTGGTGGGTGTTGGTGTTTCTAGCCCTGGTTCTTGACGATGTCAACGACCTCGTCATACCGCGGGCTGTTCATGAAGTTCTCCACCGACACGTGCGTCGCCGACGGAGCCTGGCTCTGAGCACGAGCAGTGAGGTCTTGGTGCGTAATGACCAAGTCTGCCGTGCCGTCGAGGTTCGCGATGGCCTGGTTGGTCACCGTGACACCCGACACGCCAGCGTCCTTCAGCTTCTTGCGCAGCACCGTAGCGCCCATGGCACTGGAACCCAGACCGGCGTCGCACGCGAAGACGATCGTGCTGATCTTCGTCGCGGTGGCCGTGCCCTGGCCGAGCAGGTCGCCGACGCGGCTTTCGCCGCCCTTGAGGTTGGCGTTCTGCGACACCGCGTTGCTGAAGCCATCGGCACCCGACTCGAGAGCCTCGAGGTCGCGCTTGCGGCTCGCGCGCAGAATCACCGCAGCGACGAGGAAGGACACGGCTGCCGAGAGGATCACCGAGAGGATGACACCGACGTAGCTGTCGCTCGCCGTCTGGATGAGGATCGCGAAGATGCTTCCGGGCGATGCGGGTGCGCGCAGGCCGGCGTCGAACAGCAAGTTCGTGGTGATGCCGGTCATGCCACCGGCGATCATCGCGACGATGAGCACAGGCTTCATGAGAACGTACGGGAAGTAGATCTCGTGGATGCCACCGAGGACGTGGATGATGATCGCCCCGGGAGCAGTCGCCCGAGCGATGCCGACACCGAAGAAGGTGAAGGCGAGCAGGAGACCCAGGCCGGGGCCGGGGTTGGCCTCGAGCAGGAAGAGGATCGACTTACCGGTGTCCGCGGCCTCCTGGATGCCCAGTGGGGTCAGTACGCCCTGGTTGATGGCGTTGTTGAGGAAG
>SXMH01000039.1 GCA_005777405.1 Actinomycetota bacterium
TACCGAACTGCTCCACCCCGCGGCGTGACTCCAGGGTATCAGCCAGGCGACGGGTGAGCGAATCGACGCTCGCGAGCATCGCCCGCGTTGTCAGGGCAGCGTGGTCGTGACGCGGTGCTCCTGGGCCTGGCGTTCGCGCAGCACCGACGCCCAGAGCACCTGTTGCGCGCGCGCCGCAAGGCTGCGCAACAGCCCCAGATCGGCCTCTGACGTCAGGTCGCGCGGCCTGGTGTCGATCACGCAGAGGGCGCCGATCCTGCGTCCATCCGGGTCTTCGATGGGCACCCCCGCGTAGTAGCGCACGTGTGCCTCGCCCGTCACGAGCGGATTGTCGGCGAACCGCGCGTCTGCCCTCGCATCCGGCACGATCAAGCCTTGATCGCCGCGAACCGCCGTCGCGCAGAACGATTGCTCGATCGGCAGTGAGCCCTCGTCGAGACCGACTCTCGCCACGTGCCACTGGGTGTCGGCTCCGAGCACGGTCACCATCGCTGTCGGGGCGCGAAACGCTGATGCGGCCAACGAGACCACGCGGTCGAGCGAGTCACCCTCGACCATGAGCAGATCGCGCACGTGCTCGGCATCGGGGATGCCGGCCGTCGCACGGTCGGCGATGAGGTCACGCATCTCGCGGTCGAGGGCAACAGCATCAAGGTGCTCAACGATCTCGGCCGCAAGCTGACGCCCCCACGCCGCGTAGTCGTCAGGAGTGCGCCGACCTCGCGGAGTGCGCGACACGGGTGTGAGCTCGGGCAGCAGCGTCGTTCGCACTCGCTCTCGCCCGAGGGTGAGTCGGTCAGTGATCTCGTTGAATCGACGCGAGAGTCGATCGGCGATCGCACTGGCGAGGCCCTTCGCGTTCGCCATCGCCCGCACGGGAAGAATGCCGACGAGCAAGAGCAGCGTGCGCTCCTCTGCCCTGTCGTTCCACACGTCGAGCGCCAGAGCCATGAGGTCGTCCCACTCGCGCGGAGTCATAGCCCGCGCTGCATCATTGATTCCCACAGTGGTGATCACGGCGTCGTATCGGTCGCGCCGGAGACCGTTGAGCAGCGTCGGCAGGTGGGCGGCCCGCAGCGTGGAATCGGCGATGACATCGACGATCGCACCGCGACCTGTCGAGGCGCGCAGGGCGCGAGCGAGAGCACCGGGCAGAGCGATGTCATGCGAGACTACCCCCCAGCCCACAGCGGGCCCGGAGCCGATGAGCAACACGCGATCGGCATGCGGACCATCGGCGACGGCGCGCGGCAAACCGAGTGGTCGTGGCATGCCGGAAAACTCGGCTTCGTGCCACGCTGCCCACGCACTGAGTGCTGGGCGGATAAGACGCAAGACTGCGCCGGCCAGAGCCGACATGGGCTTCCTTCCAAGCCCCCCTTCGCGTTTCAGCCTAGGTACTGAGGCGATGGATGCTCATCCCCCAGGTCTGGGGACAGACGACCTTGTCTACCTACTCCTCGGGAAGCGTCGCCGCGATGCTGAGGCCTAGCGGAAGCCAGGCGGTCTGCGGCCAAGCCCACATGCCATCCGCCCGCTGCTCGAGCACCTCGAACATGCGAAAAGGCACCGAGTCGTGTTCATGCACGAAGTCGATGCGCAGTCCAGCGTCGATGAGTGCCGTCACCGTGTCGCCGACGGTGTGCATCCACTCCATGGTTCGGCTTGCCGCGATGCTGGCCTCGGGGTCGGCGTAGTCGCGGTCGTCGTCCTCAGCGAAAGGCTCGGTTGCGAAGTAGGGGTATGCCGCCACGGGAAAGCGGGCTGGGCCACCATCCAGCGCCGCAGCGGGTGCATCACTTGGCGCGTCGTCAAAGATCCATCCCGCCGGATGCCCGTCGGCGAAGTACAGCCGTCCGCCAGGTTTCAGAAACCACGCCACGATGCGCGCCCACTCGGCGACGTCGGGCAGCCAGCCAATGGTGCCCCACGTTGTGTAGACGACGTCGAAGCCACCGGGGTCGGGCAGGGCATGCCTGGCGTCGTACAGGTCAGCGCAGACAAAGCGGCTGCGATCGTCGAGCTCGAGCTCGGTGGCGAGCTCGCGAGCCTGGCGCACCGCCGGCATCGAGAAGTCGAGCCCGACGACCTCGGCGCCCCGCTGCGCGAGCACGAGCGTGTCAGCACCGAAGTGGCACTGCAGGTGCAGTACTCGCAGTCCGCTCCAGCCTTCGGGAGCAACGGCGGGCAGCTCCGACTCTTCAATCGGGTAGAGCCGCCCCTCTCCTGCGCGCAACGGGCTGAGGTCATAAAACTCGCTCGCGACGTGCACCGGCACCTTTTCATCCCAGTGGGCCCGGTTCAACCGGGCCCACTCGGGAAGTTCGCTCGCACCCATCCCGCGGTGCTGCGTTAGTCGCTCAGCGCGATCGCGCGCTCGAGCGCTGCCTGCAGACGCTGATCGGCCTCGGCCGCGGCCACCAAGTCGTTGGCCGCATATGCCGCCTCACGTTCGAGCAAGGCGTCGCGAGCATCCTGCAGTGCCTGCGCGAGCTCGGCCGAGATCTCGACGCCCGGGTCAGCGGGATCGGTCGGGTCGGTGGGCTCGGTCGGGTCAGTCGGATCCGTCGGATCCGTCGGATCGGGCAGCGTCGGGTCGACGTCGCCGTCACCCGCATTGGCTCCCGAATCACCCTCGAAGAGCGCGTCGAGCGCCTGGTCGAGCGTGTCTTCGAAGGCGATTGCGTCACCGAAGGCGACGAGCACCTTGCGCAGCAGCGGGAAGCTCGTCTCACCGGTCGACTGCACGTAGATCGGCTGCACGTAGAGGAATCCGCCACCGACCGGAAGCGTCAGCAGGTTGCCGCGCAGCACTTCGGTCTCGCCGCGCTGCAACAGCGCGAGCTGGTTGGCGACCTCGGTATCGGAGTTGAACTGGTTCTGCACCTGTCCGGGGCCGGGGATCGTCTGCGAGGGCAATGTCAACAGCGTGAGCTTGCCGTAGTCCTCACCCGGATCAGCGTTGGCAGCGAGATAGCCCGTCAGCACGTTGCGCTCGTTGTCGCTCGCCGTGCGGGGAATGAACGTCGAGTACAGCGTGAAGCCAGGGGCATCAGCGCCGGGCACCTGCATCGTGAGGTAGTACGGCGGCTGCAGCGTGGGGTTCGCGGCCGGCGAGATCGGGTCGTTCGGCGTGCGCCACTCATCGTCGGTCGAGAAGAACGAACCCGGGTCGGTCACGTGGTACGCGCCGAGCACGTTGCGCTGCACCTTGAACAGGTCGGCCGGGTAGCGAACGTGCGAGAGCAGGTCGGCACTCATCTCGTCGGCAGACACGATCGTGGTCGGGAAGACCTTCTGCCACGTCTGCAGAATCGGGTCTTCGGTGTCCCACGCGTAGAGCGTCACCGAACCGTCGTACGCGTCGACCGTCGCCTTCACCGAGTTGCGGATGTAGTTGATCTGGTCGAGCGGGAAGGCCGGCGCCGGTGTGTAGGTGTCGGCGATGGCCTCACTCAGCGCCACCTGCGTCGAGTAGGGGTAACTCGCCGTCGTCGTGTAGCCGTCGACGATCCATTGGATGCGGCCATCGACGATCGCCGGGTACGGGTCGGAGTCGAGCGTGAGGTACGGCGCCGCCTTCTGCACGCGCTCGAGCGGGTCGCGGTCGTAGAGAATCTGCGAGTCGTCGGTGACGGCTTCAGACAGGAAGATCTGCTCTGACTGGAACTTGATGGCGTAGAGCAACCGCTTGAACACGTTGTCGAGCGTCGGGCCGGCATCACCCGTGAAGGTGTAGGTAGCGTTGCCCGACTGGTCGGCGTCACCCTCGGAGGGGAAGTCGAGCTCGAGGTTGTCGCCACCGCCGACGATCGAGTACGCGGGCGAGAACTCGCCGAAGTACACGCGCGGCTCGTACTCGCCGAGCTGGGTCGTGAGCGAGCCCGAGGCGGGAATGCCGCCCTCGAGGAACGCGGGGCTGCCGTCGTCGGTGCGCTGGTTGCCGTACGCGGCGACGACGCCATAACCGTGCGTGAAGACGATCGTGTTGTTGTACCAGTTCTGCGAGGTTTGACCGTCGGGGTTGAGCTCGCGCAGCGAGATGACGGTGTCTTGCGTTTGGCCGTCGATCTCGTAGCGGTCGACGTCGAGGAAGTCGGGGAATTGGTAGTACTGGCGGAACTGCTCAAGCTGCGCGAACGCGTCAGTGACGAGCGCGGGGTCGATGATGCGGATGTTCGCGGTGGTCTCCGCGTCTTCGCGCAAGGCGCCAGCCGTGGCGTCGGTGACCGCGTCGTATGACTGCTCTTCGATATCGGCGATGCCGTAGGCATCGCGAGTGGCACCGATGTTGCGCTCGATGTACGGCGCTTCGATCGTGCGGGCGCTCGGCTCGACCTGGAAGCGCTGCACCACCCACGGGTAGACGCTGCCGATGAGCAGACCGCTCACGATGAGCAGCGCTGTGCCGACGATCGGAAGACGCCAGCGGCCGATGACCGCGGTGACGATGAACAGCACGGCGACGAGCAAGGCGATGCCGGCGAGAATGCCGCGACTCGGAATGGTGGCATTGGCTTCGGTGAAGCCTGCACCGATCGCGAGGAAGCCGTCACTCGGTGAAATCACCGTGGCGTACTGGTCGAACCAGATGCTGACGCCCTGCAGCGCGATGTAGATGGCAGCGGTGATGGCCACTTGGATGCGCGCGGTGCGCGAGATGCGGATCTCACGGCCGTTGACGCGAATCGCGCCGTAGAGGTAGCTCGTCGCGATGGCAGCGAGTGCGGAGAGCAGCACAGCGGCCGAAGCGAACGCGATGATGCCGCGGTAGAAGGGAAGTTCGTAGACGAAGAAGGAAACGTCGAGACCGAACTGCGGGTCGACGGTGCCGAACGCCGTGCGGTGCAACCACTGCAGCGCGGTCTGCCACTGGCCCGCGGCCGTCACGCCCGCGAACAGGCCGAGCACGGCGGGGATGCCGAGCATGGCCACCTTGCGCAGCGGCTCGACGACCTCTTGATACCGGTCGAGCTGAGAATCGAGCTTCGCGTACATCGGTCGCGAACGGTAGGCGATCTGCAGGCTTGCCCAGACAGGCAGGAACATGCCGACGAAGCCGATGAGGAACATCACACCCGTGGCGATCCACTGGGTCGTGAGCACCGGCAGGTAGCCGAGCTGATCGAACCAGAGCACGTCGGTGTAGACGTTGGCGAAAACGAAGAAGAGGACAACGAGCGCACCCACGATCGCGGCGGCGATCGCGAGGGTCGCGCGCGACCGGTTGGCGGGGGGCGTAGCGGCGTACGTCACTGTGAGGGCTCCCGAGATCGGTGGGCGAACCCTTTCAGCCTAGTCGGAGGTTCCTGGCAGAGCCCCGGGGCGTCGATTAACGTTCGCAGCGAGCGAGCGTCGACAGGTCGCCGTCGTTCGCCACGACATCGAGCACCTCGAGGGCGTCGTCGAGGGTCGCTACAGCGAACACCTCTAGGCCGGCGGGGATGTTGCCCACCACTTCGCCGCAATTGTCGACAGGCGCGAGGAACCAGTCGGCACCAGCATCCACCGCGCCGTACATCTTCTGCACGATGCCGCCGATCGGCCCGACCTCGCCGCTCGCGGCGATGGTGCCCGTGCCGGCGATGTCTTCACCACCGGTGAGCTGGCCGGGGGTGAGCTTGTCGGTGATGCCCAGGGCGAACATCATTCCGGCGCTCGGCCCGCCGACGTTCTCGAGCTGAATCTCAACCTCGAACGGAAACTCGTAGCGCCCGGAGACGAACACACCGACCACGGGCACCGCTTCGGCGCCCTCGCTCAAGACCGGCACGATCTCCACCGATTGCTCGACACCGTCACGCTCGATCGTCAGCGTCGCGGCCGACTCCGTGCCGTTGTCGGCGATCGCCGAGCGCAGGGCGGTGACGTCGAACACCGCGGTGCCGTTGACGGCGAGGATGAGGTCGTCAGGCTGCAGCACGCCGGCGGCAGGGCCATCGGCGATGGCCTCAGCGACGACGACTTCGCTCTCGAACTCTTCACCAAGGTTGCGCAGGGCGGCCGCGACCGCCTCCTGCTGTGAGTTCTCCATGTCGAGTCGGCTTTGCTCTCGACGGTCTTCCGTCGAGAGGCCAGGAGGAAAGACCGAGTCGAGGGGCACGATCGACTGCGTCGGGTCGATCCACGCGCGACCGACCTCGAACCATGACGGGGTCGCTTCGCGATTGCCGAAGACGTTGACGGTGAGAAGGCTCAGCGAGCCGGACGTCTCGAAAGTCTCTTGGTCGGGAATCTGAATGAGCGACACCTCGTCGCCATCGACCGTGACGCTGCCGAGGGTGTCGAACACCGGCCCGGGTCGCTCGATGACGTAGGGCGAGGGCAGCAGGGTGAGCCCGAAGACACCGAACAGCGTCAGTGCGAGCAACAGCCAGCCGACGCGGCGACCCTTCTGTCGTGCGTCGTCAACGGCAGCCACGTCGTCAGAGAAGAGACTCACCGGGCTCCTCTCGGGTCAAGTCTGTGCCGATGCTGGGCCGCAGGCGGGCCGTTGTTCGCCCACGGCGCAGAGCGGCGGGGGCAAGCCTAGGCGAATTCTTCGCGACCGCCGAGGCGCGCGGGCTAGC
This sequence comes from Actinomycetota bacterium, assembly GCA_005777405.1. Classification (GTDB taxonomy): domain Bacteria; phylum Actinomycetota; class Actinomycetes; order Actinomycetales; family Microbacteriaceae; genus Microcella. Next base: position 6,570 of record SXMH01000039.1, read on the forward strand.
GTAGGCGGCATGGCTGAGGATCCCCTAGGCGGAGCAGACGACGAGTTTCGCGAGATGCTGCAGCGCTTCCTGTCAGGTGAGGGCGAGCTCGACGCGTCGAAGCTCGCGGGCGCTGCGGGGCTGCCGACCGACCCGCTCGTCGTCGCGCGACTCATGCAGCAGCTGCAGCAGGCGATGAACTCGGGCGACGAAGGCATTAACGCGAGCCTCGCCCAGCAGGAGTCGGGGCGCATCGCGGCCGAGGGGTCGATCAGGTCGAGCTCTGCTGACCTCGACCAACTGCGGCAATCTCTCAACATCGCCGCTCTCTGGCTCGACGAGGCGACCTCGATCACCCAGCTCACGGCCGAACCCTCGCTCTTGACGCGCGCCGACTGGACGCGACTCACGCTGCCGGTGTGGATTCAGTTCGCCGAGCCCGTGGCCAAGTCGATCTCCGACTCACTCACGAGCGTGCTCGACGACCGCGTGCCCGACGAGCTCAAGGGCATGGTCGCGAACGCCGGTCAGCTCATGCGCTCGCTCGGTGGCACGCTCTTCTCGCTGCAGCTCGGCCACGTCGTCGGGCAGCTCTCGGCCGAAGCCGTCTCGGGTGGCGACATCGGCATCCCGCTACTCGCGGGTCGTGACGAGCATGACGTGCAAGCAGCCCTGTTGCCGCAGAACGTCGCCGCGTTCGGAGCCGGGCTCGATATTCCGGCCGACCAGGTGCAGCTGTATCTCTCCGTGCGCGAGCTCGCGCACGCCCGACTGTTCCGGCATGCACGCTGGTTGCGCATCCACCTCATCAGCGCCATCACCGAGTACGCGCGAGGCATCACGATCGACACCGATCGCATCGAGTCGCTCGCCGCCGACTTCGACCCGGCGAACCCCGACTCGCTGCGTGAAGCCTTGACGTCGGGCGCGCTCATTCCGGAACCGAGCGAGGCGCAGCGCGCTGCTCTCGCACGGCTCGAGACGACGCTCGCGCTCATCGAAGGCTGGGTCGACGTCGTCACCGCTTCGGCCACGAGTCGTCTGCCGCGAGCGGATGCCGTCGCGGAGACCGTGCGCCGTCGCCGCGCCGCCGGCGGACCGGCAGAGAGCGCCTTCGCGACGCTCGTCGGACTCGAACTGCGCCCGCGCCGCTTGCGCGAGGCTGCCGTCTTCTGGCAGCGCATCACCGACGCGGTCGGCGCCGATGAGCGCGACGCGCTCTGGGCCCACCCCGATCTGCTGCCGAGCGCCGACGACATCGACGACCCCTCGCGCATCATCGCCGAGCTCGTGGGTGGCCCCGCCGAGCCCGATGCGGTCGACGCCGCACTGAGCGAGCTGCTCGCCGACGAGAGCGGCGAGCGCCCGACCGAGCGGGCTCCGGGCGAGGCGCCGGAGGAACCCGACGGATCGGCCGAGCCGACCGGCTGAGCGGGCGCCAACGCAGCGCCCTGTGGATGCTCGCCGCGAGCATCCCGTCGACAGCGCATCATCCTGCGAATGATCGTGCGACTCGACCCCCGCCCCCCGCTCGTCTGGCGCTCGCCCACATCACTGCAGATCGGCGTCGACCCTGTGCGGGCCGTGCTGCCGCACGTGGACGACGGGGTCGTGCGCGTCATCGGCGCCCTCGGCACAGGGGTGACGCGCGACGGTCTCGAGGTTGTGGCCGACCGGGCGGGTGTCGCGCCCGCTCGCGTCGACGAGCTGCTCGACGCGCTCGCGCCGGCCCTCGTGGAGCCGAACCAGCCCCCGGCGCCCTCGCACTCCCCCATCGTCGTCACCGGCGCCGGCACGGGCGCGAGCCGCATCGCCGCCGTGCTCGCCGAGTCGGGGCGAACGGTGCGCAGCGGAGTGACAGCAGCCCGTGCATTACCCCGTGCATCACCCCGTGCGATCGCACTGCTCGTGACGCAGCACGTCGTCGGCCCCCGCGAACACCACCGCTGGCTGCGCCGCGACACACCACACCTTCCCGTGATCTTCAGCGAGCACGGAGTTGTCGTGGGCCCGCTTGTCGTACCGGGAGTCACCGCGTGCCTCGGCTGCGTCTCGCTGCATCGCACCGACGACGACCCCGCGTGGCCCGCGATCTCGACGCAGTTGTGGGGTCGATCGGCCGCGGCAGAATCGCCCTTGCTCGCGACGCGCGCCGCGCTCGAGGTCATCGATCTGCTCGAGCAGCATGACGCTGATACCGAGGCAGGTGGAGGTGCGAGCGCCGCGAAAGGGGCGGTGAGCATCCGCATCGATGCCTTCAGCGGGGAGCGCAAGGAGTCACGCACCACCCCGCATCCGCGGTGCGGCTGCCGCGACGTGGGGCACTGATCTAGCGCTGCGTGCGCGGCGAGGGCGCGCGCACTTCATCGAGGAATCGGCTCGGCTGACGCTCGGCGCGCGAGCCCATGCCGCGCACCGCCCACGAGAGCTCGAGCACGCGGCGCGCACGGGTCAGGCCCACGTAGAAGAGGCGCCGCTCCTCATCGATTGCCTCAAGCCCCTGCGCGAAGGAGATCGGCACGAGGCCTTCACTCAAGCCCACGATGTGCACGACATCCCACTCGAGTCCTTTCGCCGCGTGCAGGGTCGAGAGCGTCACGGCTTGGCGCGTCGGCTCGTGCTGTTGTTGCTGACGGCGTTGCAGCTCGCGCACGAAGTCACTGAGCGTCGTGCCGGCGGGCGCTTCTTCGGCGAGGCCGAGCAGCGCGGTCATGCTCTGCCAACGGGCACGCTCGGCTCCGCCGCCCTCAGGCGGGTCTTGCCGCCACCCGAGCCCGCGCAGCACATCGCTCACGCTTTTGAAGAGGGGTTCGTCGCTGATCGACACCGAGGCGCCGCGCAGCAGCATGATGGCCTGGCGCACTTCGGGCTGGTCGAAGAAGCGGCTGTCGGCGCGCGACTGCACGGGCACGTCGAAGCGGCGCAGTGCGTTCTCGAGCTGAATCGACTGCGTGTTGATGCGGTAGAGCACGGCGATGCTCTCGGGAGGTGTGCCGTCGGCGATGCGCCGAGCGATCGACTGGGCGATTCCCGCTGCTTCGGCAGCATCGTCGACGTACTTCTCGACGTTGGGTGTGGCACCGGATGCTGCGCCCTCGCTCGCCGCCCGCAAGGTGAGCGCACCGGGGCGCCCGCGCATCAGCCGATTCGCGAGCGTCACGATGGCCGAGGTCGAGCGGTAGTTCTCTTCGAGTTTCACGACCGTGGCGTCGGGGTACTCATGGCCGAAGCGCACGAGGTAGTCGCTCGAGGCCCCGGCGAACGAGTAGATCGTCTGGGAGGCGTCGCCGACCACGCAGAGCTCGCGGCGTCCGCCGAGCCAGAGCGTGAGCAGGTCGTGCTGCAGGGGTGAGACGTCTTGATACTCATCGACGACGAAGAAGCGGTACTGCGCTCGCACCTGCTCGGCGACCATCGGCTCGGTCTCGATCATGCCCGCGGTGGCGAGCAGCACGTCTTCGAAGTCGATCTGCTTGCGCTCGTCTTTGATGCGCTCGTAGGCCACGTGCAAGTCGACCATGGCGTCAACGCTGAGCTTCGACGGCATGGGGCGGCTCTGCGCCGCCCGCGCATACTGCTGCGGTGTCATGCGGTTGACTTTGCGCCACTCGATCTCGGCAGCAGCATCCCGCAGCGCAGCGGTGTCGAGCGGCAGTTTGAGAGTCGATGCGGCCTGCCCGAGCAAGGGACCTTTCGCGTCGAGCACGCGCGGCGGCAGCCCGCCGACGACGGTCGGCCAGAAGTAGTGCAACTGTCGCAGCGCAGCCGAGTGGAAAGTGCGGGCCGCGACACCGTCGGCACCGAGGCCGCGCAGCCGCCCCAGCAGCTCGCCCGCCGCTCGCGTGGTGAAGGTGAGCGCCATGACTCGGCGGGGGTCGTAAGCACCGGTGGCGACGCCGTAGGCGATGCGGTGCGTGATCGCGCGCGTCTTGCCCGTGCCTGCACCGGCGAGCACGCAGACCGGGCCAAGCAGCGCTTCGGCCACCTCGCGCTGGTGCTCGTCGAGCGCGTCGAGCAACCGCTGCGGATCAGAAGTCGGGGTGGCGACGTCGGTCACGGCGCCTCCAGCACTCCGCCGTACCAGTCTTCGATGATGACGCGGGCAATCGACGTGCGACCCGGCAAGAGGATGCTGCCCAACTCGCTCGCGAGCTCGTCACGCGTGAACCACCGCAAGTCGATGATCTCGGTGCCGTCAGGGCGCAAGTCTTCGGCATGCGCGGGGTCGAGCGTGGCGCGGAAGCCGAGCATGAGCGACGCGGGAAACGGCCAAGGCTGCGAACCGACGTACACGGGGTCGATGACGCGCAGCCCCGACTCTTCGTGCACTTCGCGAATGACGGCGGCTTCGAGCGACTCTCCCGGCTCGACGAAACCCGCGAGGAGCGAAAAGCGGTTCGACTCCCACAGCGCGTTGCTGCCGAGCACGAGGCGATCATCAGCGTCGGTCACGCCGACGATGATCGCCGCGTCGGTGCGCGGGTAGAGCTCGCTGCCGTCACCCGAATCGATGCGCACCCAGCCGGCTTTGGCCACCTCGGTGGTGTTGCCCGTGCGCGGTGAGAAGCGGTGGGTGGCGTGCCAGTTGGCCATGCCGAGGGCTTCGATCGCGAGCCCGGCATCGCGTTCACCGAAGCGATGCCCGAGGGTGCGCGGCGACCCCCAGCTGGCCACGTCGGGCTCGAGCGCCGACGCGCTCTCGTCGTCGAGCACGACGGCGACGAGGGCAGCGCCCGCGGGCAGGCCCGGCTCGTCGTCGAGCGTGCGGCCCAAGTAGATGGTCAGGTCGTGCCCGGCAGCAGCATCCATCGGCAGCAGGCGAAGCGCGGGCGTCGCATCGGCGACGGGAGCGGCCTCGAGCAGCACCTCGCCGCGCCACACGGCGATGACGCGAGTGCGGGCGTCGGCAGCGAGCTCGTCGAGCAGGTGCGGTCGCTCACGGCCGGCGTGGTCGCGATCGATGCGCGACCGCGACAACGGCAGCAAGGCGGTGAGCGAACGGTGCATCGTCGACCTCTCGTGGTGGTGGCTCCGGACGGGGCCGCGTTCACGACGATCGGGCGAGTGATGCTGGCTCAGCACCCGCGCTTTCGCGTGGCGCACGGCGCCTCACGCACGCTAGCGACCTACCCTGGGGGCATGCCCCGCCGATCGCCTCTCACTCTAGCCGCGCTCGCCACCTCGGCCGTGCCCGGTTTGGACGTGACGCACGCCGCCGCACTGGGCGGCACGGGAGGCGACGTCGACTCGGCGTTGCTGAGCACGCGCGACGGTCGCACCCTCGTGATTCGCGTGCCGCGCACGCCGGCGGCCGAGAGCGAGCAGTCGGCTGACCTCGTGGCGATTCGCGCGCTGAGCGACGGAGTGCGGGCGCGCTTGCCGTTCGGGGTGCCCCGCATGCTCGGCCAGGCGCCGCTCGACGGCACGCGCGCGATCGTGTCGGAGTTCGTTGACGGCACTCCCCTCTCGCTCGACCGCCTCACGCCCTCGCTCGCCGCGTCGATCGGTCGCGCGATCGCAGCCATTCACGCGCTGCCCACGAGCGTCGTCGCCGATGTAGGACTGCCGCAGTTGCGCGCCATCGACGTCATGCGCGAAGCAGTCACCACTCTCGACCGCTCGGCCGCGACCGGCCTCGTGCCCGCAGCGCTCTTGCGCCGCTGGGAGGTCGCCGCTGAAGACTCGAGCCTCTGGCAGTTCACCCCCACGGTCGTCAACGGTGCCCTCAGCGCGTCATCGTTCTTGGCGGTCGGCGACTCTGTCACCGGTCTTCTCGGATGGGCACGCCTGCAAGTGGGAGACCCCGCTCGCGATCTGTTCTGGATGCTCGGCTCGAGCAACCCCGATGTCGCCGATGCCGGACTCGACGCCTACCACCAGGCACGCGGCGTGCTCGACCGCGAACTGGGCCGCCGAGCCGCCTTCGCCGCTGAGCTCGAACTCGCGCGCTGGCTGCTGCACGGCACCGAGCGCCGCTCGACCGAGATCGTTGACGACGCGGTCGAGATGCTGCACGCCCTGCTCGACCGCGTGAGCGGCGACCTGCTCAACCCGCTCGCGGGCGAACAGCCAGCGCGGGCTGGGCTGGATGAGGTGCAGGAGTTGCTCGACCGGGATCGGTGAGCTGAGGCCCAAGTCGGGCCTCGTTCTGGATCAGCCCAGTCAGCTCGATGCTGCGGGCAGGTCAGGAAGGGTGCGACTGAGTTCGTCCACAGCTCGCTCGCACCGCGGCCGAATCCAGAAGGCGACGGCAGATCTCCGCCACGGTCTGCTCGGCCGAAGCCCGAGAGGTGAAGCTCCAGAACAGGTTGTCTCCCTCAGGATCAGAACTCACCGGCAACAGTTCGGGACTGGACGAGAGCAATGATCGGAAAAACTCGTCAGCGATGTGACCATTGAACTCGACATGTGCACCGGATTCTTCGCACACCGACTCCAGCTTTCGCCATGACGAGAATGCAATCTCGTGCATGTCATCGTGCTCGTGGATGGCGAAGTCGTCGGCCATCACGGCACGCCGACCCTGTGTGGGCCCTTCGTATATCTCGTCGTCCCAGAGCACAGTGGTGTTCGGGAACCAGTTCGGGTCAAGTTCTGGCGTGACGGATTGCACCCGGGAGAACTCGAGGTGCTCAAGTTCGCTCAGGGTGCGAACCACATCTGCATTCGCGACCATCGAAACATCGACAACAACTAGTCGTTGCAAGTGGCGATATCGTCCGATGTCGGTGAGGTCAAGGGTGGTGAACCGATCCACGTAGATGTCTCGTAGTGCGTCCGGGTGTCGAACGATCTGAGAAAGTCTGAGGTCGGCACCCCCAAGAAGCGCCAATGTGTCGATCGGACCACTGAACGAGGGCACACCTGCCGATGGCGGTAACTCGAGCACCACGTGGCGAAGACGCGGGAGACCATCGAATCCCGTCCAACCCGTGCCCCTGATGGACAATATTTCGAGCAGCTCAAGCTTCGAGATATCGATGGTCGCTCGGATCTTGGGCTGCACCAGGAGGTCCCGCAACTGCTTGGCGTCCGACAACGCCGACACATCCCCAACGCTCGCGGCCGACCCGAAAACACGGAGAGCGACACCCTTCTCCAGGAACAGGTGCATAGCTCCAACCTCGAGCGGATTTGCCCGCGATGTCTGGATTCCGATGCCCGCGCCGACAATCGCATTGACTTCGGAGAGAGTAAGCGGTTGCATCCCGTCTTCGTCGACGACCCACACCCCACCCGCCCCCACGGCACGTCCGACATCGTAGGCAACGAGCCGCGGGTGGAGTGTCGGCGGCAATCCGAGCATTGCCGCAAGCTCGGCGAGCTGCTCGACGCGCCGCGGATCCCAACGCAAGTCGGGCAGCAACGAACGAACCTTGTTCGTCATCTGAACAGTGGCCTTCCTCCTCCGCCTCTGCGGTTATGGGACGCGAAACCCGATCCTCACGCCCCTAGCGGAAGCGGCGGCGCATCGTGAGCAATGGGGTGACCCCCACACTATTCACGAACGGCGTCGAGACGATTCGCCGAAGCGACGTGGGATGTGATCGCGCCCGTCATGAGGGGCCCGCGAGGCCGCGCTCCTTCTCAGCCCCCTAGGCCGCCGCCACGAGCGCGTCGAACAACCGTGAGTCGTCGGGCGACTCTTCCGGGTGCCACTGCACCGCGAGACCGAACGACATGCCGTCGATCTCGACCGCCTGCACGATGCCGTCGTCGCCATGCGCGGTCACCGTGAGGCCCTCAGCCACGCGGTCGATCGCCTGGTGGTGGTAACTCTTGACCGTGAGCCGCTCGCCGAGCAGCTCGGCGGTGCGCGTACCCGCGACCGTCAGCACGGGGTTGTCGGCGAAGACGGCGTTGCCGTAGCTGTAGCGGTTCGAGCCGATGACGTCGGGCAAGTGCTGAAAGAGCGTTCCGCCGAGCGCCACGTTGAGCACTTGCAACCCCCGGCAGATGCCGAGCACAGGTAGGTCGCGGGCGATCGCCGCACGCACGAGGGCGATCTCCCACGCGTCGCGGTCGGGGCGCGGAGCGTCGTTCTCAGCGTGCGCTTCTTGACCGTAGAGCGCCGCATCAACGTCTTTGCCGCCCGTGAGCATGAGCCCGTCAACACTGTCGAGCACTCTCTCGACGACATCGGGCGTCGGCGGTTGCGGGGGAAGAGTGACGACCGCCGCGCCAGCGGCGATCACGCAATCGCTGTAGACGCGCGGAAGCATGCTGCCGGGGCGATCCCAGAGCCCCATGACGACCGGTTCGAGGTAGGTCGTCACGCCGATCGCCACCGTCACGCGGCGTCGCCCTCCGGCGGGCCCGCGAGGCGGCGGGCGATGATCGCCCGGCTGCGGTGCACCGCGCGCACGAGTTCAGGCTGGCGGATGCCCAACTCTTGACTCACGTCGCTGTAGGTGCGGCCCTGCAGCAGCACACCGGTTGCGGCGGCCTGCAGGTCGTGGGGCAAGCGCGCGATCGACGCTTCGAGCTCGGCAGTCTCGAGTGCTGCGACGGTGGCGGCGTGACGGGCATCCGTCTCGTCCACTACGTCGAGGTCGAAATCGTCGGCGCGCATGAGGTACTCCATTCGGTGGTGCGGGTGGATGCTCGGGGGCAGACGTGCCCACCCCCGAGCATCCAGAGGTCAACTGGCGAAGTCTTTCACCAGCTGCTCGTTCTCCTTCTTGTTCACGAGTGCCACGACGTAGCCCACTACGAGTGCGATGAAGGGCAGCAGCACGAGGAACCAGCCGAGGCCGTTGAGCGCCCACGCGCTCTCGGGCAGCGAGGGGTCGACGCCGTCGGGCACCGTGCCGGCGAGCAGGTTGAAGCGCGACATGAGCAAGTAGAGGCCCACGCCGAGCAACACGATCGACAGCGCCGGAGCGATCTTGGTCGACCACACGTTGCCGCCCTCGTGCGTCAAGAAGTAACGGATGACCGCGATGCTCACGAGAATCTCGACGAGCACGATGGCGATGACCGTGACCGAGCTCATCCACGAGAAGAGGTTCAAGAACGGGTCGAGACCGGCGATCGCGAAGATGATCATGACGAGCGCCGCGAGCGACGAGGTGATGATGACGCCGTTGACCGGGGCTCCGGCCTTGTTGGTCTTCGCGATCGCGGCCGGCAGCACTCCACCGCGGCCGAGGGCGAAGAAGTAGCGCGACGCGGCGTTCTGGAACGCCAGCAGGCCCGCGAAGAGGCTCGTGATCACGAGAATGCCCATGATGACCGTGAGCCATGACCCGACGTACTGCTCGGTGAGGCCGAAGAGCACACCAGCCGGGTCGGCGAGGCCGCCAGAGAGTTCGATGACCTTGTCTGCGACCTGCGAGGCGCCCATGCCGGTGACCATCGCGAACGAGACGAGCGCGAAGAGCACGCTGATGACACCGATCGACACATAGGTGGCGATGGGCACCGTGCGCTTCGGGTCTTTGGCCTCTTCGCCGTAGATGGCCGTCGCCTCGAAGCCGATGAAGCTCGCGAAAGCGAAGGCCAGCGCGATGCCCGCGGTGCCGGCGAAGCCGCCCGCGAAGATCTCGGTGGGGCTGAACGAGGCGCCGAGGTTCCAGCCCTCGGGCCCGCCGTTGGCGAGCATGGCAATGGCCGCGATGACGAGTACGAGCACCTCGAGCACGAGCATCACACCGAGCACCTTGGCCCCGACGTCGACGCTCAGCAGCGAGAGGCCCGAGACGATCACCCACACGAGCAGCGACCACACGTACCAGGGCAGCTCGATTCCGAAGCCGGCGGCGAAGCCCGAGACGACGACGCCGAAGAAGCCGTAGATGGCGAGCTGGATGGTGACGTAGGCCACGAGAGCCGCAAACGCGGCGGCGACGCCCGCGTTGACGCCGAGGCCCTTACCGACGTAGGCGAAGAACGCGCCCGAGTTGGTCATGCTGCGGCTCATGGTGGCGTAGCCCACCGAGAAAATGAGCAGGGTGATGCCCACCGCGAGGTAGGCGCCGGGTACCGCTGCGCCATTGCCGAGCAACATGGCGACGGGAACAGCACCCGTGATGCCGATGAGTGGGGCGGATGCCGCCACGACGAAGAAGACGATGCCGAGCACGCCAAGCCGGCCTGACCGCAAGGTTGATGGGGGGGTGTCAGTCATGGGTCCAGAACTCCTCATTGAGTTGGGGTGGATCGTTCGTATCAAAACGACCTGGCGCCATAGTGGTGCACGCGCGAGTGCTCGTCAAGCGGAATGTGCAGACTCGGGGGGCGGATGGGCGGGCGGAGAGCATCCCCAGATTGCCTATCGTTAGTTTGCGAATGATTCGGTAGCCTGGCGCTCATGGCCTCGCTCAATGGATTTCTCGCCCCGCAGACCCCGAGCGGCGCGAGCGCGCTCGTGCCCGACATGCCCTGGGACTACTCGGGCACCCTGCTCACCGCCGAGTACCGCACCGACCCCGCCAACGTTGCGGCACTGCTGCCCGAGGGCCTCGAGCTCGCCGACGACGACCCGGGAGCAGTGGCGCTCATCTGGGCCGACTGGCAGTCGTGCTCGACCGGCGGGGCCGAGCTGCTCGACCCGATGCGGTCGCAGTACCTCGAGACCTTCGCCGTCGTGCGCGTCAAGCACGACGGCGTCACCTACACGCGCTGCGTCGCCATCTGGGTGACGAAAGACTTCGCGATCGGCCGCGGGTGGTTTCAGGGTTACCCGAAGAAGCTCGGGAGCATGGCGGTCACGCGGGTGTTCAACGTGGGCAAGGCCTCGCCGCGACTCGAGCCGGGCGCGCGCCTCGGCGCCTCGCTCGCGGCGTACGACCACCGCCTCGCCTCACTTGTCGTGACGCTGCGGTCGCCGTCTGAGTCGAACGGATTCGTCAACGGCCACCCCATGCTGCATTCGCGGTGGATGCCCTCAATCACCCCCGGCGCGGGCAACAGCCTCGACCAGCTCATCACCATGAGCACGACCGACGCCGAGATCGGGGAGACCTGGGTCGGAGACTTCGAGCTCGAGCTGCACGACTCCCCCTGGGACGAACTCGCGTCGATCTTGCCCGTGCAGGAGAAGATCGCCGCGTACTACCGCGAGGTCGGCGTGACGTTCAACGGCGGGTCGCTCGTCGAGGACAGGTCGAACCCGGCGGTCTAGAGGTCGAGCCTCGCCCGATCCACATCGGCCGAACGACATCGGCCGAACGACATCGGCCGAACGACGGAGATCTGGTGTGGAACGTCCGCACCTGCACCCTAGAGAGGGTGTGGAACGGCCCGTCTCCGTCGTTCGGTCGACACCGGGCGGGTCAGAGGTCGAGGAAGTACTCCTTGACCTCCCAGTCGGTGACGTCGCGCGTCGTGGGGTCGTCGACGGCCTCGGTGTAGCGCTCGATCTCGTCGCGCTTCATGACGGCGAAGACCTTGACGAGGTCTCCCCCGATGATGTCGGTCAAGACGGTGTCGGCTTCGAGAGCATCCAGAGCCTCGCCCAGGCTCATGGGCAGCACGCCGAAGCGGTCGTCTTCGTAGGCGTAGCCCACCGAGGGGTCGGGGCACTCGAGCTGACGCTGGATGCCGTCGAGACCGGCCGCGAGCAGCGCGGCGGTCATGAGGTACGCGTTCGCCGCACCATCGCCGAGGCGCATCTCGAGGCGTGTGCCCTGGCCGCGCTCTGGCGGAATGCGCAGCATGGCGCTGCGGTTGTCGTAGCCCCAGTTGCCGCGGTAGGGCGCAAGGGTGTCGGGGCCGAGGCGCTTGAAAGCGTTGACGGTCGGGTTGCAGATGGCCGTGAGCGCCGGGGCGTGCGTCACGATGCCGGCGATCATGTGCTTCGCGAGAGCGCTCAACTCGCCGCCCTCGTGCATGAGGTTGGCGCCCTGCGTATCAGTCAGCGACATGTGCAGGTGGAAGCCGCTGCCGCCCTCGTCGCTCCAGGGCTTACCGGCGAAGGTCGCAGCCTGGCCGAGGCGGGCGATGACGTCTTTGACACCCGCCTTGAGCATGAAGATGCGGTCGCACGCGTCGAGCGCCTCGCCGTGCCAGATGTTGATCTCGTACTGGCTCGGGCTGAACTCGTGGTTGCCGGCGAAGACTCCGATGCGCATCTGGTCGAGCATGCGCAGCAAGTGCAAGAAGGTGCCCTTGGGGTCGACCGTGGCGCCGCTCGTGTAGACCCGGCCCGGCGACTGAAGCGCGCGCGTGAAGCCGCCCTCGGGGGTGCGGTCGGCGATGTAGAACTCGAGTTCGGGGCCCACGACGGGCACGTAACCGAGGTCGGCAAACTTGCCGACGACGCGGCCGAGCAGCTCGCGCGGCGACAGCGGGCTCGGTTGGCCATCCGGATTGTTGGCGCCGGCGACCACGTAGGCGACGCCCGGTTCCCACGGCAATGCGCGCCAGCCGTCGGGAACGATCTGGCTGATGAAGTCTTCGAGCCCGTTGCTGAGCACATCGGCGCCGTCGAGCACGCCGCCCTGCGTCGTCGTGACCCACACGCCCTGGCAGAACGTCGGGCCGCCGTGGCTGATCTTGTCGAGCTCGCGCACGAGCAGATCTTTCGACCGCACCGTGCCGATGATGTCGGCGTAGATCACCCGCAATACGTCGATGTCGGCGGCGAGCAGCTCGCTCTGCAGGTTGGCGAGACCGTGACTCATGTGCAACTCCTTTGTGGCACTGGCGACTCTGTTGTCGGCATCGTTGCCGATCGTTTGGGTTCGAACGATACTGTAGACCACTCGCACACTCGATGGGGAGGCCCGATGCGCGTTCTGTTCGTGCAACACGATCACGTCAGCCCGCTCGGGCCGGTCGGCGAGCGATTCGCCCACCACGGCTTCACGATCGACACGCACCTCGTCGTGCCCGAGGTCGCGTTTGAGTCGCCGAACATCTCGACGACGTTTCCGCCGGTCGCCGACTACGACGTAATCGTGCCGCTCGGCGCCCCCTGGGGCGCGTGGGACGACGACTGCATCGGCCGCTGGCTGCTGCCGGAAATCGCGTGGTTGCGCGACGCCGTCAACGACGGGATGCCCGTGCTTGGTATCTGCTTCGGTGGCCAGCTGCTCGCGCGCGCGCTCGGCGGCTCGGTGGCACCCGCACCCCGAAGCGAAATCGGCTGGACCTCGGTGTGGAGCGACCGACCCACGTTGGTCGGCGAAGGGCCGTGGTTCCAGTTCCACTACGACCGCTGGGTCGTGCCACCCGGCGCCGTCGAGATCGCGCGCACGCCGTCGGCCTCCCAGGCCTTCGTGTGGGGCCGCGCGCTGGCCGTGCAGTTTCACCCCGAGCTCGACCCCGCGGGGCTGCAGGGGTGGCTTGACTGGGGTGGAGCATCCAAGGTTCGCGACGACGGCCAAGACCCCGAGGTCATGATGGCGCAGACGATCGCGACGGCCTCGGATGCCCGTGCCCGCACCTTCGCGCTCGTCGACGCCTTTCTCACCGAGGTCGCGGGGCTAGTGCCCCGCAGGTAGCTCTCGAGGCGCTCGCCCACCCCCGCGCGGGGCCTTGTGTCGTCAGTCCGCGTCGCCTCCCCACTAGGAAGCGACGCAAACTGACGACACCTGGCGGCGCAGAACACCTGGCGGCGCAGAACACCGGGCGGGCGCGGGATGCTCCGAGCGCGGGAGACGCCCGGCGCTAGGCCACGCGCACAGGCATGCGCTTGATGCCGTGCACGAAGTTGCTGCGCAGGTAGTCGATGTCGCCGGTGCGCTCCAGAGTGACGTCGCGCGTCAGCAGGTCTTCGAACATGATGCGCAGCTCGATGCGCGCGAGAGCGTTGCCGAGGCACATGTGCGGTCCGCCGCGACCGAACGACATGTGCTCGTTAGGGTTGCGCGTGACGTCGAAGCGGTAGGGCTCGTCGAACACTGCGTCATCGCGGTTGCCCGAGGCGAACCACACCACGAGCTTCTCGCCCTCGCTCAGCTGCGTGCCCGAGAACTCGACGTCTCGAGTCACCGTGCGACGGAAGTGGTACACCGGCGACGCGAAACGCAAGAACTCTTCGACCGCCCACGGAATGAGCGAGGGGTCGTTGCGCAGAACATCCATCTGCTCGGGGTTGTTGAGCAGGTTGCTCATGGAGTGCGTGATGGTGTGGCGGGTGGTCTCGTTGCCTGCCACGACGAGCAGCAAGAAGTTGGTGTTGAACTCGTCTTCGCTCAAGGGTTGACCATCCGACGGCACGCCGTCGGCGAGCAGCGACACCAGGTCGGTGCCCCCCTTGCCACGACGCTCGGCCGCCATGTGCTTGCCGTACTCGTAGACCTCGATCGCTGCGGGCGAGCGGAACGGCACATGCCGGTACTCGTCACTGTCGGCCGAGCCGATGAGCACGTCGGCATGCTCGGGGTCGGTGTTGCCGACCATGCGGTTGCCCCACGCGATGAGCTGACCGGTGTCGCTGTCGGGCACGTCGAGCAGTCGCGCGAGCACGCGGATCGGGAAGTCTGCGCTCACCTCGTCCACGAAGTCGAACGACCCTTTGGCGAAGGCGGCGTCGAGGGTCTTTGCGGTGATGCCCCGCAAGAAGGTCTCGTACTTCGCGACCGCTTGCGGCGTGAACTGGCCCTGCAGCATGCGGCGCAGCGCGCGGTGGCGAAGTCCGTCGGTCTCGAGCAGCGAGCGACGCTGGTCTTGCAGGTGCGGGTCGACCTCTTCGAGGTTCGTGAACTTCGTCGAGGTGAAGGTGTCGGTGTCACGCAGCACGCGCACGATGTCGTGATATCGCGTCGCCGACCAAAACCCGCTGTTGGGCGCCTCTTCGGTCGAGTAGTGCAGTCCAGGAGTCGCTCGCAGTTCGTCGAACACTCCCCACGGGGCGCAGTTCTCGAAAAGGTCGAGGTCGGCGAGAGTGAGATCGGTCGTGGTCGACATGGCGCCTGCTTTCGTAGGAAGCGATTTGTTCGGATGCTAACGAACTTCCGCGCGCGCGTCGAGTCCCGCTCCTCCCCCGGCCCACCCCCGATAATGAGCGCAGGAGGAATTGATGCCCAGCGCACACACGCTCGCCGAGACCGAAGAGCAAGTCGTCCACAAAGTCGGAGCCCTGCCCCTCGACTTCGAAGCGATGGCCGTGGTCTCGAACCTCTTTCGCGCGGCCAATGCGACCCGCAATTACCTCGAACGGAGCGTGCTCGCCGAGAGCGGGCTGTCGTGGACAGCCTTTGTCGTGCTCTGGGTCACGTGGATCTGGGAGCCCATCGAAACCCGCCAGATTGCCGAAGAGGGGGGCTTCTCGAAGGCGACCCTCACGGGCGTGCTCGGCACCCTCGAGACGAAGGGCTATCTCGCGCGCGAGCGCAGCAGCAAAGACGGTCGACTCGTCAACGTGTCGATGACTCCCGCAGGCCGGGAGCTCATGTCGACGCTCTTTCCGACCTTCAACGCGCACGAGCAGACCGTCTCGAGCACGATCGACCCCGCACGTCGCCGCGAGCTCGCCGACATGCTGCGCGCCATCACGAAGGTGACCGAGGGGCAACGCTAGAACCTGCCCTTGCGCGCCGACGGGGCTCGGCTACACTCGGGTAGATCATTCGTACCCGAATGAGTCGCGATCGCAAGGGAGCAACCGCGTGCATCAGGTGCAACTAGCTGGCCTCACCGTCGACACGCGGCACGCCATCGGCGGCGAGCGCCGCGGGAGTGAGACCACGTTCGAGAGCATCTCGCCCATCGACGGCACCGTGCTCGCGCACATCGCTCGCGGCGGAGCCGCCGAAGTCGACGCCGCTGTTGACGCCGCACGCGCGGCGTTTGCTGGTTGGCGCGACCTCGGCGCCCACGGTCGGGGCGCGATACTGCACCGCCTCGCCGACCTCGTCGAAGCGAACGTCGAGCAGCTCGCCCAACTCGAAACCCTCGACAACGGCTCGCTCTTGCGCAGCCACCGCCGCGGTGTCATGCCGCGCGTGGCCCTAAACATCCGCTTCTTCGCCGACTGGGCCATGAACGAACTGCACCACCCGGTGTGGCAGACCCGCGGCCATGACAACGTCGTCAGCTGGGATCCTTCCGGCGTCGCCGCGATCGTCACGCCGTGGAACGCGCCGCTCATGCTGGCGACCTGGCGCATCGGCCCCGCGCTTGCCGCCGGCGACACCGTCGTGCTCAAGCCCGCCGAATGGACTCCCCTCACCGCGAGCGTCTTCGCCGATCTGTGCGAGCAAGCGGGGATGCCCGCGGGCGTGTTCAACGTCGTGCAGGGTTACGGTGCCGAAGCAGGGGCGGCCCTCGTCGCGCATCCCGGTATCGCCCGTATTGCGTTCACCGGCTCGGTGCCAACCGCGAAGGCGATCGCGCGCGCAGCCGCCGACAACCTGACCCCCGTGAGCTTCGAGCTCGGCGGCAAGAGCCCCTTCATCGTCACGGACGACGCCGACCTCGACCTCGCCGTCGACCTCGCGATCGAGCAGTACGACAACGCAGGGCAAGTGTGCCTCTCGGGCACACGGTTGCTCGTGCACGAGAGCATTGCCGAAGAGTTCGCGACTCGGTTTGCGCAGAAGGCTGCGGCCATCGTGCAGGGAGACCCCCGCGAGGAGGCGACGCAGATCGGCCCGCAGATTCACCGGGTGCATCTCGATCGCGTCGCGGGTTTCGTCGACCGCGCGCGGGCCGATGGCGCCCAGGTGGCCTTCGGTGGCACACCCAATGACGAGCTCGGCGGCCTCTACTACCGCCCCACGCTCATCACGGGCGCTGCCGCCGGCAGCGAGATTCTCACCGCCGAAGTCTTCGGCCCCGTGCTCGCGATGCAGACCTATGCGACCGACGAGGAGGCCGTCGAGATCGCCAATGCGACCGAGTACGGCCTCGCCGCCGTCGTCGTGTGCGGCGACCGGGAGCGCGCCGAGCGACTCACGCAGAACCTCGTCGCCGGCACCATCTGGGTCAACTGCTTCTTCGTGCGCGACCTCGCCGCGCCGTTCGGCGGCAGCAAGAAGAGCGGCATCGGCCGCGAAGGCGGCGTGTGGTCATTCGACTTCTACGCCGACGTCAAGAACACCGTATACGCACCCTCAGGGTGGAAGGAGTAAGTCATGGGAAAGGTCGTCGGAGCCGCGATTCTCGCGCACGTGCCCACCATCATGCTGCCGCAGGACGTGCGGTACGACCTCAACGGGGGCAAAGAAATCACTCTCGTGCCCGGCCTCAAGCGCTTGCGCGAAGAGGTCATGGAGACCCTCGACTACGACACGGTCGTCGTGCTCGACTCGCACTGGGCCACGACGGTCGAGTTCGTCATCACGTCGCACGCCGAACGCAGCGGGCTCTTCACGAGCGAAGAGCTGCCGCGCGGCATGTCGCAGATTCCCTACGCCTTCCGCGGCGACCCCGAGCTTGCGAACGCCGTGGCCAACTATGACGAGAAGAACGGCACCTGGGTCACACCGATCAGCGACCCGCACCTTCCGATCTTCTATGCCACGGTCAACCTGTGGCACTACCTGGGCCGAGGCCTCGACAAGCGCTGGGTGAGCCTCTCGGTCTGCCAGACCGCGACCACCGACGACTTCTTGCGCGCGGGCCGCGCCCTCGGCGAGGCCATTCGCGACAGCGACCGCAAGGTGCTGCTGCTCGCCTCGGGCGCCCTCTCGCACACCTTCTACAAGCTGCGCGACCTGCGCAAGCACGAGGCGAGCGACCCGAGCCACATCTACAGTGACGGCGCGCGACTGGCCGACCTCGAGCGCATCGAGTGGATGAAGCAGGGCGACCACGCCCGCATTCTCGAGACGATGCCCGAGTTCAAGCAGTTCAAGCCCGAAGCTAATTTCAGCCACTGGTTGCAGATGGCTGGCGCCACGGGCGAAGAGGCCAACACTGCCAAGGGCGTCATGTACTCCGAGTACGAGAACTCGATCGGCACCGGCCAAGTGCACGTGTACTTCCCCGAGCCTGAGGGCGGGTTCCCGCTGCCGAAAGACGTGACGCTCTCGCGGGAAGACGCCGTCGCATGACCGAGTACCGCCGCATTCTGCTCGACGGGGCGCCCGTGCAGGTGGTGCGGCACGGCGACGAATTGCGAGCATCCGATGGCCGCACCATTGGCGTCGACGAGGCGATTCACTTGCCTCCGACCGAGCCGACGAAGATCATCGCGGTGCACCTCAACTATCCGAGCCGCAGCGACGAGTTCATGACGAAGCTGCCGCCTGCGCCCACGTACTTTCACAAGCCGATCACGGCGCTCAACAGCCACCAGGGGGCGGTCGTGCGCCCGGCGGGCTGCCAGTGGCTCAACTACGAAGGCGAGATCGTCATCGTCATCGGGCGCACGTGCCGCAACGTCTCGCCCGCTGAGGCGGGCGACTACATCGCGGGTTACTCGGTCGGCAACGACTACGGTCTGCACGACTTTCGCGACACCGACGCGGGCTCGATGCTGCGAGTCAAAGGCAGTGACACGCTCGCCCCGGTGGGCCCGGGGCTCGTCACCGACTGGGACTTCCGCGGCAAGACCATTCGCACTCTCGTCAACGGCAACGTCGTGCAAGAAGACTCGACCGACACGATGGAATGGGACATGCACTACCTCGTGGCCGACCTCGCACGCACCATCACCCTCGTGCCGGGCGACATGATCTTCTCGGGCACTCCCGCCAACTCGAGGCCGGTGCAACCGGGCGACGTCGTCGAGGTCGAGGTCGACGGTCTCGGCCGCCTGACGAACCACATTGTCGAGGGCCCCACGCCGATTCGCACCGACGTCGGCGCGCAACCCACCTCGAGCGAAGAGGTCGTCTCGACCGCTCTGGGTGGAGACTGGGAGTTCCGCGGCATCCGCACTCCCTCGAAAGACCTGTACCCCTCCCGCATCCAGGAAGAAGAGAACGCATGATCCGCATCGACGTCGACATGGACAAGTGCCAGCACTACGGGCAGTGCGTCTTCGAGGCGCCCGAAGTGTTCCAGCTCAACGCCGACGACAAGCTCGAGTATGTGGCCGAAGCGCCCGACGAGATGCTCGGCGACCTCGAGGCCGCCGCTGACGTCTGCCCGATGCAGGCGATTCTCATCACCAAGGCGTAGCCGATGGATGCTCCGCTGCTCATCGTCGGAGCCTCGATGGCGGGCCTGCGCACCGCCGAGGGCGCCCGTCGCGCGGGCTACTCGGGGCCCATCCGTTTTCTCGGCGCCGAAGAGCACGCGCCCTACAATCGGCCGCCGCTGTCGAAAGAGCTGCTGCAGACGCCGGGTCACGGGCACGCGGAGGTCGCCTTCCCGATCCGCTCGGCGCTGGAGGAGGGAGTCGAGTGGATGCTCGGCCGCCCCGCGACCGCGCTCGACACAGCGCGGCAGGTCGTCACCGACGCACGCGGGGACGAGCATGCATATAGCGCGCTGGTCATCGCGACCGGACTGCGGCCGAAGCCCTTGCCTATCGACGGGCACGGACTCACCGGTATTCACGTGCTGCGCACGATCGACGATGCGGTCGCGTTGCGCGATTCGCTGCGGCCCGGTGCGAACGTCGTCATTCTGGGGTCGGGGTTCGTCGGCTGCGAAATTGCGGCGACGGCAGCCAAGAACGGGGCGACCGTCTCGATCGTCACGCAGAGCCGCGTGCCGCTCGAGCGCGCGCTCGGCCCGCTTCTCGGTGCCGAAATGCGCCGGCGTCACGAGGCTCACGGCGTGCGGTTCTTCTGCGGCGAGTCGCTTTTCGGGCTCGTGGGAGACCCGGCCGTCGAGCGTGTCATTCTCACGAGCGGCGTGATGCTCGAGTGCGACGTGCTCGTCGTGGCCGTCGGCAGCGACCCCAATACCGAGTGGCTGCAGGGCTCGGGCCTCGACGTCAGCGACGGCGTGCTCGTCGACGGCGGGCTGCGCGCGATCGGAGTCGACGGCACCGTGCACCCGCAGATCTTCGCCGTCGGTGATGTCGCGCGCTACCCGAACCCGCTGTTCGACGACGTGGCTCGTCGCGTCGAACACTGGAACCTGCCGACCGAGACGGGCAAGCGCGCAGGGCAGCTCATCGCCGCCCAGCTGGCGGGCGACGATTGTGAGCCGCTCGCCGCGGCCGGCTTCGCTCCCCTGCCCTCTTTCTGGAGCGACCAGTACGACGCGCACGTGCTCGCCTTCGGCATGACCTACCTCGCCGACCGCAGCGAGCTCGTCGCCGGTTCGCTCGACGACGAGTGCATCGTCGAGTACTACCGGGGCGACGCGCTCGTCGGAGTCTGCGGCATCGGGATGCGCGGCGCTGTGCAGGCGTACCGGTCGAAGTTCGCGGTGCCGGCGCGGCAGTAACCGCGCGTGGCGACGGCCAGGCGGGTCAGTCGCTGCTCACGTTGGCGCGCCAGAGCCGCACGAGCTCGGCTTCGTCGGGCAGCGACTCCGGCCGCAGCACCGCGTCGTCAGCCACGAAGAAGAACGCCGCACGCACCGACTCGAGAGGCAGCCCCGACCAGCGAGAGTATGCGAGTCGGTAGAGCGCGAGCTGCAGCAGCTTCGCCTCGCGGTCGGCGTCGTCGCGAGGAGCCTTGCCAGTCTTCCAGTCGACGATCTCGACCGCGCCCGAATCGTCTAGCGAGTACACCGCGTCGATCTTGCAGACGAGAATGCGGCCCTCGAAGGGCACGTGCAGTTCGCGTTCCACGTCGAGCGGTTCGCGCCCCGCCCACGGCCCGCGCTCGAAAGCCTCTTGCAGGGCTGTAAGCGCGGCCGGGTCGACGCCCTCGGCCGCGATCGGTCCGGCGTCGAGTTCACCGTCGAGCCCATCGACCGTGTCGGGCAGTGCGGCGAGGCCATAGCGCTGCTCGACCCACCGGTGAAACACCGTGCCGAGTCGCGTTGCCCGGTAGGGTCGCTGCGGCATCGGTCGACGCAACCGTGCCGCGACCTCGGCCGGAGCGGTCACGAAGTCTTTGAACGCCGACGCCGGCACGCGCAGCGGCACCGTGACGCGATCGCTCGCCGAGAGCCGCGCGGCCCGTTCGGCGAGCAGCAGGTCGACCTCGCGCTGCCACCCGCGCCGGTCATCCCCTCGACGCGTCGGATCAGCCGACCGCACTCGCTCGGCTGCCGCGAGCACGTGCCGCCGCCGCGCGCCGAGCGGGTCGTGCGGCCACCACGCGTCGTCGCCGTCGTCGTCGACGCGCGGGTTCGACTCGTGCTCGGAGCCTTCTGGAAACGGCGGCAGGATGCCCCGCTCGACGAGGGGCAGCAGAAACGGGCTCGGCGCACGCGCGGTCGACTGTCGTGCCCAGAACGACCCCGTCAGCAGCAGTCGATGCCGAGCGCGCGTGACCGCTACGTAGGCGAGCCGACGCTCTTCGCGCTCGAGGTGCGCACCGACCTCCGCTTTGAAGGCGTCGCGCCGATCGAGCAGGTCTTTGCGCGACTCGGCGTGCTCCCACTCGAAGCGCGGCAGCTCCGCGGCGTCGCCGCGCAAGGTGTAGGGCAGCACGCCGAGGCTTAGCCAGCCGGTCGTCCCGTCACGGGGCTTGCTCGGCAGTTCGTCGGCAACACAGCGAGGCACGACGACGTGGTCCCATTCGAGCCCTTTCGAGCCGTGCACCGTGAGCACCTGCACGGTGCCGGGCTCGGGCGGTTCGCTGCGCGGTGAGAGGTTGTCGCGCCACTCGGCCTCGCGCAGCCAGGCAAGAAAGCCGCCGAGGGTCGCGTGATCGGCGAGCGCGAGATAGCCGTCGAGCGCCTCGGCGAACGCCTCGCGCGGGGCGGCCCCCATCACGCGCGCCGGGTTGGCGGCGACCTCGATGTCGAGCAGCAGATCGTGCTCGACCGCGGCCACGAGGTCGGGCAGGTCGAGAGCCGTACGCGCTCGCAGTCGAGCAAACAGCCGACCGGCGTCGCGCAATCGTTCGAGGCCTTCTGCGCTCAGCGCAGCGAGCTGCGAGTGCCCCTCAGGCGCCGTGGCGATGAAGTCGAGAGCGTCGACGAGAGACACGCCGTCGGTGCGCGAGATCGACGAGCGGAGGGCATCTTTCACCTCATCGCTGAAGGCGCGTTGGCCCAGGTCGCGGTCGCGCAACCATGACGCGACTCTGCTGAGGGCGTGCAGGTCGGCCGTGCCGACGCTCCAGCGCGGGCCAGCAAGCAAGCGGACGAGCTCGGTGCCCGCTCCGGGATCGTCGATGACGCTCAACGCGCTGACGAGGTCGACGATCTCGGGCTGCTCGAGCAAGCCGCCGATGCCGAGCACGTGCACCGCCACACCGCGGTCGCGCAAAGCCGCGAGAAACACCGGCTGCGTCGCCCGACTGCGCATGAGCAGCGCGGCACTCGCCCGCAGCGGTCTGCCCTCGTCGTCGGTGGCGTCTGCGGCAGCCCCCGGTGGGGGCTCGGCGAGTCGCGCGGCGAGCCAGTCAGCCACGAGCGCCGCTTCCTCGTCGAGGGTCTCGGGGTACGCCGTCTCAACGGGATGCTCGCTCGCCCTGGGCGAAGGCTGCAGCCGCGCCACCGCAACGCCGCCGCGCGCGCTCAGCGGTTCGACGAGCGCATTGGCGACGTCGAGCACGCGCGTGCCGTTGCGCCAGGAGGTGCTGAGCGAGTAGCGCTGCACGTCACCGGTCTCGCTCGTCGCGAATCGCCCGGCGAAGTCATCGAGGTTCGACGCGCTCGCACCCCGCCAGCCGTAGATCGACTGCTGCGGGTCACCGACGGCCATGACCGGGGTGCCCCCGAAGAGCTCGGCGAGCAGCCAGGTCTGCGCGACGGTGGTGTCTTGATACTCGTCGAGCAGCACCACGCGATACCGGGCACGCAGGGCGGCGCCGACCGCCGGGTGACGTCGAACGATCGCCAGGGCGAGCGCAACCTGGTCTGAGAACTCGACGAGGCCGTCGCGGTGCTTGCGCTGCTGAAAGCGCTCGACGAGATCGGCGAGAGGAGCCGACGCGGAGACCGTCGACACCAGGTCGAGCGCACTCGCGTACTCACCCCGACCGCCCGGCGGCAGCTCGGCGAGGGTGCCGAAGCGATCGACGAGCGCCCGCAGGTCGTCGAGGGGCGCGTCGTGCTCCGCAAGGCCGTGCGCGAGCGACAGCACCGCGCGCGTGACTCGGTCGATCGAGAGGTCGAGGTTCGCGAGCCGCTCATCGTCACTGCTCGTCACGAGATCCCGGGCAAGCTGCCACGCGCTCGCTTCACCGAGCACGACACCTTCGGGGTCGCGCCCAATGAGGGCCGCATGGTCGCGGTAGAGGGAGGAAGCGAAAGAGTTGTACGTCGACACGGTGGGCTGTGTGAACGCGTCAATCACGGGCGCCCCGCCAGGGCTCGCGTCGAGCACCCCCGTGCGGCCGAGCTGCACGAGCCTCTCGCGCACGCGCACCGCGAGTTCGCCGGCGGCCTTGCGGGTGAACGTGAGCCCGAGCACGTTCTCAGGCGGCACCAGGTCGTTGGCGACGAGCCACAGCACGCGCCCCGCCATGGTCTCGGTCTTGCCCGAACCCGCTCCCGCGACGACGAGCACGGGTGCGAGGGGCGCCTCGATGACGAGCCGCTGTTCGTCGGTGGGGCGCGGCCTGCCGAGAGCATCCGCGATGTCGAACGCCGAGATCGCAGCGGGGTGCGCGGGCGGCGGCTCAGTCGTCATCATTCGCCCCCCGTCACGGGCGGAACCCGATGGATGCGGTGCGCGAGCGCCCCGAAATCGAAGCGGTCGATCGTGCGCACGCCCGTGAGTCGCGCGACCGCGATGGCCTCGACGGCCTGCCGCACGCGCTGCCGAAAGCCCTCCAGCTGCTCGTCGTCGAGGGGCGCCTGCACGGCTTCGCGGTAGTCGCGACCGCGAACTCCCTCGCGCACGTACAGCAATCGAGCGCCACCGGGGTGATGCGCGGGCAGTTCGCCCGCCTCGGCGGCCGCCTCGGCGACGTCGGTGCCGAGCACCGCGCGAGCGCCGTCGAGAATGGCGCGGTCGAGCGCCTCATCGAAGGCCCCTTCGGCATAGGCGAGTTGATAGGCGCCGAGCTGCGCGTGCTCGTCGATGTCGGCCTGCTTTGTCAGGGGCGAGCCGGTCTTGAGGTCGATGATGCGCACCGCACCGTCGGCATCGAGCTCGATGCGGTCGACGATGCCGCGCAGTCGTGCGCGGTCGACGTCGAGCTCGAACGAGCTCTCGGCGGCGACAGCAGCGCGACCGTCTGCTGCCGCATCTCGCAGGTAGGCGGCGACTCCCACGGCATAGCGGCGCGCGAGTCGGCGCTGCTGATCGGCGAGCCACGGCGACTCGAACACGAGCTCGCTCCAGCGCTGTTCGATCGCCGACCACACCGCGTCGATCTCGGGTCTCTCGGCAGTCTCCATCGCCCAGTGCACGATCGTGCCGATGCCCATCGCCGGAGTGGTCTCGCCCGGTGCGATCGCGTCGAGAAACCAGTCGAGCGGCGATCGTTCGATCGCCTCGAGGCGAGAGGGCGAGAGCGGCACCCGATCGACGCCGTCGAAGAGCGGCGCCTCGGTGCTCGGCGGCATGAGCCCCCACCACTCGTTCGGGTCGGCACCCACCACACGCTCCGCCGACAGGCGCGCGAGGGCGAGGGCCGCTTCAGCGCGATCAGACTCGCGCGCGGCGGGGTCGGCGAGCTCGCGACGCAATCTGCCAACGAGTCGCCGCAGAGATCGGGCGCGCACCGGTCGCGCCGCCGACGGGGCAGCGGTGGATGCCCCACTCGCCCCCTGCCCCGCCGCAGCGCTGCCCGTGCCTGACTCGCTTGGGTCGGCGGCGCCCGACGTTGCAGCAGCGGCTTCGTCAGCGTGCTGCCGCACGAGCCCGAAGAGCGCGCTCGGCTGCTCGTCGTCGCCCGCGACCGCAGTGGCAATGAGTTGTCGACGTGCACGTGACGCTGCGAGGGCGAAGAGTCGCAGCTCGTCATCGAGCACGAGTCGTCGTTCGTCGAGATCGCCGAGCGGCAGTCCGCGCGCGACGCGACTCAGCACGGGCGCGCCGAGCAACGAGCCGCGTACGCGCAGGTTCGGCCACACTCCTTCGACGAGGCCGGCGATGACGACGACATCGGCTTCGAGCCCGGCGAGCGCCGCCGGCGTCGCGACGAGCACCGCGTCGTCAGCACGCTGCGGAGCGAGCAAGTCGTCGCCGACGTCGCTGTCGAGCACGCGGGCGAGGAAGGTGTCGACGGTGGCCTCGGGAACGGTGTCGACGATGGCGGTCGCGGCGCTGAATACCGCCACGACGGCATCGAGAGCGCGGTCGGCCTCTCGCGCGGCGACGCCCTGGCCGGCGGCCTCGCGCTGCCAGAGCTCGGCCGCGTGCGACTCGCTCCACGCGATCCACAGCAACTCATCCACGGTGGCTCCGGCCTCGAAGCGTGCGGCGATGGCGGCCAGCGTGCGCGCGAGCCGGTCGGCCGTGCGGGCGACACGGTGGTCGAGCGTGGCGAGGCGGCCGGGTGCGCTGAGAGCATCCACCAGCAGTTCATCGGCCGAGCGATCGCCGCCACCCGCGAGTTCTTCGGCCCGCAACGCGCGACGCAGTCGACGCAGAGCGACTCGATCGAGCCCACCGAGCGGCCCGAGCAGCAGCTCGGTCGCTGCTGCGGCGTCGAGCGGTGCACGACCGACTCCGAGGTCGACGTGACGAATGAGCGCTCGGGCGGCGGGATGCTCTCGCAGCGGGCGCCCCGCCGCTGTCGACTGCACCGGCACTTCCGCCTGCGCCAGGGCGCGCACGAGCGGCGGCACGAGGGTTCCGCTGCGCACGACAACAGCCATGCGATGCCACGGCACACCATCGAGCAGGTGCCGCTCACGCAGCACATCGGCGATGAGCGCCCGCTCACGCGCGGCACTCGCCGCCTCGAGAGCCAGAAGGGGTGAGCGAGTGCCGGGCTCGAGGTCGGTGCCGGGCTCGAGGTCGTCGCCCGGCTCGAGGTCGCCGTCGGGCTCGAACACTCCGGCGGCGCGACGCTGACGACCGGCCGCGGCCGCACCGATGCGGCCCGTCACATCGGTGACGAGCCTGCGCAGTGCCGGGCCGTGCCGATGCACAGCGTCGAGCACGAGCACGGGCACGGCCTCGCGGTCACGACCGAGGCGACCGGCGAGGCGAGCGAGCGCTTCGGGCTCACCCCCGCGAAAGCCGCTCGTCGCCACGTCAGGGTCGCCGAGGGCGATCACCGTCGAGCCCCGCGCCGCCAGGGCGACGAGCAGATCGGCACCCGCCGGAGTGAGGTCGTGGGCGTCGTCGACGATGACGAGCCTCGGCAGAGCGGGGAGTGCGTCGGTCGGGTCGCTGACGAGCCCCACCGCCGCCCGCACGAGCTCGGCCGGGTCGAGCTGCCCTGGCCGCGAGCTGCCCAGAATCAGCCGCAACTCGTCGACGAAGTCGGCCACGGCGACCCACTCTGGCCGACCCCGCTCACGCCCCGCCGCACGCAAGCGCTCGGTGGACCAGTCGTGCTCAGAGAGTCGGGCGATGACGTCACGCAGCTCGGTGCGGAACGCCGGAAGCCGACGCACGTCGGGGCCCAAGTGCTCGGGCCAGTTCGGCCCCGTCGAGCCCTCAGCACCGAGTGTCGCAAGAAGCTCATCGACGACCGATCGGTCGAGCAGTTCGGCGAGGTCGGCATCACTATCGGCGCCACTCAGCAGCCGCGGTTCGGAAAGCCCTACGAGACGGCGGGCCGCCGTGACCATCGCGAACGCCCACGCCGGCAGCGACCGCGCGAGCGGGCCCGGCAGGGCGAGTGCAGGCTCGCCGCGCTGCTCGGCGGCGTGAGCGAGGTCGAGCGCGAGCCGGTCGCGCAATCGCGTGGCTGCGCGGCGTGAGGGCGTGAGCACGAGCACCTCGTCAGCAGCGAGACCGTCGTCGACGATGGCCGCTCGCACGAGGGCGAGCGCGACGGCGGTCTTGCCCGAGCCGGGCGCCCCGAGCACGACCGCTCCGGCACCGAGGCGGGCATCCACCACCGCCCGTTGTGAGTCGTCGAGCGCGACTGGCGCGACCTCGTCGGCGACGACAGAGGCGACGAGGCGGGGCATGCGAGCGACGCTACCGTGCCGCACCGACGCTGTCGCGGTGGATGCCCGACGACGCTTCAGCGCTCGCAGCAGTCACCGCCCCCTCACGAATCCGCCCTCGGTGAACACAGCGAGAAGCCCGCGCGCGCCCGGGTCCGCTGACGATCGTGGACATTCGCATCGGCATTCTGAACAGCCCCCGTGAACTCGCGTTCGAGACCAACGACAGCGTCGCCGAGATCGAAGCTGCCGTCTCGGCCGCCGTCGAGAAGGGCACTCCCCTGCTCGCGCTGAGCGACGACAAGGGCAAGCGGTACCTCGTGCCCACCGCCGCGATCGGCTACGTCGAGATCGGTTCTGAGTCGACTCGTCGCGTCGGCTTCGTCGGCTAGCACTCTCGGGCACTACCCTCAGGCACGTGGAACTTCTCTTCGCGACAGTCTTCGGCGCCGCGTTCGCGCTCGGAGTGCGCTACCTCGTGCCGGGGCGCCAGCAGCACGGTCTCTTGCTCGTGCCACTCGTGGGCGCCGCTGCGACGGCCGCCGTGTGGGTCATCTGCCTGTGGCTGGGCCTGACGTTCGACGGCGGGTGGATCTGGGTCATCTCGCTCGTGCTGGGCCCGCTGGCCGCTCTCGCCGTCGCCCTCGTGCTGCCGAAGCGCCGCGAGGCCGCAGACGCCGAACTGCTCGAGCGCCTCATGAAGCCGAGCGCCGCGCGCTCCTGAGGGCAGGCCGGCGCTGGCTCAGGCCGGGGCTCGCTCAGGCCGTGAGGCCGAGCTTGTCCATGCGACGCGTGTGCTCTGCGATGAGCTCCGTGAACACCGGCTCGATCTGAGCTTCATCTTTCGAGCGGTCATCGTGGCGCACAAGCGCAGAACGGGCCTGCAGCATGGTGTCGCCGACGAGCCGTCGACTCCACAGCGCCAGTCGTGACGCGAGGCGGGGTTCGGCCGCGATGGCGCGCTCGAGAATGCGATGCAGGGGCTCGCCGAGATCGCCTGCGCCGAGCGCGTCGACCACGCGCTCGCCGAGCTCGCGCGGCAGGCCACCGGCGAGGCGCATCCAAAAGTCAGTAAGAAAGCCGATCGTGACGTGCGCGCTCGCGACTTGCTCGTACCAGGCGTTGCCGCGCGTGCGCGACTCGAACTCTTCGACGCTCGCGAGGTGCGGCTGCAGCGCGTCAGAGCGGTCGAGGTGCAGGCGCTCGAGCTCGGCGGTGATGGCCCGATAGCGGTCGAGCACGATCGCGGCGGCGCGGGCAAGCGCGTCTTTATCGGCGGGGCGAGGAGCGGTGCGGATGCCCTCCGACAGCAACTCGACGAAGCCGAGGTGCAGCGCGGCGCACTGGCCGAGATACACGTCGGGAGCAGGAGTGAGGTCGGCGAGGTCGACGCGCAGCGCGCCAGCCGCCGTCTCGCGAGACGACAGCGTGGGCGCCTCTGAGCGAGCGCGAGTACGACGGGACCACCATGCCACGCCGCCAGCCTAGGCGATGGGCGGTCAGCGCGAGGTGCGGCCGGTAGACTGGGGCCTTACCGACTTCAGACAGGCGAACTCCACTCGTGACTTTCTCAGACCTGGGGGTCGAGGCCGATCTGGTCGATGCCCTCGCCAGCAAGGGCATCATCGAGCCCTTCCCCATTCAGACCCAGACCATTCCGCTCGCGCTCTCCGGCCAAGACATCATCGGCCAAGCGAAGACCGGCACCGGCAAGACCTTCGGGTTCGGCCTTCCGCTCATCCAGCGTCTCGGCGGCGACCCCGCTCCCGGCGTCAAGGCGCTCGTCGTCGTGCCGACGCGCGAGCTGTGCGTGCAGGTCACCGAAGACCTCGAGCTCGCAGCCTCGAACCGACCCACCAAGATCGTGTCGATCTACGGCGGCAAGGCCTACGAAGGCCAGGTCGAACAGCTCAAGGCGGGCGCGCAGATCGTGGTCGGCACCCCCGGCCGTCTGCTCGACCTCGCGAGCCAGCGCCTGCTCTCGCTCGCCGACGTGCAGGTCATGGTGCTCGATGAGGCCGACAAGATGCTCGACCTCGGGTTCTTGCCCGACATCGAGAAGCTCTTCTCGCAGACCAAGCCCACGCGCCACACCATGCTCTTCTCGGCGACCATGCCCGGCCCCATCGTCGCGCTCGCACGCCGCTTCATGACGAAGCCCATCCACATCCGCGCGACCGACCCCGACGAAGGCCTCACGCAGGCCAACATCAAGCACGTCGTCTACCGGGCGCACGCGCTCGACAAGGACGAGGTCATCGGCCGCATCCTGCAGGCCGAGGGCCGCGGCAAGACCGTCATCTTCACGCGCACGAAGCGCGCCGCCGCCAAGCTCGTCGAAGAGCTTGGCGACCGT
Organism: Actinomycetota bacterium; assembly: GCA_005777405.1. Classification (GTDB taxonomy): domain Bacteria; phylum Actinomycetota; class Actinomycetes; order Actinomycetales; family Microbacteriaceae; genus Microcella. The sequence goes on from SXMH01000039.1 coordinate 35,839, forward strand.
GGCTACAACGCCGGCGCCGTGCACGGCGACATGAGCCAAGAGGCGCGCGAGCGCTCGATGGCCGCCTTCAAGGCGGGCAAACGCGACGTGCTCATCGCGACCGATGTGGCCGCTCGTGGCATCGACGTCAACGACGTCACGCACGTCATCAACCACACGGTGCCCGACGACCACGACACCTACCTGCACCGTGCCGGCCGCACCGGCCGCGCGGGCAAGACCGGCATCGCCGTGACCTTCGTCGACTGGGCAGACATGCACAAGTGGGCGCTCATCAACCGTGCGCTCGAGATGGGCATTCCTGAGCCGGTCGAGACCTATTCGTCATCGCCCCACCTCTATGCCGATCTCGACATTCCCGAAGGCTCGAAGGGGCGACTCAAGGCAACCCCCATTCCTCGCGTCGAGAAAGAAGCCGCTCGTCCCCCGCGCGAACGCAGCCGTGGTGGCAGTGGCTCGACGGGCGGCGGCCGCAGCAGCGGTGCACCGAGCGGCGCCGGTCGTTCTGAGGCGGGTAGCTCGGCAGGCACTGCGAGCTCCGAGGGCGAGCGCACTGGCGCACCTCGTCGGCGTCGGCGTCGTCGTTCGGGCGGCTCAGGCGGAGCATCCGGAGCCGGATCGACGACCGGCACGTCGGCTGCAGAGTAGCGTTCCCTCTCGCGCATGAGGCGCGAGAAGAGCACACTTATCGCAACGGCCGAGCGCCCGCCCGGTCGCCTCGCGATCGGAGGTCGTCATGACCCGCTCCGCTGCCCAGCCCGCCCCCACGGCCGCGTCGTTCATCGCTCTCGCGGCAGCGTCGCTCGCGCTGCTCTCCGGCTGCATGTCGGGCAGCGGCGCCGGTGAACCTCAAGAGCCCGCTCCCGCCGAGTCAGAGCCGCAGCTGCCCGCCGACGGACTCGGCGACACTGACTGCGTCGTCGGCCAATGGGGGCTCGTCATGGCCGATTACCGGCTGCAGTCAGAGCAGTACCTGCTCGGCCTCGGCGTGCCCATCACCGAGTTCGACATGCTCGGCGGTCAGACGCTCACGATCACTCCCGACGGGATGCTCTCGGTGGCGACCAATATCAGAACGAGCGGAGTCATCGTGGCCGGCGACACCTCGGTGCCGATCAGCGTGACGACCGACGAGACAGCGACGGGTGAGTGGGGCTGGGACGCGACCGATGCGAGCGGTGGACTGCTCGAGGTGGCGGAGTGGCAAGTGGTCGACACGAGCACGGTGGGGCAAGGGCTCGAAGGGCTCGAGGTGCCGCCTCCGCGCTTCGAGGGCGAGAACGCCATGCTGCTCGTCAATTGCGACGCTGAGACGATGCTCTTGCAAGGCGGCGGGCCGCTCGTCGCCCTCTTCGAGAGGCTCTGACGAGCGCGAGCCCGGGTCGAGCATCCACCACCCGCACGATCGGCGGCAGCGCCGGGAATGACGGTGCGAGGGAGTAAGTTGGGCTCCCTATGGCTACCGCACCACACTCGCCTGAGAGCGCGACCACCCCCTCTCCTTCGTCCACCGTCACCGACGCGCAGCGACGCGTCGTGCTTGGCGTGCTCATCGGTTCTGCCTTCGTGGTGATTCTCAACGAGACGCTCATGGGTGTCGCCATTCCTCGCTTCATCGAGGTCTTCGGCATCACCGCGACCGCCGCCCAGTGGCTCACGACAGCCTTCATGCTCACGCTCGCCGTCGTCATTCCCATCACGGGCTACCTGCTGCAGCGCTTCAGCACGCGGGCGCTCTTCGTCACCGCCATGACCCTCTTTACGACGGGCACGCTCATGGGCGCCCTGGCTCCGGTCTTCGAGCTGCTCGTCGTCGCTCGCGTGGTGCAGGCGAGCGGCACGGCCATCGTCATGCCCATGCTCTTCACGACGGTCTTCGCGCTCGTCGCTCCTGAGCGCCGCGGGCAAGTCATCGGCACGGTCTCGACCGTCATCGCGGTCGCACCCGCCGTCGGCCCGAGCCTCTCGGGTCTCATCCTCAGCTTCGCCGACTGGCACTGGCTCTTCATCACGATGTTGCCGCTCACGACCACCGCGCTCATCATCGGCGCCGTGCGCATGGTCGACGTGAGCGAGCGACGTGGCACGCGACTGGATGTTCTCAGCGTGCTGCTCTCGATTCCTGGTTTCGGCGGTCTCGTGCTCGGCCTCGCCCAGCTCGGCGAAGGCGGGCGGGCAGAATCCGGCGGGTCTGCGTCGGGTGGCGAGAGCACCGCGGCCGACCCGGTCGTGACCGGCATCATCGCGCTCGCCGTCGGAGTGGTGGCACTCGCGCTCTTTGTGCTGCGCCAGCTGCGGCTGCAGCGACGCGACGCCGCGCTGCTCGACTTGCGTACCTTCGGGCAGCGGCAGTTCGCCCTCTCGATCGGCATCATCACTGTCGCATCGATGGCGCTGTTCGGCGCGATCATCATCATTCCGCTCTACGTGCAAGAGGTGCTCGGCGCCTCACCGCTCGTCTCGGGCCTCATCATCCTTCCCGGTGCGCTCTTGCAGGGCCTCCTTGCCCCGATCATCGGGCGTCGCTACGACCGGGTCGGGCCGCGTTCGCTCGTCATCCCCGGTATCGCGCTCATGGCGACGACGCTCTGGGTCATGTCGATGTTCTCGGAAGCCACGCCGATCTGGTTCGTCGCCATCGCCAACATCGGCGTGAGCTTGGGCCTCGCGCTGCTGTTCACGCCGTTGCTCACCAACGGTCTCGCGGCGCTGCGTCCGCAGCTCAACCCGCACGGCTCGGCGATCGTCGGCACGGTACAGCAAGTGGCCGGTGCTGCCGGCATTGCGCTGTTCCTCTCGGTGGCAGCCGCTGTCGCACCGCCCACCGGCGACGCATCGATCACAGGAGACGGCGTGCGCGCCGCGTTCACCGTGGCTGCGGTGCTCGCCACGGCGATCATTCCGCTCGTGCTCCTCGTGCGCTGGGAGCGCGGCGGTTCGCCCCGCGGCGGGGCGCCTGTGCCCACAGAAGCCGGCGCGGCGGCCGCACCGGTGCAGGAGCCTTAAACCGTCGCTAAGCCCGCACGGGCGGCACGCCACTGGTGGCGGCGATGATGCGGTCGAGCGCCTCGGGGCTCGTCGAGTTCTCGGCGAGGCGATTGGGCTTGCCCTCGCCGTGATAATCGCTCGAGCCCGTGACGACGAGGTCGAACCGCGCAGCGAGCTCAAGCAATCGCTCGCGCCCCGCCGTGGTGTTCTCGCGGTGACCGACCTCGAGACCGACGAGTCCGGCATCGACGAGTCGGGCGAGGTCGCGCTCTTCGACGACCGCTTCGCGACCGCGCGTGGCGGGGTGGGCAAGCACGGCAGCGCCACCCGCTTGAGTGATCATCGTCACCCCACGCAACACCGTCGGCGCCTCGTGCGGCAGGTAGTAGCCGCCGCTGAAGTGCAGTATCGACTCGAACGCCGCACTGCGGGTGGGCACCACTCCGCGGGCCACGAGAGCGTCGGCGATGTGGGGGCGGCCGATCGTGGTGCCGCCGCTCTGGGCCAGCACGTCATCCCAGCTCACGGGATAGTCTTCGGCGAGCCGCGCGACCATGCGCTCGGCGCGCGTGAGGCGGTCATCCCGAATGCGCGCGGTCTCACCCAACAGATCGGCGTTGTTCGGGTCGAAGAGATAGCCGAGCACGTGCACGCTGCGCCACTCGTGCCGCGTGCTGAGCTCGATGCCCCGCACGACCTGCAGCCCGGTGCCCGCTGCGGCGGTGAGCGCCTCGTCCCAGCCCGCCGTCGAATCGTGGTCGGTGATCGCCACTGTGTCGAGTCCGGCCGCCACCGCCGCGCGCATGAGCTGCGTCGGAGTCTCGGTGCCGTCGCTGACGCTGCTGTGCGTGTGCAGGTCGATCGGGCCGCGGGTCACTGTCTCAGGGTACGCGGCGTGGAGGGAACGGATGCTCAGGGCGAGCATCCACGCATCGTGAGCCCCTCAGCCACGGCCGGTAGGCTCGCGGAACCATGATCCGCCGCTTTCTCGCCGCCGTCGTGCTCGTCGGAGTCGCGGCGACCCTGCTCGTGATCGCGTGGCCGAGCCTGTTCGGACTCGCCGGAGCTCCGATCGTGGCGCAACTCGTCTCGTTGCGCGCCCTCACGGCGGCACTCGCGATCATCGCCGCCCTCGTGCTCGCCCTCATCGCCATGCTGTGGGCGGGGGCGCGCAGATTTCTCGCGGCGCTCGCGCTGTTGGCGTTGATCTTCGCGGGCATCAACGTGGCGGTGCTGTCAACCCGCGGCTTCGGCAACGAGTCGATGCCCACGCGGGCGCCAGCCGAGATCGCCGTACTCAGCTGGAACACGCTCGGCGATGCGCCCGGCGTCGAGCGCATCGCCGAGCTCGTCGTCGCGGAAGAAGCCGACATCGTCGTGCTGCCCGAAACGAGCCAAGAGACGGCCGTGGCGATCGCGGAGACGACGCGACTGTCGGGGCGCCCCATGTGGGTGTACTCGATCGCCTTCGATTACGTGGCGAAAGCACGGTCGACGAGCGTGCTCGTGTCGGTCGACCTCGGCGAGTACCGCGTGGACGACACCGTGGGCAACACGTCGGTGCTGCCGAGCATGGTGCTGCGGCCGGTCGACGGCTCGGGGCCGACCATCATCGGCGTGCATCCCGTGGCGCCCCTGCCCAACCTGCTCGACAGCTGGCGCAGCGACCTGCAGTGGATCGACCAGGTCTGCCGCGGCGAGCACGTCATCCTTGCGGGTGACCTCAACGCCACGGCCGATCACTTCCGCGCGGTCGACCCCACGCGCGGCAGCGCAGGTCTCGGCCTCGGCGAGTGCCTCGACGCGGCGCTGCAGACAGGCAACGGCGCTGTGGGCACGTGGCCGACGCAGTTGCCCGCGCTGCTCGGTGCGCCGATTGACCACGTCATGGCCACGCCCGACGTCACCGTGACGGGCTTCCGCGTGCTCCAGAGCGACGATGCGAGCGGTAGCGACCATCGGCCCATCGTCGCGAGGCTCATCCTCGACTAGAGGCGCAGTGAGAGACTGGACGCATGGCTGACTCGACTCCCGCCGCCGCGACCACCGCTGCCGACGCCTCTCGCGCTGCCGACGCGCCCCGCGCCACCGAGAACCGCTCGACCACGCCGTCGAGCTCGACGTTTAAGGACTACATCTCGGGTCAGTGGGCCGAACGGCCGTCGAGCGGGGTGGTCGAGCGCGAGCAGGCTCGATTCGCGGCCGCGCGGCGTGAACGCCTGTCGCGGCTGTACCCGGGCATCCGCCTCGTTGTTCCTGCCGGCCCTGCGAAGCAGCGATCCAACGACACCGACTACCCCTACCGGGCGCACAGCGCGTTCGCGTGGCTCACCGGTTGGGGCGACGACACCGTGCCAGACAGCGTGCTCGTGTTCGAGCCCACCGAGGCCGGCCACGACGCCGCGCTGTACTTTCGCGAGGCAGCGGGGCGCGACTCTGACGAGTTCTACGCGAACCCCGAGATCGGCGAGTTCTGGACAGGCGCGCGGCCGAGCCTCAGCGATGTGGCCGTTGACCTCGGCCTGCCGACCGGCGGGCTGGATGCTCTCGACGCGGTGCTCGTCGGGCTCGAGAGCGCCGGCGCAGCTGCCGCGGTCGAGACGCTCATCGTGCGCGAAGCCGACCGCGGCCTCACCGACCGGCTCGACACCGTGCGGCTACTGGGTGGGTCAGACGAGGTGACGACGACCCGCGATGACGAGCTCGCGCGCGACCTCAGCGAACTGCGGCTCGTGAAAGACGAGTTCGAAATCGCGGAGATGCGCCGCGCCGTCGAAGCCACGCGACTCGGCTTCAACGACATCATCGCGGCGCTGCCCGAGGTGATCGAGCACCCGCGCGGCGAGCGCCTCGTCGAGGGCACCTTCGATCGCCGCGCCCGCGCCGAGGGCAACACCGTCGGCTACTCGACCATCGCGGCGAGCGGGCCGCACGCGTGCATTCTTCACTGGACGCGCAACGACGGCCCCGTCGTCGCGGGCGACCTCATGCTCGTCGACGCCGGCGTCGAGCTCGGCAGCTACTACACCGCCGACATCACCCGCACGCTGCCGGTATCGGGAGCATTCACCGAGGTGCAGCGTCGGGTGTACGAGGCCGTGCGTGAGGCTGCTGACGCGGCGTTCGCGGTGGTGCGGCCGGGCATCCGCTTCAAGGAGGTTCACGCCGCAGCGATGCAGGTCATCGCCGCAAAGACCGCGGAGTGGGGGCTGCTGCCGGTGAGCGCCGAAGAGAGCCTCGCGCCCGAAGCCGGCTACCACCGCCGCTACATGGTGCACGGAACCTCGCACCACCTCGGTCTCGACGTGCACGACTGCGGTCAAGCGCGGCGCGAGTTCTACGCCGACGGCATCGTCGAAGCGGGCATGGTCTTCACGATCGAGCCCGGACTCTATTTTCAGCCCGACGACCTCACAGTGCCGGTGGAGTATCGCGGCATCGGTGTGCGCATCGAAGACGACGTGCTTGTCACGGCCGACGGGGTGGAGAACCTCTCCGCGGGCATTCCGCGCACGGCCGACGAGGTTGAGGCCTGGATGCGCCGGAGCTGAGAAGCCCGAAACCGGGTCAGGCGCGCTGGTCGGGGGTCGGCTCGGGCGTCTGGACTGACGACGACTCGGCCGGATCAGCGGGCGCGGCGGGCGAATCGCCGCCCGGGGAGGTCGACGCTGCGTTTGCGACCGGCGGCGGCCACGCTCCCGGGCCGGCGAGCAAGTGTCGTGCGCGAGCCGCATGCTGCGGGTCGACGATCACCTGGTGCACTCGCGCGAGCACCTGATGCGTCGAGGCGAAGTCACGCCGACGACGGTTCACGGCATACGAGACGATGCTGAAGATCATGCCGAAGCCGGCACCGATGAGGGCCGCAGCGAGAATGAACGAGAAGTCGGGCGTGGGCGAGAACAGAAACAGCAGCAGTCCGAAGAAGAGACCGAGCCACGACCCGCTCGCGGCACCCGTGAACGCCGCACGACCGTAGGTGAGTCGACCCGTGATGCGCTCGACCGTCGTGAGATCAGTACCGACGATCGAGAGGTGCTTGATCGGAAATTCCGCTTTCGCGAGGGTGTCGACAGCAGCTTGCGCCGCCTGGTAGGTCTCATACTCGCCGAGCACCTCGCCGCGGGGAACGGTCTGCGGTGCCGACGCTCGTCGACCAAAGGGGCTCGGTGTGCTCACCAGGCCATTCTGACAGCCCGAAGATAGGCTTGCGCCGTGAGCTCGTCCCGCGTCTTCGTCGCCCGCCTCGCCGGGTGCGCTGTCTTCGACCCCGCGGGCGACCGAGTCGGTCGCGTTCGCGACGTGCTGGTGGTCTATCGACGCACGGATGCTCCCCGCGTCGTCGGGCTCATCGTCGAAGTGCCCGGCCGACGTCGGGTGTTCCTCTCCATCGGCCGAGTCATGAGTATGGCCAGTGGGCAAGTCATCACGACCGGTCTCATCAACCTGCGCCGCTTCGAGCAGCGCGGCGGCGAGGTGCGCGTACTCGCCGAGCTCGTCGGCCGTCGTGTCGACTTCCGCGACGGCAGCGGCACGGCGAGCATCGACGATGTCGCCATCATCGAGGCCGGGCCGGGCGAGTGGGTCGTCGATCAGCTCTTTTTGCGCAAGCCCCGCACCGTCCCCACGCCGTTCAGCAAGGGCCACACGGTCTTCGCGCGGTGGAGCGACGTCGCCGAGCAAGCAGAGTCGGGTCAACCTCAGAGCGCAGAGCAGCTCATCGCCGCCTACAGCGACCTCCTGCCCGCTGACCTGGCGACCTCGCTGCTCGAACTGCCAGAAGGCCGCCGCAACGAAGTCGCCGAAGAATTGCCCGACGAGCGACTCGCCGACGCCCTCGAAGAGATGCCCGAGACCGCTCAGGTGCAGATCATCTCGCAGCTCGACGATGAACGCGCCGCCGACGTGCTCGACCAGATGGAGCCCGACGACGCCGCCGACCTCATCGCGCAACTCCCGCTGCTGCGCGGCGAGCACTTGCTCGAACTCATGCAGCCCGAAGAAGCCGACGACGTGCGGTTCCTGCTGAGCTACGACGCCGACACGGCCGGCGGTCTCATGACGACCGAGCCCATCATCGTCTCGGCCGACGCCACGGTCGCTGAAGGTCTCGCCCTCATCCGCCGCCACGAGCTTGCCCCCGCGATCGGCGCGGCCATTTGCGTCACCCTGCCGCCCTACGAGCCGCCCACCGGCCGCTTTCTCGGCATGGTGCACTTCCAGCGCATGCTGCGGTATCCCCCGCATGAACGACTCGGCACCCTTCTCGACCGCAGCGTCGAGCCGGTGACGCCCGAGACCTCTGCCGCCGAAGTGTCGCGCCGCCTCGCGAGCTACGACCTCGTCTCGCTGCCCGTCGTCGATGAGAACCACCGACTCGTCGGCGTCGTCACGATCGACGACGTGCTCGATTACTTGCTGCCCGACGACTGGCGCAGCGCCGACACCGAGTCCGACACCGTCACTCCTGCCGGCAGCGTGCCGCGACGCCGCGGTGCGACGCTGCGCGGGCCGAGTGCTCGAGGAGCGAGCGGGAGGGCATCCGATGGCCAGGCCTGATCGCGCGCAGCGGCGCGACGCCGCTCGCCGCGACGTGCGGCTCGACGCTCCCAAGAGCGCTCGCACGTCACTCGTGCCCCGCCTGCCCGGCGGCCGGGACCGCATGGGGCGGTTCTCGGAGGCCTTCGCGCGCGGCATGGGCACGCCGTGGTTCCTCGTGGGCATGTCGGTCTTCGTGACGGTCTGGCTCGTCTACAACTCGGTCGCACCCGTCGACGCGCAGTTCGACCCTCGGGCGCTCAACTTCACGCTGCTGACGCTCATCCTGTCGCTGCAGGCTTCGTACGCAGCGCCGATGATCCTGCTCGCGCAGAACCGTCAAGATGACCGCGACCGAGTGCAGATCGAGCAAGACCGCCAGCGCGCCGAACGCAACCTCGCCGACACCGAATACCTCGCGCGCGAAGTGGTCGCGCTGCGACTCGCGATGAAAGACGTCGTGACGCGCGAGACGCTGCGTGCAGAATTGCGCAGCCTGCTTGATGAGCTCGACCGCCGCGACCGTGAAGCGATGCTCGACGCGGCAGAGCACTCCGACACCGCGAGCACGCCGACGCGTGACCCGGGGCGCTGACGCGAGGGTGACGGCATCAGAAAGCGCCGCGGCCGACACGCTCCAACGGGCCGTGCGGCAGGCGCTCGCGACGGTCATCGACCCCGAGATTCGTCGTCCCATCACCGAGCTCGACATGGTCCCGGGCATCCACGTCGATGGCGACCACGTCTCGATCGACCTGCAGTTGACGATCGTCGGATGCCCCGCCGCCACCTCGATAGAGCGCGACGTGCGCGCGGCCGCTGCCGGTGTGTCGGGCGTCGCGGAGGTCGACGTGCGCGTGGGCGTCATGGACGCCGCGACACGTGAGGCACTCGTTGCTCGACTGCGCGGCAACCGGCCGAGCGGGCATCCTTTCACGGCGGATTCGCTCACGCGCGTGATCGCGGTGACGAGCGGCAAGGGCGGCGTCGGCAAGTCGACGATCACGGCCAATCTCGCCGTCGCGATGGCGCGGCAAGGACTGCGAGTCGGGCTGCTCGACGCCGACGTCTTCGGCTTCTCGATTCCCGCACTTCTGGGCATCGAGGGCGCGAAGCCGACGCGCGTCGGCGACATGATCATGCCGCCGCGCGCGCACGACGTTGCCGTCATCTCGATCGGCATGTTCGTGGATGCTCGCACCGCGGTCTCGTGGCGCGGACCGATGCTGCATCGCACGGTGCAGCAGTTTCTCACCGACGTGCACTTCGGAGATCTCGACGTGCTGCTGCTCGACATGCCGCCGGGCACGGGTGATGTCGCGATCTCCATCGGGCAGTTGCTGCCGCACGCCGAAGTGCTCGTCGTCACGACGCCGCAGAAGGCGGCCGCCGACGTTGCCGAGCGCTCGGCGATCGTGGCGCGTCAGACCGGTCAGACGGTCATCGGTGTCGTCGAGAACATGGCGGGATTGCCGCAGCCTGACGGCAGCGTGCTCGAGCTCTTCGGCTCGGGCGGCGGAGACGAGACAGCGGCCCGGCTCGAGGTGCCCGTGCTCGCGCGGGTACCGCTCAGCGTCGCGCTGCGCGAGGGCGGCGACGCGGGTGAGCCCGTCGTGCTGCGCGAGGGAGATGCCGCGGGAGCAGAACTCGTGCGGCTGGCCACGCAGCTCGTAGCGCGAGGGCGTGGGCTCGCGGGGCGCAAGCTCGGACTCTCACCGCGCTGACAGCGACTCTCGAGCGACCGGGTACGCCCAGCGACCGGGAGCACCCAGCGACCGGGAGCACCCCGCCGACCGTCGACGACGCGTGCTGGCGTTGGTGGTTGCCGAGCGTCGCGTCGCCAGCTCTGCCTAGCGCTGAGTCGCGGGCACTCGACGGTAGCCGTCGCGCGCCGTGACCAGCACGGTGGAAGCGATGGCAGCGAGGCTGACGAGGGCGAGGACGATGAGTGCGGCGGTCATGGCGGGGTTCTCCTGGGTCTCCTGAACGAGTCCATTTCACCGCAGTTCACGCTGTAGCACCATCGAGTCTTTGTGAGGGTAATCTGTAGCAGAACTGAAAGGTTGTGCCATGGACGTTCGTCGCCTCGAACTCTTGCGAGAGCTCGCCGACCGCGGCAGCATCACCGCCGTGGCCCGCGCGACGCATCGCACGCCGTCTGCGGTGTCTCAGCAACTCAAAGTGCTCGAAGCCGAAGTGGGCATCCCGCTCACCGAACGCCAGGGGCGTGGACTCGTGCTGACGGGAGCCGGCATCGCGCTCGCTGCGACCGCCCGCCGCATCGCGGTCGCGATCGAAGAAGCGGAGGCCGTGTGGACAGAGTTCACGCAGAGCCCGAGCGGCACCGTCACCCTCAGCACGTTTCCTACTGGGGGCCAGATGCTGCTGCCGGGCGTGCTGCGCGCACTGCGCGACGAGCCCGCGCTCGAGCTCGTCGTCACCGACCACGACCTGCCGTTGCCCGACTTCGCCGACCTCACACCCGACTTCGACATCGTCATCGCCGACTCGCAGGGCATCCCTCCGCACTGGGCTGATCGTGGACTCACGACCGTGCCCCTCATGGTCGAACCCTTCGACGTCGCCCTCCCCGCCGGACACCCGCTCTCCGAGCGACGAGTCGTGCGACCCATCGACCTCATCGACGAAGAGTGGATCGGCGCCCCCGTCGGATTCCCCTACGACAAGGTGCACGACATCCTCGCCGCGGTCACGGGCCGCGCGCCGATCATCGTGCAGCGACTCATGGATAACCTCATCGTCGAACGCCTCGTGGCGAGCGGACTCGGCATCGCCATCTTGCCGCGCTTCACGACGCGCAGCCACGGAAACGGACTCATCACGAGGCCCATTTCCGGCATCGTCGCCGAGCGGCAAATCAGCGCGCTCGTGCGCACTGATCGTTTGCCACGGCCCAGCGTGCGACGCGTCATCGAGCTGTTGCAGGCCGAGGCTGAGAAGATCGTCGAGGGCTATCGCACGGTCGGCGAACGTTAGCGCGTGATGCTAGGTCGCTTCGGGGTCGAACGGTGCCGGTCGACCTTCTCGAATGAGCCGCTGCCGCTGGGCGTACGCCGACTCTCGGCGCGGGGCCGTCGCCGCTGACGCAGCCGCGGCCTGGCGTGCGGGTGCGGCAGGCTCGTCGATGAGGGCTTCGCGAATGATGCGCCGCGGGTCGTACTGGCGCGGGTCGAGCTTCTTCCAGTCGACGTCGTCGTAGTCGGGGCCCATCTCTTCGCGCATGCGATCTTTGGCACCGTTGGCCATGTCACGCAGTGATCGGATGAGTCGGGCGAACTGCGCGGTGTAGCCCGGCAACCGGTCAGGGCCGATGAGCAGCACAGCAATGAGCCCGATGAGCAGCAGCTTCTCGAACGTCAGGCCCCAGGACACCCCTCGACAATAGCCCGGTCAGGCTCGGAGCGGGCCCTAGGCTGGAGCAGCAGTAAGGAGCACCCGTGGCCAGCAAAGACCTCTCGTGGAAGCACGTCGAGCAGAACGCCAACGAGCCCGAGGCGATCGCCGCGGCTCGCACGCAGTCACTCGAACTCGGCGTCGACGCCGTGAGCCCTGCCACTGGCGCGCAACTCGCCGTGATCGCGGCCGCTCTCGCTGCCGAATCGATCATCGAGATCGGCACCGGTCTGGGCGTCTCGGGGCTGTGGATGCTGCAGGGTGCGCCGGATGCTCACCTCACGTCCATCGACGTCGAAGCCGACCACCACGAGGTTGCCCGGCGTCACTTCGCCGACGCGGGCCACCCGGCGGCGAAGGTGCGCCTCATCACGGGCCGAGCAGCCGATGTACTGCCGCGCATGAACGAAGGCAGCTACGACGCCGTGCTCATCGACGCCGACGCTGCCGGACTGCTCGAGTACGTCGAGCACGCGCTGCGGCTCGTGCGCGCCGGCGGTGCAGTGCTTGTTCCGCACGCGCTGTGGCACGACACGGTGCCCGACCCGGCAAAGCGCGAGGGAACCACGGCAGCATTGCGCGGTCTGCTCACCGAACTCGGTCGCAGCGACGCCGTGCACGTCGCGGTCTCGCCTGTCGGAGACGGACTGTTGCAGATCATCACGCGTCGCCGCTGAGGCCAGTGAGGCGCGGCTGTTCGCGCGCGTCGTCGCGAAGCGGGAGGGGAACGCTCTTAGCCGAGCGCCGCCGCGAGGGCGTCGTGGAGCTCTTTGGCTTCGTCGTCGTTCACTGACACGACGAGTCGCCCGCCGCCTTCGAGAGGCACGCGCACGATGATGAGCCGACCCTCCTTGACGGCCTCCATCGGTCCGTCGCCAGTCCTGGGCTTCATGGCCGCCATGTGTGATCTCCCTTTCGATGAAAGCTCTTGTCCATTATCCCGCACAAGCCGACATCACTGAAATCGTCACGCAGACATCAGGCATCACGGCGGTGTCCAGTCGGAGCCGTCGAACCACCACCCGAGGTGCACCCAGTAGGCCTGCGCCGCGATCGACGCCCCGATGACGGCGACGGCGAGCGCCACGCGGAGAGCGCGCGCCATCGATGGCGAGACCACTCGCCCGAACGCACCTGAACCGACACTCGCGATGCCGAGCGCCACCGCCCCCAGCACGGGCGCGAGCGGCACGAGCAAGCGGAAGGTGCTCGACTGCGGAAAGAACACCGCCAACAGGTACGCCGCATACGCCATGAGCCACAGTCGCAGTTCGATCGGCATGCGTCGCATCGCGGGCAGGGCGAAGGATGCTGCTGCCAGGCCGAGCAGCGCGAGCAGTATCACGGGGCCGATCCACAGACCGTGCTCGCCCCACCAGCGCTCGCCCCACCACTGCGCTCCCTGCCACCACGGAGTGAACGGCACGAGGTGCACGTCTCCCACGTACGACCGCCGCCACGCGAGCTCAGTATCGGTGTACGCGGTGAGTGATCCGGTGACGAGGCCCGCGATGCCCGCCCACGCGAGTCCGGCGAGTCCTGCGATGACGGTCGCGATGGCGGCGTCGACGCGCTCGCGTAGCGGGAAGGGCTCGATGTCGCGGCGGGCACGCCAGAGGCGGAGCATCCAGAGCATGGCCAGCATGAAGGCGAAAGCGAGCCCGCTCGGGCGTGTGAGCGCCATGACGGTCGCCACCACCGCGACGAGGGCCCAGCGCCGATCGAGCACGAGCAGCAGCGCGCCGAACAGGAGAGCGAGGTGCAGCGACTCGGCGTACGCGACTTGATAGATCGGCGAGAGCGGCGCGACGCAGAAGAGCGTCGTCGCGAGCAGCGCCGTGCCACCACTGAGCCACCGCGTCGCGAGCCGATGGAACAGCACCGTCGCGACGGCACTCGAGATGACGGAGACGATGACGGCCGCGAGCGCGAAGTGACCCGAGCCCATGCCGCCGAGCAGGCCCATGACCGAGCGCACGATGAAGGGGTAGACCGGCATGAACGCCCAGGCGTTCTCCTGCACCCGCCCCGCGTCGTCGACGGGAATCTCGAGCGGGTAACCGACGACGGCGATGATCCAGTACCAGTGGCCGTCCCAAAGGCGCGCGAAGTCGAGATAGCCGGGGCTCGCCCCTGTCCACGGGTTCTCGGTCTGGCGCGCCGCGAACGACAGCAGAATGCCCGTGGTGACGACGCGTGATGCCGCCCAGATGAGCAGCACCGGCACCCACCACGGCGCACGATGGGCGAGATCGACGACGTCAGCTCGCAGGCCCGACGGCCGCAGTGAGCTCGTCACTCCCCGCTGAGCCACGCCCGCAGCCCGCGCTCGCAGGCGATGATCTGCTCGACCGGCACCCGTTCATCGTCCGTGTGCGCGAGAGACGGGTCGCCCGGGCCGTAGTTGACGGCGGGACTGCCGAGCTCGGCGAAGCGGGCCACGTCGGTCCAGCCGTACTTCGGTGCGGGGGTGCCGCCGACGGCTGCCACGAAGTGCTGCGCGAGCGCAGCATCCAGCCCGGGGCGGGCGCCACCGGAGGCGTCAGTGACCGTCAGCTGCAGTTCGGGAGCCACGCCGCCGAAGAGCTCGCGCAAGTGTTGCTCGGCCTGCGCCACGCTCTTGTCGGGTGCGAAGCGGTAGTTGACCGTGAGCACGGCCTCGTCAGGGATGACATTGCCGGCCACTCCCCCGCGCACGCCGACGGCGTTGAGTCCCTCACGGTAGGCGAGCCCGTCAACCTCGACGGTCGCCGGTTCGAAGGTCGCGAGCAGGTCGAGTGCCGGGGCGAGTGCGTGAATCGCGTTGACCCCCATCCACGAGCGGGCCGAGTGTGCGCGACGGCCCGCGGCCGCGAGCTCGATGCGGAGGGTGCCGTTGCAGCCCCCCTCGATACCGGCGTTGCTCGGTTCGCCGAGAATCGCGAAGTCAGCCGCGAGCAGCTCGGGTCGCGTGCGCGCAAGTCGGCCCAGGCCGTTGAGACTCGCTTCGACCTCTTCGTGGTCGTACCAGACCCAGGTCACGTCGTACACGGGCGCGTCGAGCTGCACCGCGAGCGCGAGCATGACGGCGCAGCCGCCCTTCATGTCGACAGTGCCTCGGCCGTGCAGCGTGCCGGTCTGCGCGTCGCCCTCCAGTCGGCTGGGAAGGTTGTCGTTGATCGGCACGGTGTCGATGTGCCCCGCGACGATGACGCGCTGCGAGCGACCGAGGTGCGTGCGGGCGACGATCGCGTCACCATCGCGCAGCACCTCGAGGTGCGGGGCGTGGATGCTCAGCGCTCGCTCGATTGCGTCGGCGAGCATCCGCTCATCACCGGAGACGCTCGCGATGTCGACGAGTGCCGCCGTCAACGCCACGGTGCCGTCGGTCAGGGGCAGCTCGGGCGCAGTCACGCCTCCAGGTTAGTGCGGCGCCGGTAGCCTGGAGGCATGCCGAGCACCCCCTCTGACGCTGATTCCGCTGCCACGCACGCCTGGGGCTACGGCCTCGCCACCGTGCGCGAGTCTGACGGCACCGTGCTCGACACGTGGTTTCCCTCCCCCGCACTCGGCTCGCTGCCGAGCGGTCGTGACCCGTACATCGTTCCGGCCGAGATCGAGCACCTGCAGGGTGAGGACGCCCGCCGCGGCGTGCGTCGCGAGGCGCGCACAGTCTCGATCGAACTGGATGCTGCACCGCAGTCGACTCCCGATGCCTACCTGCGCCTGCACCTGCTGTCACACCGCCTCGTACGCCCCAACACGCTCTCGCTCGACGGCATCTTCGGGCACCTGCCGATCGTCACGTGGACGACGGCGGGCCCGGTGCACCCGGACGACTTCGATGCGCACCGACCCGCCTTGCAGCAGGCCGGCATCTCGGTGCTCGGCGTCGACAAGTTTCCGCGTCTGCTCGACTACGTCACGCCGCCACGCGTGCGCAGCGCCGACGCTTCACGCGTGCGCCTCGGCGCCTACGTCTCGCCCGGCACGACGGTCATGCACGAGGGCTGCATCA
>SXMH01000040.1 GCA_005777405.1 Actinomycetota bacterium
GTCTCACCGATGGTCAGGGCCGCACGGTCGACTTTCGCAACGCGATTCTCATCCTTACCTCGAACCTCGGTTCGCAACTGCTCATCGACCCGAGCGTGGAGTGGGACGACAAGGTGCGCGGCGTCAACGACATCGTGCGGCAGGCCTTCAAGCCCGAGTTCGTGAACCGCCTCGACGACATCGTGGTCTTCGCTCCGCTCACCATCGATGACCTCGGCCAGATCGTCTCGCTGCAGATCGACCGACTCGAGCGTCGGCTCGCCGACCGCCGCTTGCAGCTCGCGGTCACTCCGGATGCTCGGGCTTGGCTCGCCGAACGCGGCTACGACCCCGTGTACGGCGCGCGGCCGTTGCGTCGGCTCATGCAGCGCGAGATCGACGACGCCCTCGCCCGCGGCATCATTGCCGGGCAGGTCAACGACGGCGACATCGTGCGGGTCGACGTGGCTCCGGGTGGCGAACATCTCGCGGTGGCGGGGGTCGAAGCTCCCATCGTGGGCGAGTTCGACGAGGCCGACGACTTCGAGCTGTAGGGCTTCTCACAACGCGTGAAGGGCGGGGCGAGCATCCACTCGCCCCGCCCTTCGGTGTTGGTGCGGGCTGCGGTTCAGCAGCAGCCGGGGCCGCCGCAGCAGCCGCCGTCGAGGGTGATCTCGAGGGTCATGGGGTTCACCTCGCTCTCGTGGAGTCGTTCGTGCTCACAATATCGATGTTCATCAATATTGACAACCATCAATGTACACAAGCCTGCTCCACGAGAAAGGGCGCCTCGATTGCTCGAAGCGCCCCGTCTGTTGCCGTGCTCGCTCAGCTCAGCGCGGGGATGACCTCGCGCTCGAAGAGCTCGATGCCGCTCGTGTCGTACGCCGCTTCGGCGAAGTAGCAGATGGCGTAGTCGCCACCAGCGTCGAGGCGCTGCTGCAAGCGCTCGACGATCTGCTCGGGGGTGCCGGCGAGGCCGCGACCACCGCTGCCCTCCCGCAGTTCTGCGACCGCTCCCGCGGCCTTCTCGGCACTCATGTAACGGGCAAGGCGCGCCTCGATCGCGTCGACGCGCTCGACGACCTCGGCTTCAGTCTCGGCGATGACCACGTTCCAGTTCGACGAGCGCGTGATCGCGGAATAGTCAGTGCCGAGTCGTTCGCAGTGGCCGCGCAGCACGTCGCTCTTGTGCGCGAATTCCTCCTCGCTGCCCGAGAAGTTCGTGTACTGCGCATACTGCGCGGCGATGCGCAGCGTCACCTTCTCGCCACCACCGGCGACCCAGATCGGGATGCCCTGCTTCTGCACGGGCAAGGGGCGCACGATCGCGCCGTCAACCGCGAAGTAGCGGCCGTCGAGCGTGGCCGTACCTTCCGACCACGCCTGCTTCATGATCTGCACACCCTCGTCGAGTGCGCGCAAGCGGTCGCCAACCTCGGGGAAGCCGTAGCCGTAGGCGCGCCACTCGTGCTCGTACCAGCCGCCGCCGATGCCCATCTCGAGTCGACCGCGCGACACATGATCGACCGTCGCGGCGACCTTCGCGAGATAAGCGGGGTTGCGGTAGCCCATCGAGGTGCACATCTGGCCGAGTCGCACGCGGTCGGTGACCGCAGCGAAGGCCGCCATGAGCGTCCAGGCTTCGTGCGTCGCTTCCTCGCTCGGCACGGGAACGGTGTGGAAGTGGTCGTAGACCCAGAGCGACTCCCACGGGCCAGCGTCGGCGTGCTTGGCGAGCCCCTCCATCACCCCCCACTGCTCGCTCGGGTCGATGTCGACCAGGTCGTGCCGCCAGCCCTGAGGACTGAAGAGTCCGAATCGCATGACCCCACGCTACGCCGCAGTGCGAGCGCGTGTCGCTACCTTGTGAGCTCCTCACGGATGATCTGCACGAACGCGTCGATGTCGGCCTCGGTCGTGTCAAATGCACACATCCAGCGCACTTCGCCGCGGGCGCGATCCCAGTCGTAGAAGCGCACGCGCTCGCGAATGCGGTCGGCCGCTGCGGTGTCGAGCAGCGCGAAGACGGCGTTCGCTTCCGTGGCCTGGCTGAAGCCGAGTGCGTCGGCGGGCAGCGAGCCGTCGGAGAGCATCCGCTCGAGAGACGACCGCAAGCGGGCCGCCATCGCGTTCGCGTGTGCTGCTGAACGGATGCCCAGCCCGCCCTCGAACAGCGTGAGCAGTTGCGCGCTCGTGAAGCGCATCTTGCTCGCGAGCTGCATGTTCATCTTGCGCAAGTACGTCATGCCGGGTGCTGCCGAGGGATTGATGACGACGATCGCTTCGGCACCCAGCAGGCCGTTCTTCGTGCCGCCGAGCGACAGAATGTCGACGCCCGCCTCGGAGGTGAAGGCGCCAAGCGAGGTGCCGAGTGCGGCGGCGGCGTTCCAGACACGGGCGCCGTCGAGGTGCAGGCTCATGCCGTTCTCGTGGGCGTAGTCGGCGATGGCGCGCACCTCGTCGGGGGTGTAGAGCGTGCCGAGTTCGGTCGTGTTCGTGATGCTCACGGCGAGCGGCTGAGCGCGGTGCTCGTCGCCCCAGCCCCAGGCTTCCGTCGCGATGAGGTCGGGGGTGAGCTTGCCGTCGGGCGTGGGCACCGTGAAGAGCTTGAGGCCGCTGACGCGCTCGGGTGCTCCGCCCTCGTCGGTGTGGATGTGCGCCGTGCCGCTCGCGATGACCGCGCCCCAGCGGGGCATGAGTGCGGTGAGCGAGAGCACGTTGGCGCCGGTGCCATTGAAGACCGGAAACACCTCGGCCTGCTCGCCGAACTCCTGGCGCACGACCTCGGCGAGGCGCGCGGTGTAGTCGTCTTCGCCGTAGGCGATCTGGTGACCCTCGTTGGCGTCGGCGATGGCCTGCAGCACTTCGTGGTGCACGCCGGCGTAGTTGTCGCTCGCGAAGCCCCGGCGGGTGGTGTCATGAAGTCTCACCCCACGATTCTCGCGTACTCCCCGGGGAGGACGCGCTGATCCGTGTGCGCTCGTACGCTGGAGCGATGAGCACCACGACCACCAGGGCCGCGCAATCGTGGTGGAGCGACCCCGCCACCGCCGCAGCGCGCACTGTGCTGTGGGCATCCCTCGCGCTCGTCGTGCAGGTCGGCGCACTCGTGCTCGACGACCGGGGGCGAGTGTTCCGCGTGCTGCTGGGCGGCGGTCGCGGCCCCGGCGGCGCTGATGCCGAACTCGCTCTGGCGCTGCTGTTCGCTGTGCTCGGCCCGCTCGCGCTGCTCGGAGCGCGCCGCGCCCCCGGCGCTGTCGTGCTCGCCACGGCGATCATCGCTTCTCTCGATCTCGCGCTTGCCGACGGTGAAGACCGGCTGCCGCTCGTCGCGGTGCTCATCGCACTCGTGAATGCCGTGGTGCGGGGAGCGCGAGCGTTCGCCTGGATCGCCGTCGTCGGAGGGCTGATTGTGACGCTCGTCGTCGGCGGCGCAGCCGACGAAGAGTGGTCGACCCCGCAGGTCGCGCTGGCCGTACTGCTGCTCGTCGGAGGCATCGCTGCGGGTGAGCTGCTGCGGTCGCGTCAGGATGCTCGTCGTGAGCAAGTGCGTGATTCTGCTGTGCAGCGCGAGAGCGCCATTCGTGCCGAACGAGAGAGCATCGCTCGCGAGCTGCACGACGTGCTCGCTCACTCGTTGAGTCAGATCGCGGTGCAGTCGGGAGTTGGCCTGCACTTGTCGACCGATGATCGTGATGACGCCCTCGAACGAGCTCGTGCAGCGCTCGTGAATGTGCGGGAGGCGAGCACGACAGCCCTCGACGACGTGCGGCGCGTCATCGGGGCGCTGCGGCTCGATGATGACGCTCCGCTCACGCCCGAACCCGGACTCGATCGGCTCGACGAGGTGGCTGAGCCCTTGCGCGCCGCCGACGTGGTGGTGCAGATCACCGTGGCGCTGACCGAGGACGTGCCGCGCGCCGTGCAGGCCGCCGCGTACCGCATCGTGCAGGAGTCGCTCACGAACGTGCTGCGTCACGCGGGGGCCAATCGGGTCGACGTGCGCGTCGCGACGAGCGAAGGCGCGCTGCAGGTTGAGGTTCGCGACGACGGCACGGGCACGCCCGATCGTGCGCGCGACCGACTCGGCGCCTCGCAGCGGCGAGGACTCGGCATCACGGGCATGGCCGAACGCGCGGCGCTGCTCGGTGGCACGCTCAGCGCAGCACCCGTCGAACCTCACGGTTTTGCGGTGCTCGCGGTGCTGCCGATGAGTGGGGCGCGGGCATCCACGTCGCAGAATGCCGACGGCGCATGATCCGCGTCGTCATCGCCGATGACCAGCACCTCATCCGCGCCGGATTCCGCGCACTCCTCGATGCCGAGCCCGGCATCAGCGTCGTGGGCGAGGCGGCCTCTGGCCGTGACGCCGTGGCGCTCGTGCGTCGCGAGGTTCCCGATGTGGTGCTCATGGACATCCGCATGCCTGACGGAGACGGCCTCTGGGCGACGGAGAGCATTCTTGCCGACCCGCAGCTCGAGGGTGTTCGAGTCGTCATCGTCACGACCTTCGAACTCGACGAGTATGTGACGCGCGCACTGCGTGCTGGCGCGAGCGGATTCCTCGTGAAAGATGCCGAGCCGGCCGAGCTGCTGCGCGCCGTGCGTGTCGTGTACGAGGGCGATGCCCTGCTGAGCCCGTCGATCACTCGGCGGGTGCTGCGCGACCTCGATCGCGCGCCGCACCGGCCCGACCTGGTCGCGAGCCTCACTGAGCGAGAGCGGGAGATTCTCGCCCACGTCGGTCGGGGCAAGACGAACGCTGAGATCGGTACCGACCTCTACCTCAGCCCTCTCACCGTCAAGACGCACGTCTCGCGAATGATGGCCAAGTTGCAGGCCCGCGACCGGGTTCGGCTCGTCATCATCGCCTACGACGCGGGGCTCATCGCAGTGACGGGTGACTGACGACGTCGTCACGTACTCCCAGAGGAGCACCACACGACCTCCCGCGGGCGGATGCTCGACTGCGACTCGCTCGGAAGCATGGGTGATGGCACAGCGCGACCCGACGAGCGGGTTGCGCGGAAAGGACACCATGCCCCCCGTCATGCTTCTCGATCGCGACTTCTTCGACATCGGCCCGGGATGGATCGGCAATCTCGTCGAGCTGCTCTTCGGGCTCTTGCTCATCGCAGCCCTCGTCGCCGCGATCGTCGTGGCCGTGTCGATGGTCGCGCAGCGTCGTCGCGGCGGCTCGAGTGCACCGGCGACCGTGGCCGCCTCCGGGCCTCAGGCGCTGCTCGACGACCGAGTCGCGCGCGGAGAGATCGATGAAGACGAGTACCGTCGCCGCCGTGCTGTGCTGCGAGGCGACGACGCCTGATCGGTCTCATCAGTCGATCGAACGAAGCGGGGTCAGACAGCATGCTGTCTGACCCCGCTCGTGTTCGTCGAGATGACGACTAGCTCTTCAGTGCCTCCGTGAGCCTCACGCGGCCGCCCATGCGCAGCAGCGAGTTCTCGTAGATGCGCGCGCCGATGCCAACGATGAGCACGGCACTCGCGCCTAGCACCACGAGTGAGAGCAGGGGCTCCCACCACTGGGCCTGCTCAAGGAAGATGCGCGTGGGCATGCCGACCGGTGACGAGAACGGCACGTACGACATGATCGTGAGGATCAGCTCGTTGTCGTTGAAGAAGATGATGAGGAAGTACGGCAGCATCACGAGCCACATGACGGGCTGCAGCACGGTTCCGGTGTCTTCCATGCGCGACACGAGCGACGCCGATGCCGCGAACATCGCCGCGAGCAGCACGAAGCCGACCGCGAAGAAGACCACGAACCAGATCGCTGCGGGGCCGAGATCGCTCAGCAGCACATCTTGACCGGTGAGCATGAGCGAGAGGGCCGCGGTCACCGCGATGAGCACGATCTGGCCGAGTGCGAGTGCCGAGTTGCCCACCACCTTGCCGGCGAGCAGCGCTCGAGCGGGTACGGCGGTCAGCAAGATCTCGACGATGCGGGTCTGCTTCTCTTCGACGACGCTCTGAGCGATGGTGCTGCCGAACGTGATCGCTGCCGTGAAGAACACGATGCCGAAGGCGAACGAGATGAGGAATGCCAGCCCGGAGTCGACGGGAGCCTCCTGCAAGAGCCGCACCTCAGGAGCGATCGACAGCGCTTGCACGAGGGCGACCGGGGTTTCGTCGAGCGCGATGACCTCGACAGCGGGCGTGCCAGGTGCTGCGTTATCGATGGGCACGACTGCTGCTGACACGTCGCCGTCGAGGACGAGTTGCTCTGCCTCGTCGACGGTATCGACGGTCGTGAGGTCGATCGCCGGAGCGCCCTCGAGTGACGACGCCGCGTCGCCGACGGAGGCGACACTCGTGGCGGTGGCTCCCGAACTCGAGAGCAGGTTGCTGATGATGATCGAGGCCGCGACGAAGATCACGAGGATCGCCGTCGAGATGAGGAACGACTTCGAGCGCACGCGCGAGTTGATCTCGCGACCTGCGACGAGGCCCACGGCCTGGCGGGTGGACAGTGCTGCATAGCTGGTGGTGGACATCACTTCACGACCTCTCGGAAGATCTCGGTGAGGGTGGGGCGGCGCGGGGCGAAGCGCTGCACGGCTCCGCGCTTCGCGGCGTGCTGCAGCACCGATTGGGCTACGGTCTCGTCGGCTTCGAAGAGCACGTAGCCGCCGTCGAACTCATGCACGGTGAGCTCGGGCAACTCGCGCACCCACGCGGCGTCGTCGGCTACCTGCAGCTCCCACTGCGAGCCGGCGTTCGACTCGCGGAGAGCATCCCGCGTGCCCGCTGCCCGAATGCGACCGTCGGCGATGACGACGATGTCGTCGCAGAGCCGTTCGACGACGTCGAGCTGGTGGCTGGAGAACAGCACGGGAACCCCTCGCGCTGCGCGTTCGGAGAGCACCCCCAGCACGGTCTCGACCGCCATGGGGTCGAGGCCCGAGAAGGGCTCGTCGAGCACGAGCACCTCGGGGTCGTGCACGAGGGCCGCCGCGATCTGCGCGCGCTGCTGGTTGCCGAGCGACAACTTCTCGATCGGTTCGTCACCACGCTCGGTGAGTTCGAGGCGGTCGATGAGCTCGTCGGCCTTCTCGGCCGCGACGCCCGCTCGCATGCCGCGCAGTCGAGCGAGGTAGACGAGCTGCTCGTGCACCTTCATCTTGGGGTAGAGCCCGCGCTCTTCGGGCATGTAGCCGAAGCGACGACGCCCTTCGCGGTCGAGCGTCGAGCCGTGCAGCAGCACTTCCCCGCCGTCGGCGCCGAGCACGCCGAGGATGATGCGCATGGTCGTGGTCTTGCCCGCGCCATTGCCCCCGACGAAACCGGTGAGGCGGCCACCGCCGACGGTGAACGACACCTCGTCGAGCACGCGGCGGTCGCCGTAGTGCTTCGACACGTTCTTGATCTCGAGCATGTTGCTCCCTTCGTCTGTGTCCACGCTAGGCAGCGTGTGTCGCGAGGGGATCAGCCGTGAGGGTGGTCGTCACGCTCGATCCCTCCACCGCGCGGGGGATGCCCTACTCAGCCTCGCCCGGCACCGCGACGCCGTTCTCGTAAGCGAAAACAACCGCGTGCACCCGATCGCGCAGGCCCAGCTTGAGCAGCACCTTCGACACGTGCGTCTTGACGGTCGCTTCGCCAAGCCACAGTTCTGCCGCGATCTCGGCGTTGCTGAGGCCGCGCGCGAGCAATCGCAGCACTTCGGTCTCGCGCTCGGTGAGGTCGTCGAGTCGCGGGTCGGGAGCGTGCGTGTCGTCGCGGGTGACGGTCGCGCGCTCGATGACGCGTCGCGTGACGTCTGGCGCCAGGAGCGCATCGCCCCGCGCCACCACCTGCACGGCTTCGAGAAGCTTCTCGGGGCTCGCGTTCTTGAGCAGAAAGCCGCTCGCGCCCGCGTCGAGCGCCGCGAACAGGTAGTCATCGCGATCGAACGTCGTGAGCACGAGCACTCCCACGCCGGCTCCGGCACGCGCATCACGCGTCTCGACGATGCGTCGGGTCGCCTCGAGCCCGTCCATGCCCGGCATCTGCACGTCCATGCAGATGACGTCTGGCTGCAGCGACTGGGCGAGAGCGATGGCTGCGGCGCCGTCACCGGCCTCGCCGACCACCTCGATGCCGGGTTCTGATTCGAGAATCGTGCGGAATCCCGTGCGCACGAGCTCGTGGTCGTCGACGAGCAGAACGCGAACGGTCACGACGACTGCTCCGCGACGCCGCGCTCGTTGACGACGAGCGGCACGGATGCTCGCACGAGGTAGCCCCCGCGACTGCGCGGCCCGGCCTCGAGGGTGCCGCCGATCGCGGCGAGACGCTCGCGCATGCCGAGCTGGCCGAGGCCGCCCCCGGGGGTCGCGGTGGTGCGACCGCTGCGCGCCCCCACCCCGGTGTCGGAGACCTCCAGTTCGACGGCTTCGTCGAGGTAGCGCACTCGCACCTCGAGCGTGGCGCTCGCCCCGGCGTGTTTGAGGCTGTTGGTCACCGCTTCGCGAGCGACGCGATAGAGCGTCGTGTCGATGAGCGGCCCCAGCGGGCAGGGTTCGCCCACGATCGTGAGGTTCGCGGGGCGCCCGGTGCGACGAACCTCGTCGACCAGTTCAGGCAGATGCGCGGTCGTGCGCGTGCTCGGCCCGTCGTCGGCGTCAGACGTGTCGTCTCCCGGTGATCGCAGCGTCGCCACGAGCCGGTGCAGCTCGTCGACCGCTTGTCGCGCTGACTGCTCGATGGCAGCGAGTGAGGTGCCCGCTTGGTCGACCGCACCCGCACGGTCGCTGCCCAGCGCTCGGCGAGCGGCGCCGGCTTGAA
>SXMH01000041.1 GCA_005777405.1 Actinomycetota bacterium
CGACGATCACACGCTGATCGCCGACATGCTCGAGCTTTTCCTCCGCCAGCTGGGTGACACCGTTCGCGTCTCCAAGGCGACGACCGTACCCCAGGCGCTGGCCCAGGCGGCCGCGGCTCGATCTCTTTCTTCGTGAACTCGGGAATGTCGCCGACGTCTTGAATGTGCGCCCAGCGAGGGTCCTTCGCAAGCACGCAGACGACCTTCGCGTCGCTGCCTCCGTCGTCGGTCATGTTGAACACGCCGACCGGTCGCACCGTGAGGCCGACGCCCGGGAAGAGCGGGTACTCGGTGAGCACGAGCGCGTCGACCGGGTCGCCGTCAAGGCCGAGGGTGTTCTCGAAGAAGCCGTAGTCGGTGGGGTAGACGAACGAGGTGAAGAGCACACGATCGAGCATGACGCGGCCCGTCTCGTGGTCGATCTCGTACTTGTTGCGGCTGCCCTTGGGCACCTCGATGATGACGGGGTAGGCACCCATGGTCGGCTCCTTTTCAGACGGGTTCTGCAGTGCAGTTGACGGGCATAACCTTAGTGGATGCCCCCCGCCTCGCCCTTGGCAGACGGCCACCGGCCGCGCCTCACACCGGCGGTGGCGGATGCTCGCCGAGCGGTGCGCGAGGCTCTCGCCGACCTTCCCGAGCGCTCGCTCGTGCTCGTGGCGCTGAGTGGCGGTCCCGACTCGCTCGCGCTCGCCGCAGCCCTCGCCTTTGAAGCACCTCGGCTGGGGCTTCGCGCCGGCGCCATCACTGTCGACCACGGTCTGCAGGCCGAGTCGGCATCGGTCGCCCAGCGCGCGGCGCAAGCGGCGCGCGACCTCGGGCTCGACCCCGTGCGGGTCGAGCGCGTGCACGTTGCCGGCCCAGGCGGCCCCGAGGCCGCTGCGAGAGACGCCCGGTATGCAGCGCTCGAGCGCTCCGCGCGCGAGCTGGGCGCGGCGGCTGTGCTGCTCGGACACTCGCTTGACGACCAGGCTGAGACCGTGCTGCTCGGTCTCGCGCGCGGCAGCGGCACGCTCAGCATCGCGGGCATGGCGCCGGTCATGGACGGCCTCTACCGACGACCGCTGCTCGGGCTGCGCCGCGCAGCACTCGCCCAGGCTTGCACCGATCAGGGGCTCGAGCCGTGGCGCGATCCGCACAATGACGACGAGCGCTTCGCGCGCGTGCGGGTGCGGCGCAGCATCCTGCCGCACCTCGAAGAGCACCTCGATGCCGGCATCGTCGAGGCGCTCGCCCGCACCGCCGCGATCGCGCGCGAAGACGCCGAGGCGCTCGACCACATGGTCGAGGAGGTTGCCGAAGATCTCGCCGAACTCGCGGAGGCCGGATGCTCGCTCTCGGTCGCGGGGCTCGCCGCCAACCCACCGGCGCTACGTCACCGGCTCATCCGACTCGTGGTGCGCAACGAATTCGGGGCGTCGATCTCGCGCACCCAGACGCTCGAGGTTGCTCGGCTCGTCACCGACTGGCATGGGCAGGGGCCGGTGCACCTGCCCGGCGTTAGGGTGGAGCGCGCGGGGGCTCGCATCGTGTTCAGCCTTGCCCTCGAGAACGAGCACGTGCCCGACGAGCGCTTGCCCGATGACCACGAGCCCGACCGCCCTTGACCCGCTGAAGGAGACCCACGTTGGACGTCGAAGACATCCGCTCCGACCTCACCGAGGTGCTCGTCACCGAGCAAGAGATTCATGCGAAGCTCGCCGAGCTGGCGAGACGTGTCGAGGCCGATTACGGCGACACGCCGCCGCTGCTCGTGGGCGTGCTCAAGGGTGCGGTCATGGTCATGGCCGACTTCGCGCGCGAACTGCAGATCAGTGCCGAGATGGACTGGATGGCCGTCTCGAGCTATGGCGCCAGCACCGAGTCGAGCGGCGTCGTGCGCATTCTCAAAGACCTCGACACCGAGATCGCCGGGCGTGACGTGCTCATCGTCGAAGACATCATCGACTCAGGCCTCACTCTTTCGTGGTTGCGGTCCAACCTCGAGTCGCGCGGTGCAAAGAGCGTCAAGATTCTCGCGCTGCTGCGCAAGCCGGAGGCCGCCAAGGTCGAGGTCGAGGTCGAGTACGTCGGTTTCGACATTCCGCCCGCCTTCGTCGTGGGCTACGGCCTCGACTACGCCGAGAAGTACCGCAATCTGCGGGCGGTCGGCGTGCTCGCACCCCACGTCTACAGCTGATCGGTCGCACAGCGGGCGCTGGGTGCGCCAGCGGCGAACATCCAGGGCCCGCCCGCGCCGTGCCGGGTAGCCTTTCAGCACGTCATACCAGCAGAAAGGTGCCCGGCGGTCGATCCGTCAGCCCATGAACGTCAAGCGCATCGTCCGAGGCCCGTTCCTCTACATCCTCGTCGGCGCCCTCGTGCTCTGGGGTGGCTTCGCGCTGCTCGGCGGGCTGGGCGGCTTCAAGCAGATCACCACGCAAGAGGGCCTCGAATTTCTCGAGAACGAGACGCTCACCTCGGTGAAGATCGTCGACGTCGAGCAGCGGGTCGACCTCGTGCTCGCTGAGCCCGACGACGAGCACGGCAGCCAGGTGCAGTTCTATTACGTGGCGCCTCGCGGCGACGCGATCGTCGCGGCCGTCGACGCGGCCAACGTCGAAGAGGAGTTCACCGACGAGGTGCCGCAGGGCAACTTCTTCGTGAGCCTGCTCGGTCTCGTCATTCCCTTCCTCATCATCGGCGTCATCTTCTACTTCTTGCTCACGCGCCTGCAGGGCGGCGGCGGTCGAGTCATGCAGTTCGGCAAGTCGCGCGCCAAGCTCGTGACGAAAGAAACCCCGCAGGTCACCTTCGACGACGTCGCCGGAGCCGAAGAGGCCATCGAAGAGCTCAGCGAGATCAAAGACTTCCTGCAAGAGCCCGCGAAGTTCCAGGCACTCGGCGCGCGCATCCCGAAGGGCGTGCTGCTGTATGGCCCTCCCGGCACGGGCAAGACGCTGCTGGCGCGCTC
>SXMH01000042.1 GCA_005777405.1 Actinomycetota bacterium
AAGTGCAGCACGCGGCCGTAGGGGTTGGCTTTCCACTCGTGCGTCGAGTGCTCGGTCGGCGCGAACGAACCGCCGCCGGCGATCGTCGTGAGGTTCGACTCGGCGAGGTCGGCTGAGCCGCCCCAGAACTCCGGCAGCACCTCGGCGATGGCGTTGATGACCTTGCCCGAAGCGGCGCGGGTCGACACACTCGAGCCGCCTTCGAAGACCGGCAGCGCGGCGTCGAGGTTGTCGGGAAGCTCTCCCGCGAGCATCCGGTCGAGCAGGGCCTTCTTGTCGGTGTTCGCCGCGGCCCACGCATCGAAACGCGTGTTCCATGCCGCGCGACGCTCGCGACCGCGGTCGACAGCCTGTCGCGTGTGCGCGATGACCTCATCGGAGATCGCGAAGTGCTGCTCGGGGTCGAAGCCCATGACGCGCTTGGTCGCGGCGAGCTCGTCGCCTCCGAGCGCCGAGCCGTGGATCTTGCCCGTGTTCTGCTTCGTGGGCGCCGGCCAGCCGATGATCGTCTTGACGATGATGAGGCTCGGCTTGCTCGACTCGGCCTTGGCCGCTTCGATCGCGGCGTGAAGGCCCGCGACGTCTTCGACGTACTCGCCGCTCTTCTTCCAGTCGACAGTCTGCACGTGCCAGCCGTAGGCCTCATAACGCGCAGCCACGTCTTCGGTGAAGGCGATGTCGGTGTCGTCCTCGATCGAGATCTGGTTCGAGTCGTAGATCGCGATGAGGTTGCCGAGCTGCTGGTGGCCAGCGAGCGAGCCCGCTTCGCTCGTGACGCCCTCTTGCAGGTCGCCGTCGCCGGCGATGACGTAGATGTGGTGGTCAAAGACGCTCTCACCAGCGGCGGTGTCAGGGTCGAGCAATCCGCGCTCGAATCGAGCGGCATAGGCGAATCCGACCGCGGAGGCCAGTCCCTGACCGAGGGGGCCGGTCGTGATCTCCACGCCATCGGTGTGTCCGTACTCGGGGTGGCCGGGCGTCTTCGATCCCCACGTGCGCAAGGCCTTGAGGTCGTCGAGCTCGAGGCCGTAGCCGCCGAGGTAGAGCTGCACGTACTGCGTCAGCGAGCTGTGACCCGCCGACAGGATGAAGCGGTCTCGACCGAGCCAGTGCGGGTCGCTCGGGTCGTGCTGCATGACCTTCTGGTGCAGCAGGTACGCGACGGGGGCGAGGCTCATGGCAGTGCCGGGATGCCCGTTGCCGACCTTTTCGACGGCATCCGCCGCGAGCAGTCGGGCGGTGTCGACCGCCTGTCGGTCGAGGTCATCCCAGGTGAAGTCGGTCATGGCGTAGTGGCATCCTTCTCTCGGAAAGGGTGGCGGGCGATCGCCCGTCCCTGCGCATGCCGGTCGTGCATGGGCAACGCGGCCCGGCCGGGATCCTCCTGAGCGCCCAGGGCGCTCCCGTTCGAGAGTCGGATCTCACGGTCTGTCGACAAGCACCTCTCAGTATAGGGAGCGCTGTATGCCGCGCGCGGGACGTGCGGGCGGGTGCCAGCCGGCCTCGCGTAGACTGCACGGAGCCCGCTCCGCCACGAAGAAGGATGCATGGACACCGCTCTCGAGACCCCCGTCACGACGCCGACTCGAAGCATCCGTCGAACCCTGGCTGCCTACATCGCGCTCATGAAGCCGCGCGTCATCGAGTTGCTGCTCGTGACGACCGCTCCCGTCATGGTGCTCGCGCAAGGCGGACTGCCCGATATCTGGCTCGTGCTCGCGACGCTCTTCGGCGGAACGCTGTCGGCCGGTTCGGCGAGTGCCTTCAACATGTACCTCGATCGCGACATCGACCGGCTCATGCGACGCACGCAGAACCGCCCGCTCGTCACGGGCGAGGTCACCGAACGACAGGCGCTCGTCTTCGCCTGGTCCATCGGCATCGGGTCGATCATCTGGCTCGGACTCACGACCAACTGGCTCGCCGCGTCACTCTCGTTCGCCGCGATCATCTTCTACGTCGTCGTCTACACCCTCGTGCTGAAGCGGCGTACCGAGCAGAACATCGTCTGGGGCGGCATCGCAGGCTGCTTCCCGGTGCTCATCGGGTGGGCGGCCGTGACCGGTTCGCTCGCGTGGGAGCCGCTCGTGCTCTTCCTCGTGGTGTTCCTCTGGACGCCGCCGCACTACTGGCCGCTGTCGATGAAGTACCGCGACGACTACGCCGCCGCCGATGTGCCGATGCTCGCGGTCGTGCGCGACCGGGTAACAGTCGGCGTGCAGGTCATCCTCTACGCCTGGGCGACGGTGGCCGCATCGCTCTTGCTCATTCCGATCGCCCCCATGGGCGCGCTCTACACGGCCGTCGCGGTGCTGTCGGGCGGTTGGTTCATCGTCGAAAGCCACCGCCTCTACGGGCGGGCCGCGCGCGGCGAAGAGCCCGCACCGATGAAGGTCTTCCACTCGAGCATCACGTACCTCACGCTGCTCTTCGTGGCCGTGGGTATCGACCCGCTGCTGCCGTTCTAACGGACGAGCTCTGCTGCGGTGGCGTCTGCCGTGGTCGCGATGACTCCCGCGGGCTGACGCTGCTCGAGCAAGACCAGCGTGACGGCGGCGATGAGCACGCACGCGAGCACCATGTGGATGCCCACGAGCAGCTCTGGCAGACCCAGGTTGGCCTGCGTGAGGCCGACGGCGATCTGAACGAGCTCGATCGCGAGCAGCGCAATGGCCGCTCGACGCAGGCGGGGCATCCCGAGCTGCACTGCGAGAGCGACGAGCAGCACCGTCAGCGCGAAGGTGACGTACGCCGGCCACGAGTGCACGTGCTGCAGAAGTTCTGAGTCGAGTCCATTGCGAGCCGCTCCGCCGTCGCCCGCGTGCGGACCCGAACCCGTCACGACAATGCCGACGAGCACCGTGATCCAGGCGCCGACCGCCGTGGCGAACGCCAGGGCACGGTCGCGCCCCACGACGGCGAGCGGGGCACGGGGGCCGCGATACACCCGGTGCACGTAGACAGTGGCGAGCGCGACGAGCACGGTCGAAATGACGAAGTGCAGGCCGACGACCCACGGGTTGAGGCCGGTGAGCACGGTGATGCCGCCGATCACGGCCTGAGCCGGAATGCCGAGTCCGAGCGCGACCGTGAGGCGCAGCAGTTCAGGACGTTCGCGCCGCAAACGCAGAATCGACGCGAAGGCGGCGATCGCGATGATGCCGAGCACGAAGGTCAGCCGGCGGGTGCCGAACTCGACGAGGCCGTGGAGGCCCATCTCGGGGGTCGCCACGAAAGAGTCTTCGGTGCACCGCGGCCAGGTGGGGCAGCCGAGCCCCGAGCCGGTGAGTCGCACGGCGCCGCCGGTGCCGACGATGAGGGTCTGGCTGACCAAGCTCGCCCAGGCGAAGCCCCGCACCCAACGGCTCGATGTCGACGTCGGCAAGCGGCGTGCAACCCCGCTCACGATGGTCGCGATCGACTCCCGCACTCGGTTCAGCCGGTTCACAGCGTGCATCCTCCTCTTTGGAGCGCCCGACCTGTAGAGTCGAAGGGCCCGATGTCGACGACGATCGCGGGCGCACCGGGCGCGTTGCTCTCGATGAGAGAGTGGCGACCGCCAGTGTAAGTGCGCTGGTTGAGCATCCACCCCACGGCCCGCCCGATGCGGCACCGACGGGCTCCCGGCGACGCCCCGCAGGAATGATGCGCAGCCCGCATGGGTTGTGCACGACAGAAGCGCTGCAGCCGAAGGTTGCGATGCCGAAGAAAAGAGGTTGACCGTGTCTGATGTGCTCATCGACCGACCCGAACTCGAGGGTCTGGGGCAATACGAGTTCGGCTGGTCCGACTCTGACGTCGCCGGCTCCACTGCTCGCCGCGGCATCGACGACAGCGTCGTGCGCAACATCTCCGCGCTCAAGGACGAACCGCAGTGGATGCTCGACCTGCGTCTCAAGGGCCTCAAGCTCTTCGGTCAGAAGCCCATGCCGCTGTGGGGAGCCGATCTGTCTGGCATCGACTTCGACAACATCAAGTACTTCGTGCGCTCGACCGAGAAGCAGGCCACCACGTGGGAAGAGCTTCCGGAAGAGATCAAGAACACCTACGAGAAGCTCGGCATCCCCGAGGCTGAGCGCCAGCGCCTCGTCGCCGGTGTGGCAGCACAGTACGAGTCAGAGGTGGTCTACCACCAGATCCGCGAAGACCTCGAGGCCCAAGGCGTCATCTTCATGGACACCGACACAGCCCTGCGCGAGCACCCTGAGTTCTTCCAGGAGT
>SXMH01000043.1 GCA_005777405.1 Actinomycetota bacterium
ATGAAGCAGTCAGTCAGATTCTCACCGACGTAGTTGCCCATATTGGGTATAATTAGAAAGCCACAGTCTGCCCCTTTCCAAGAGTGACAGCCATATGCGCTTATGATATACTCGGCGCGATAGTTGCGCTGCGCGATGTCGGGTCGCGTGAAGAGAATCGTGTACGAGAACTCGCGCCAGCCCACCTCGCTGAGAAACTTCGCGCGATTGCGCGCGGCACCGGCGCTGAGCGCTGGTGCTGACCCGCCCCCCACCGGGTCGCGCCCGTGCGCTCGGGCCCAGATCTGGTGCGGGCTCAGCTCGCCGAACCGCAAGTGAGGGCTCAGCCGACTCGTCGCCTCGACGCCCGGCTCGTCTCGCCGGTGGTAGAGCTCGAGCCCGTGCTCGACGAAGTGCTCGAGCCGATCGTGCGCTCCCGCCTCGCCGGGTGTCCACGCTTCGCGCAGCCCCGCCGCCCAGTCGGGACGGGTCGGCAGCAGCGTCCAGCTCTCGAGCTCGTCGCCGTCGACCTCGAGACCGTCGATGCGCTCGGGGGCCGGCAGGGGTTCGCGCGGCTCGCCCGAGGCGAGGCACGCCCGCCAGAAGGGCGTGAAGACCTTGAACGGCTCGCCAGCGCCGGTTGTGATGCGCCACGGCTCGAAGAGCAGATTGGCTCCGAAGCTCTCGACGGTCAGACCGTCGTCACGCAGGGTCGACTTGAGAGCGGCATCCACTTCGCGCAGCGCCCCGTAGCGGCGGTTCCAGTAGACGGCGCCCGCCCCTGTTTCGCGCACGAGCTGCGGGATGCTCTCCGCTGCCGCCCCGCGCCGCAGGGTGAGCGCGGCTCCGTGCTCTCGCAGTTGCTCGTCGAGCCGAGCCAGCGAGTGGTGCAGCCACCAGCGGCTCGCGCCACCCCGCGCGCGCGACCCCGGGCTCTGCTCGTCGAGCAGCCACAGCACGACGACCGGGCCGCCTCGCTCGACGGCGGCGTGGAGGGCGGGGTTGTCGGCGAGGCGCAGGTCGTCGCGCAGCCAGACGATGCTCGGCGAGGTCATGCCGCGAGGCTACTGGCGCAGGCTGGAGCCTCGCCGAGCCGCGCGAGGGGCTCGATCAGTCGCGCAACTTGTCACACAGGGCGGTGAGCTGCGCGAGTTCGTCGGCGCTGAGCCGAGTGCCCACGCGCTGGGCGATCGACTCGGCGTGCACCACCGCGATGCGGCGAAAGAGTTCGAAGCCTTCGGGTCGCAGCGCGACCACGGTGCCGCGCGCATCGCGCTCGTCGGGCAGTTTGTCGACGTAGCCGCGAGCGGCGAGGCGATCGATGAGGCGACTGACACTGGGTTGACTCAGCAGAAGGTGGGGGATGAGGTCGCGAATGCGCAATCGACGGTCGGGCGCCTTCGAGAGGTTGAAGAGCACGTCGTACTCGGTGAACGAGATCTCGGCGCTCGGAAACTCTGCCGTCAGGCGACGCAGCACCGAGACCTGGGCGCGGAAGAGCGACTCCCAAGCGTCGACCGCGAGAGCCTTCTCTGTCATGGCACAACTCTAAATGCGCAGAGAGCGCTCTCTGCGCATCGCGCTAGACCGGTCTGTGCGCCGCGTTCGGCCGAGCCTGCCGCGCGAGCGAATGGCTGCACGCGCTGGTGCGCAGCGGGCAGACGAAGGGCCGGTCGCCGAGGCGAGCGACCGGCCCTCTCCCTTGCACCAAGAGTGTCCTGCAATCACATTCCGCACCCCCCGCCACAGCAAACGGTGGGTGCAGTCATGAATCTATAACGGAACGATAACGGTGTCTAGTTATCGAACCGTTATTTTTCCTTCGCGTTCTCTGAGAGCCGTGGATGCCCGCGAAACCCTACTGTGAGCCCATGCAGCGACTCCTCGCCTTCGTAGCTCTCACGGCAGCACTCACGCTGTCGGCGTGCACCACTCCGGCTCCCGTCGAGCCGTCACCCACGACCTCCGAACCGGCGGCTAGCCCGAGCGTCGAACCGGAGGTGCTTGTCGACACTCTCGTCATCCGCGCCGCGGGTTTCGACCTCGTCGCAGAGGGCGAGACGGTCGACACCCTGTCGGCCACCGATCTCGCGGGCACCGTCGACGGCCTCACCGCACTGCTCGGGGCGCCGCAGATCGAGGTGCGCGAGGGCGGCGAGTGCAGCACGCCGGGCGACACCTATTTCTGGGGCGAGGCGTTGCGCATCGACGAGCCCGGCAGCCTCGTGGGCGCCTATAGCTCGCGCGCCTTTGCGACGAGCGTGACGGGCACCGACGGGCAGGAGATCTCGATCGAAGCTGCGGGAGGCGCACAGGTCGGAGACGACATCGCGGCGATCATCGCCGACACTGACCCCGAGCTGATCGAAGGGTTTGAGGAGTCAGCGATCGTGCTGCTCGAGACCGACTGGTTCGATTCCGACTACACCGTGGGCGTCGCGGCGTTCACCGACGCGGGCGTCGTCATCAACATCGGCATGCCCATCGCCGTCAACAGCGGCGCCGACTGCTGATGCCGTAAATCGCTACGCGCACGCGGCGCCGGAACCTAGAAGAAGTCGGGGCTCGGCGTCGAGGCGTAGCGAATCGACACGTCAGCGTGGCGGTCGAAGCGGTAGCCCGAGCCGCGCACGGTGCGCACAATGTCTTCATAGCCGCCGAGCTTCGCGCGCAGTCGTCGCACGTGCACGTCGATCGTGCGCTCATTGGGCACATCGCCGTCATCGTCGGCACCCTCGGCCCAGAGAGCGGTGATGAGCTCGGCGCGCTCGATCGTGCGCCCCTCTCGTAGCACGAGGTATTGCAGCAGCTCGAACTCTTTGTAGGTGAGGGAGGCGGTCTCGCCATCGAGCAGTACGCGCTTGCGCGAGATGTCGATGACGACACCGTCGGTCACCTTTTCGACGGGAGCCACCTCGGTGCGGCGGTAGCGCGCGAGCGCTGCGGGGTCTTGCAAGGCGAGGCGCACGACGTCGACGTCGCGGCCGCCGGCGCCGGCGGGAGCGAGCGCGACCGCCGCGTGGGTCTCGGCGCCAGGGGCGAGGTCGGTGGTCACCTTCTTGAGCGCGGTGACGAGCGCGCCGAGATCGATGCCCGCGGCTGCGGCCTTGGCTTCGTCGAGACCGACGTAGAGCACGAAGCCTCGCGCTTCGGTTCCCTCGGGCACGGCGCGCAGGCGAGGCGCCGCGGACGAGTCGGCGGTCGTCGAGGCAGAGCCAGCGGTCGACGATGGTGCGGCCGCCGACGACGGAACGGCGGCAACCGCGGACGGCGTGATGGGACGAGCAGCAGTGGTGGGGCGACTGGGAAGAGTGGCGAGAGACATGGGCGAGACGCTTTCTGCGGAGTCGAACGGCTCGCCGCCGGTCTCAGAAGCCGGAACGATGCCGTTCGATGACGGTGTGTCGGAGGTACGCGCGTCGCGGGCCGCGGAAGGCGGCGGCGATGCGGGGAGCCGCGGATCGGTCGAATCGCTCATCGCTACGGGCGACGGGTTCGGATGATCGGCAGAGCTCGGCGGAGGGTGGCCTGTTAGGCGCACATTCGACAACGCGCGTCACTGCGCACCGGCATCATCATGCCGGCGGTCCCCAGAGCCTCGAAGGCGGTCAGGGTGCTCGCGGTAACGGTCATGCGCTCAGTATCACTGAGCGCTCGCGTGAGCGTCAAGTCAGCGTCTCGACACTCGGGGCACAGAGTTAGCCCACGGTGCCGTAGAGGCGGTCACCGGCGTCGCCGAGACCGGGCACGATGTAGCCCTTCTCGTTGAGCTTCTCGTCGAGTGCGCCGAGCACGATGGTGACGTCGCGCCCTGCCGTCGCCTTCTCGATCATCTCGAGGCCTTCGGGCGCCCCGAGCAGGCAGATCGCGGTCACGTCGTCGGCACCACGCTCGAAGAGAAACTCGATGGCCGCGAGCAGCGAGCCACCGGTCGCGAGCATGGGGTCGAGCACGAAGCACTGTCGCCCCTCGAGTTGGTCGGGCAGTCGCTCCGCATACACGCTCGGTTCGAGCGTGTCGTGGTCGCGCACCATGCCGAGGAAGCCGACTTCGGCGCCGGGAACCAGCTTCACCATGCCCTCGAGCATGCCGAGGCCGGCGCGCAAGATGGGCACGATGAGCGGACGCGGTTCGCTGATCGCCAGCCCCACGGTCTCGGCGACGGGAGTCATGATCGTCACCTCGTGCGTGCGCACGTTGCGCGTCGCCTCGTAGGCGAGCAGCGTCACGAGCTCTTCGGTGAGCGCGCGGAACGTCGGCGAGGGCGTCGTGGCCTCGCGCAGCATGGTGAGCTTCTGGGTGATGAGGGGGTGGTCGGCCACGTGCACTCGCATAGGCTCACCGTATCGGAAGGGGTGCCATGACCGCTGTGGCCGAGAGCGACCGGCTCGCGATGCGCGCAGCCCTCGACGAGGCTCGCGCGGCGCTCGCCTCGGGAGACGTTCCCGTCGGTGCCATCGTGCTCGACGAGTCGGGTGCCATCATCGGCCGCGGTCGTAACGAGCGCGAGCTGCACGCCGACCCGACCGCGCATGCCGAGGTTGTGGCGTTACGCCAGGCGGCCGCGGCGAGGAGCGACTGGCAACTCAGTGGATGCTCGCTCATCGTCACCCTCGAACCCTGCGTGCTCTGCTCGGGCGCGATTCTTGCCGCCCGCATCGATCGCGTCGTCTTCGGCGCGTGGGATGCCAAGGCGGGAGCCGCGGGCAGCGTCGTCGACCTCTTGCGCGAGCGCCGACTGCCGCACCGCGTCACGGAAGTCGTCGGCGGCGTCGACGAGCGCGAGAGCGCCGAGTTGCTCGCAGAGTTCTTCGCCGAACGCCGCTGACGGCCGCGCGCTATTCAGCTGACGCTGTTGAGCCGGCGACCGGCGCCTCGACGAGACCGGGTTCGAGGTAGATCACGCGGGCCGCTGGCACCGCCTCGCGCACGAGCGCTTCCACCTCGTCGATGACGGCGGCCACTCGTTCGAGGCTCGACTCTCGGGCGAAAGCGAGCTTGGCCGCCACGAGCAACTCGTCGGGGCCGAGGTACAGCGTCTTGAGGTGCACGAGCGCGAGCACCTCGGGGTGCTGCTGCAGGGCATCCACGATGCGGGCCTCGTCGTCGACGTTCGCCCCCTCGCCCACGAGCAGACTGCTCGTTTCGATGCCCAGCACGATCGCGACGACGACAAGCAGCACACCGATGAGAATCGTGCCGATCGCGTCCCACACCGCATCGCCCGTCAGCACCGTGAGGCCGACTCCGAAGAGCGCGAAGCTCAGGCCCAGCAGTGCCGCGAGGTCTTCGAGCAGCACCACGGGCAGCTCGGGGGCCTTCGAGCGGCGAACGAACTGCACCCACGACTGCGTGCCTCGCACGAGGTTCGACTCGCGCACCGCGGTGCGCAGCGAGAACGACTCCAGTCCGATCGCGATGACGAGCACGACGATCGGAATCCAGGCGTTCTCGAGCGGGTGCGGATCTTGCAGCTTGGCGACGCCCTCATAGATCGAGAACACCCCGCCGATCGAGAACAGAATGATCGCGACAATGAAGGCGTAGACGTAGCGGGCTCTGCCGTAGCCGAAGGGATGCTCGCGGTCTGCCGCGCGCCGGGCGCGACGGCCGCCGACGAGCAGCAGCACCTGATTGCCCGAGTCGGCGAGGGAGTGCACGCTCTCGGCGAGCATCGCGCTCGAGCCTGAGAGCAGGTAGGCGGCGAACTTCGTCACCGCGATGCCGAGGTTGGCGGCGAGCGCCGCAATGATGGCGCGCGAGCCGTTGTGCGCGCTCACGAGCAGCTCACGGCGAGCATCCCGCCGCCTTCCTCGACGATCATGCGTGGATGCTCATCACCAGAAGACCGCGAGCACCACGTTGACGAGCGCGAGTCCGCCAGCCGCGTGGAAGAAGGGCTTGATTGAGCGATCGTTGGTGCCCTTGCGCGCCTTGAGCCAGGCCAGCAGCGCAGCCACGAAGACGGCGAGAGCGATGACGAGCTTCGTGCCGATCTTGGCGTAGTTGAGGTCGCCATCGCCCATCTCGGCGACTCCGACCAGTGCGAGGCCCGTGACGAGCTGGGTGATCGCTCCCCCGAAGATGGCGAGCACGGCGAAGTCGCCGTTCTTGCGCATCTGCAGCAGGAACGTGCCGACGATGGCCGCGAGACCGATCATGTGGCCGACGACGAGGACCGAGTGCAGGAACTCCATAGCGGTGTTCTCCTTGAGAGTGCGGACCGGACGCCCCGTCGGGAGTGACCGGGGCGCGCTGCTTCGAGGCTAGCCCTGTCGTCGCCGGGGGTCGATCCGCGCCGCGCGCGGGGAGTGCGAGGAGCTCAGTCGGCGCCGCGGATGACGAAGACGTCGGTCGGCGGGTTGCCGTCGGTGCGCGGGGGCGCGATGGTCGGCTCGAGCACGATGTCGCTCGCGTCGGGTGCTGCGTCAGCTAGGCCGCGCCGCACCTCGTCGAGAATGGCCACGACGTCGCTCACCGGTGTGCTTGGCCCGAAGCCGAGACGTGCCACCACAAGAGGGCCTGACTCGGGGAGATCGTGCACGACGACCTCGTCGACGGTTTGCACTCCGGCCGTGGCCAGCAGCGCTTCTCGAATCGCTGATACGAGCATGTCTGCCTCCTTCGCCGCTGTCGCACGACCGTGCGGTGCGACTCCTCCAACCTACACTCGTGCCATGAGCGCAACTCTGCCTTCCCTGGCGATACTCGGCACCGGCTCGATGGGCGGCGCGATTCTCGCGGGTCTTCGGCAACCAGGCGTGGACGTCGCAGCCCTGCGAGCGACGACCCGCACCGACGCTTCTGCCGCCGCCTTGCGCGCGCAGGGCATTGACGCTCGCGGCACCGAACACGACGCCGAAGCGAACACCTGGGCGGTGCAGGATGCCCGGCTCGTGATTCTCGGCGTGAAGCCCGCGCAGATCACCGCCGTGCTCGCCGATCTCGCTCAGGCACTGCATCCTGACGCGCTGGTTGTGAGCGTCGCTGCCGGCATCACCACCGCGGCGATGGAGGCCGTCGTGCCGAACCCCGTCGTGCGGGCGATGCCGAACACCCCCGCCCTCATCGGTCGCGGCGTCACGGGCATCAGCGGTGGTTCGCGAGCGACCGCGACGCACCTTGCGCTCGCCGACGACCTCTTCAGCACCGTGGGCACGGTCATCGAGCTGCCCGAAAGCCAGATCGACGCGCTCTCGACCATCTCGGGCTCGGGGCCCGCTTACGTCTTCTTGCTCATCGAAGAGTTCACGCGCGCGGCCGAGCAGCGGGGCTTCGAACCCGATGTCGCGCGGCTCATGGTGCAGCAGACCTTCCTCGGAGCATCCCTGCTTCTCGAGTCGACCGGTGACGACCCTGCCGAGCTGCGTCGAAGGGTGACGAGCCCGAAGGGCACGACTGAGCGCGCGATCGCCGTGCTGCAGCAGGCCGAGCTCGACGCGCTCTTCGACCGAGCGACCGAGGCCGCATTGCTGCGGGCAAGGGAACTCGCGGCCGGGGCATAGTGCCGGCATAGGGCGCGCCAATGGTGCGCCTCGACGCTCGAGAGATCGACCTGCACCCTGCCGGTCGCGCACTCGAAGGAGTCAGCCATGAGCACTGCCGACAACACTGCCGACAACCCTGCCGACAACGCCGCCGAGCACACCCGCAACGCCGCAGCGCCCAGCGATCCGTCGCCGGCTGCTGCGTCACCCGCTCCCGCACCTCGTTCACGCGCTCCGCGCGCCCTCGCCATCACCGGGCTGACGCTCGCCGGGGTGCTCACGCTCGGCATCGCCTTCGCGGCGGGCGTCGGCGTGGGCCGGTTGCTGCCCGGCCACCACGGGCCCGTGCTCGGCGCGCTGGGCGCCGAGCACTCCGGTGATCGCGGTGATCGCAGTGACCGCAGTGACCGTCTTGACGAGTTGCTGCAGCAGCGCGACGAACTCTGGCAGCAGCGCGACGAGAACGCCGACGAGCGTCGAGAACTGTTCGAGCAGTGGCTCGAGCAGCAGCAGAACGACTAGCTGTCGAGCGAGGCGAAGCGGTCGATGTCGCCTTCAGTGCCCGACACGATGATGAGATCGTGATTCGAGACCACCGTCTGCTCGGTCGCATAGGTGAAGGGTTTGCCGGGGCTCTTCACGCCGACAACCGTGATGTTGTACTTCGTGCGCACTTGCGAGTCGGTGAGCGAGAGACCGCGAATCGGCTTCGGCGGGTACATCTTGACGAGCACGAAGTCGTCATCGAACTCGATGAAGTCGATCATGCGGCCCGAGACGAGGTGGGCGACGCGCTCGCCCGCTTCGGCTTCGGGGTAGATCACGTGGTTCGCGCCGATGCGCGCGAGAATCTTGCCGTGCGATTGGCTGATGGCCTTCGACCAGATCTGCGGAATCTTGAGGTCGACGAGGTTCGCCGTGATGAGCACGCTCGACTCGATCGACGAGCCCGTCGCGACGACGGCGATGCTGAACTCTTGTGCGCCGATCTGGCGCAGAGCATCCAGTGATCGGGCGTCAGCCTGCACCGCGTGCGTGACGCGTTCTGCCCACTTCTGCACGAGGCTCGCGTCTTCGTCGACCGCGAGCACCTCGCGGCCAAGCCGCTGCAGTTGCCCGGCGGTCGCGGCGCCGAAGCGGCCGAGTCCGATGACGAGCACGGGTGCGTCGTGGCGAATGCGCTCAACCAACGATGGGCCTCTCTTCAGCTCGGCGGAACAGTTGCCGTTTCTGGCTCGCGGCCAGGGCCGCGGCGAGGGTCACTGTACCAACGCGCCCTGCCCACATGGTGGCGGCGAGCACGTACTTCGCTGCATCGGGAAGGTCGCCACTCGTCAGCCCTGTCGAGAGACCACACGTGGCGAAGGCAGAGATCACGTCGAAAAGCACGAGATCAAGCGGGGCTTTGGTGATGTGCAGCACGATGACGCTCGTGGTGGCGACGATCGTCGCACCCCACAGCACGATGCTCACGGCGAGTCGCAGCACATCGTGAGGAATGCGCCGCCCGAAAGCCTCCATGTCGTCGACGCCGCGCGCCTCGGCGATGGCCGCGAAGAACAGCACCGCGAGCGTCGTCACCTTGATACCGCCCGCGGTGGATGCTGAGCCCCCGCCCACGAACATGAGCATGTCGAGTACGAGCAGGGTCGAGCCGTTCATCTCGCCGATGTCGACGGTGCTCAAGCCCCCCGAGCGCGACATGATCGACGTGAACGTTGCTGTCAGCGGGCGCACGATCGGGTCTTGATCGCCGAGCGTCGCGGTGTTGAACCACTCGAGCACGAGAATCGCGATCGCGCCGAGCACGATGAGAATGAGCGTCGTGACGAGCGTCACTTGCGCGTGCAGCCCGAGGCGCGTGCGGCTGCGCGCCCATCGTGCGAGCGCGAAGATGACAGGAAAGCCGATCGCGCCGAGGAAGACGGCGATCGACAGCACCGACAGCAGCCACACGTCGGAGGCAAAGGGCGCCATGCCGTCGGCGAAAGGCACGAAGCCGGTGTTCGTGAAGGCCGAGAGCGAGATGTAGAAGCCCTGCCAGATCGCCGTCCAGACGTCGAAGCCTTCGAGCAGCAGTCGAGGCACGACGAGTGCCGTGATCGCGAGTTCGATGACGATCGCGCTCAGGGCGACGGTCGCGAGAAGTCCGCCGATGTCGCCCAGTCGTACGGCTTGCGATTCGCTGACCGGCCCGGCGTGCACACGGGCAGCGTTGGTGTCGCTCGCGGCAATGAGCTTCGCGCGCAAGCCCATCTTGCGCGCCACGATGAGGCCGAGGATGCTCGCCATCGTCAGCACGCCGATGCCGCCGATCTGCATCGCGAGAATGATGACGACGTTGCCGAAGGGCGACCAGTGCGTCGCCATGTCGACGGTGGTGAGGCCGGTGACGCAGATCGCCGACACTGCCGTGAAGAGGGCATCGGCTAGTGGTGTGCCCGACCCTTCGCCGGCTCGCGCGATCGGCAGAGTCAGCAAGAGGGTCGTCACGACGATGAGCGTCGTGAAGATGAGAATCGCGAAGCGAGCGGGCGACGAGGTCGACGCATTGCGAATCGTGCGCCAGAGCCCGCCGATCGGGCTCGCGGGTTCGTCGCGGCGATTGCCCGGCATGCGGGTGCTCTGCGACATGAACGCTCCTCTACCGGTCGGCAGACCGCGTGCCATGGTACTCCGCAGGCAGGCTGACTAGCCTGGTGTCATGGCCGACATCTTCGACGTGATCGCCGACGCCACGCGTCGTGAACTGCTCCAGCACCTGCTCGAAGCGAGCCCGTCGGGCGCCGACGGCGTCGGCGAGCTCAGCGTGAGCGAGCTCGTCGACCGTATGGACGCCACCCAGCCGACGGTCTCGAAGCACCTCAAGGTGTTGCGCGACCACGGACTCGTGACCGTGCGGGAAGACGGGCAGCACCGCTATTACCGGGTCGAAGCTTCGCCGCTCGAAGAAGTTGAAGACTTTCTGCTGCCGTTCCTCAACGACGACCTCGGCTCGGTCGGTTCGACGGCGTTCGCCGCGTGGGCGGGTGCCGACGTCTCCGCGGCCGGCTCGACGGTGGGCCGCGTCGCCGCGGGTGCTT
The DNA here is from genome assembly GCA_005777405.1 of Actinomycetota bacterium. GTDB lineage: Bacteria > Actinomycetota > Actinomycetes > Actinomycetales > Microbacteriaceae > Microcella. The sequence continues at coordinate 10,550 of SXMH01000043.1, forward strand.
CGCACCAGGCGCGCACCGTCATCCACGAGGCGCAAGAGCGCTTCAAAGATGTGCCGGGCGCCGTGCAAGAGAAGCTGCACGACGTGCAAGAGGCCGTGGCGAAGCGACTGCCGTGGAAGCGGGACGACGAGAGCTGAGCGCTCGCGAGGGTGGCGGCGAGCATCCCGTGCTTCGATCGCGGGGGCGCCGCGATCTTTACACTCGTCACACCAGCCCCTACTCTGATCGTCATGCACTCCTGCCACACGGGCGGGAGTGCTTCTATGGCCGGAAGGCAGCCTGATGACTCGGGATCTCTCCGACGTGCGGTTTCTCACCGTTGCCGAAGTGGCAGAGATGATGCGCGTTTCGTCGATGACCGTGTACCGCATGGTGCACGCTGGCGAGCTGCCCGCCATTCGCTTCGGCCGCAGCTTTCGCATTCCCGAGTCGGCGGTCGTGACGGCCATCGAAACCCCGATCGCTGACGTCGGGTAGACTCGGTCGGTACATCACGGTCCTGAACGGGCCGTTCTCCCGTTCGGATCACGATTCAAAAGGATTTCCATGGGTTCAGTCATCAAGAAGCGCCGCAAGCGGATGGCCAAGAAGAAGCACCGCAAGCTGCTGCGCAAGACGCGTCACCAGCGTCGCAACAAGAAGTAGGGGAATCACCCGCGAGGCGAGGCGCTCGACCAGAAGGTCGGGCGCCTTCGTCGTGTGTGCCGTCGTGCCGCAGTGCCGCAGTGCCGCTGTGCCGCTGTGCCGCAGTGCCGCAGTGCCGCAGTGCCGCTGGGCCGTTACGGGCGCGCGCGCATGACGGGCCATCCGCGCGCGGCGGCGTAGCGCGCGAGGGCGGCGTCGGGGTTCACGACGATGCGGCTGCCGACGAGTTCGAGCGGCGGAATGTCGTTGCGCGAATCGCTGTAGGCCCAGCAGTCGGTGAGAGCCACGCCCTTCTCACTGGCGAGGGCGGCGGCGGCATCAGCCTTGTGCGCGCCGTGCATGACGTGTCCCAGCAGCTTGCCGGTGAAGACGCCATCGACGCTCTCGATGCGCGAGCCGATCGCGCCGGAGAGCCCCAAGCGTTCGGCCATGACGATCGCGAAGGCTTCGGGCGTCGCGGTGATGAGCCAGACCTCGTGGCCACGGGCCATGTGCTCGTGCGCGAGCGCCACGATGTCGGGCAGCAGCAGCCGCACGACCCGACTGTCGTAGGTCTCGGCGGCGAGTTCGGCGAGCTCGGTCTCGGTGCGACCGGCGACGAGTTCGAGAGCGCGATCGCGCGCGCTCAGTTGGTGCTGCGTGTTCTCACCGACCGATACGAACCGTGCTTGCTGCCACGCGAAGCGCGCGATGTCGCGAGCGCCGACATAGCCGCGACGCCACGCCGCCTTGCCCAAGTGGTAGACGCTCGCGCCGCGCATGAGGGTGTTGTCGACGTCGAAGAACGCGATGACACGCTGCCCGGCAGGGTCGGGCGATGCGGGGCCGGCGGCGGCGACGGGAGAGGACATCGCGTCCAGCATAGGCAGGTGTCTAGGCTGGGCGGGTGCCTTCGCCGCTCGTGACGCTCATCGGCAAGCCCGGCTGCCACCTCTGCGATGAGGCGCGCGCGGTCGTCGAGACGGTGCTGCGCGACCTTCCGGCAGTGAGGATGCTCGAGCAGAGCATCCTCGACGACGCCGAGCTGCACGACCGCTACTGGGACGAGATTCCCGTCGTGCTCATCGACGGAGCCGTGCACACCATCTATCGCGTCGACGAGGCGCGCCTGCGTGCGGCACTCGCCGCCGCAAGCGGGGAGGACTAACCATGTGCGGTCGCTACGCCAATACCAAGAGCGGCGAAGAGCTCGGCGCCTACTTCGAGGCCGACGAAGTCGACGATGTGGCGATGCCGCCGAGTTGGAACATCGCGCCCACCCAGCAGGTGCCGATCATCGTCGACCGCGTGCCGAAAGACGACCCCGACGGGATGCCCTCCCGATTGCTGACCTCGGCCCGCTGGTCGCTCGTGCCGCGGTGGGCGACAGAGCTCACGTCGAAGTACCCCACCTTCAACGCTCGCAGCGAGACGGTGAGCGAGAAGAGCACCTTCAAGAACGCGGTCGTGCGATCGAGGGCGATTCTGCCGGCCGACGGCTACTACGAGTGGCACACGGCCGGCGGTGCGGACGGCAAGCCCGTGAAGACCCCGCACTACATTCACGACCCCGAAGCGGGTGAACTCGCGTTCGCGGGCCTCTACTCGTGGTGGCGTGCTCCTGTGGCGGAGGGCGCCGAGCCCGGCCCCTGGGTGCTCACGTGCACGATGCTCACGCGAGCAGCGCATGGACCGGCGGCGAGCATCCACGATCGCGCTCCTGTCATGCTGCCGCGCGAGGTGTGGGACGAGTGGCTCGACCCGACGGTCGAGGGAGACCAGTCGCTCGTCGACATGGTGGTCGCCGAGAGCGAGCAGGTGCTCGACCGGCTCGAGCTGCACGCCGTGGCGCCGTTGCGCGGCGACGGACCGCAGCTCATCGAGCCCGTCTAGCAGCTGCCCCAGAGGCCTCGGCCGGCATCGCGCGCTGAGCGCTCGGCATCCTGCAGCTCGGGCCAGTAGGCGTCGTTCGGTTCGAAGAGCACGGCGAAGGCGAAGCCGTTCTCGACCATGGCTAGATTGATGAACGTGCCGTCGTCGCTCGTGAGATACAGCAGGTTTCGGTCGTAGGGGTCTCGGGGGTCGCGATCGTAGGCGTACTGCAGAGTCGAGCCGACCGGTGCGAGCCGCTCGAGCTCGGCCGTCGCCTCCTCGCCAAAGCACTCGAGCTCGGGGTACACCTCGGGGGTGTCGATGCCGATGAGCCGCACCCGCAGCTCGACGCCATCGACATCGAGGCGCAGGGTGTCGCCATCGACGATGCTCGTGACGACGCCGGTACCGTCGGTGGCGACATCGACGCCGGAGCCGGAACTCTCCGTCTCGTTACTTCTCGGCCCGAGGCAGCCGTCCAGTGTTCCGACGAGCGCGACGAGCCCGAGCGCCACGATTGCTCTGAGCGATGCGGTCACCATGATGACGACGACGTTAGCGCGCAGTGCCCGCGTGCTCGCGACTCAGCGCTGGCAGCGGGGGCAGAACCACGTGATGCGCTCGGTCGTGGGGTCCTCGCCGAGCAGCCCTCGCTCGATGCGCGTGCCGCAGCGACGGCACGGCCGACCATCACGATGCGCGACCCACAGCCGCTCGCCACGGCGCAGGTTGCCGCTCGTTACGCGCTGAGATCGATCACGGTTGGCGCGGATGAGCCTTACGGCGAGATCGAGCACTCCCTCGACATCGGTCGCGCCGACGGGAGTCTCGGGCAGCACACCGCGCAAGAAGAGCACCTCATTGCGATAGTCGTTGCCGAACCCCGAGACGGCGCGTTGATCGAGCAGCGCGAGTCCGATCGGGCGCGAGGGTTGGGCGGTGAGGCGCCGCAGTGCCTCCGCGCGATCCCAGTCGTCTGCGAGCGGGTCGGGACCGAGATGCCCTACGACCTCGTTCTCGGCGTCACGACGCACGAGGTCGAGCTCGCCGAGCGCGAAGCCGACGGCCTGCAGCGGGCGAGCATCCCCGGTCGGCATGGCGGCGGGCACGGTGTCGAGCACGATGCGAGCTTCGTGGGCGGGTCGACTCCACCGGGTGCCGAGGGGATGCACGTGCCACGCCCCCTCCATCTTGAGATGCGAGTGCACGGTGACGTCGTCGAGTCGCATGAGCACGTGTTTGCCGTGGGCGACGACCTCGACGACGTGCTGCCCGGCGAGATCGGCGGTAGCGAAGCGTGGCACGCGCACATCGCTGCGAGCCAGCTCGAGCCCGGCGAGAGCCGCATGCAGCCTGCCCGCCAAGCGGTGCACCGTGTCTCCTTCAGGCATGCGTCACCCGCTCACAGCCGCAGCCGGATGCCTTGGGGTGTCACGACGAAGCCAGCGGCGACGAGGGCATCGGCGAGGGGAGTGCCGATGACGCTCGCACCGTCGACGCGCTCGACCCGGATCGACCGCAGGCGTGCGCGCACCACCGCGGCGAGCTCGATCGCCGCCGCCTCGAGCACCGCGTCGTCGGCAGTGTAGACGAGCGCGCTCTTGCCGCCGCGCTCGAGGTAGAGCGCGAGGTGCCCGTCGACGAGCACCACGAGCGCGCCAGCCTTGCGACCCGGGCGGTGCGTGACCTCGCTCGGCGCCGTCGGCCACGGCAGCGCGGCGCCGTAGGGGTTCGCCGGGTCGGTGGCGGCAAGCACGATGGTCGACAGTGCGGGTGCGGCGTCGGCGTCGCGCGAGAACGTGCGCACGCGGTCGACCGTCGACGGGTGGGCGAACTGCGCGGCGCCGAGCCCTTCGACGATGTAACCGCGGCGCACTGAACCTGCCTCTTCACGGCGGGCGAGCACCTGGTAGGCGAGGGCGAAGCCGCCGCGTAAGCCTTCAGCCTGCACGGCGCCGCGCGTCACGATGCCGTGGCGCTCGAGCAGGGCATCCACGGCGAAGGCGGCTCGTCTGGTCGGGTCGAGGTCGCGCTCGGGCAGGAGGGTCCAGCGGCCGGCGACTGTCGGCGGCCCCGCCTGCAGCGCACTCGTCGGGCGTGCGTACCCGCGATACGCACGTGGGCGCGCTGGCTGACGTCGCCCGGCGGTGCGGGAGCTCGACCCGCCGAGTCGTGCCCGCAACGGTGCGAAGGTGTCGTTGCCGATCGCGCCCGCCCACACGAGGCCCCAGAGCTCCTGAACGAGATCTGCGTCGGGCACGCTCTCGCCCGTCGCCTGCTGCACGGCGGTCGAGAGCTGCCGGAAGAAGAAGCCGCCCCCACCCGCGAGCGCGTCGAGTACGGCGCTCTGCCGTTCGCTCGGCTCGAACTCGAGCGGTTCGGGCACGCTGAGGTGCGCGGTGTCGGCGAGGTGCAGGGCGACCCAGCCATCAGCGCCGGGCAGTTCGCCCGCTCCCGCCCAGAGCACGTCGCCCGCTGCGCACAGTTCGTCGAGCAGAGCGGGGGAGTAGTCGCGCACGCGGCTCGGCAGCACGAGACTCTCCCACGCCGTGGCGGGCAGTGCGAGGCCCTGCAGCTGCTCGATCGCCTGCAGCACTCCATCGACGCCCGTGAGCCCCGGGCGAGGTCGCGCCGCTCCCGCGGCGCGCGGCACGGGAGCAAGGGCCTCGACCGCCGATTCGCGGGTCGCCGCCGAACCGACGTGCTGCCAGGTCGGCAAGAAACGACCGAGGGCCCCGTGACTGACGGGCTCGATCTCGCGGCGCAGCGCGGCAAGGCTGCGCGAGCGCAAGCGCCGCAAGACCTCGGCATCGACCCACTCGGTGCCCGTCGCCCCGGGTCTGAACTCTCCTTCGACGAGTCGGCGGTCGGCAGCGAGCCGGCGGAGAGCATCCACGACCACAGCGACGCCGAGACCGAGGTGAGTGGCGAGGTCGCTCGCCGCGAACGGCCCGTGCGTACGCGCGTAGCGCCCGACGAGGTCACCAATCGGGTCGGGAACCGGCTCGAGGAACACGCTCGGCACACCGTGCGGGATGGGCGTGCCGAGCGCATCACGAAGTCGCGCGGCATCGTCGACACCGGCCCAACGCCGCACCCCGGCGATCGTGGCTTCGAAGGCGCGGCGCTCACGGCCCAGACTGTCGAACGCCGCGGCGACATCGAGGTCGGGCACCGATCGCGCGGTGGCCTCGTCGATCGACAGCGGACCGAGCAAGCGCAGCAGGTCGGCCAAGCCCTCGATGTCACGCGCTCGCCGATCGTCGGCGAGGCGCTGCAGTTCGCGCTCGGTCTGCTCGACGATCGACGCGTCGAGCACTTCGCGCAGTTCGGCACGGCCGAGCAGTTCGGCGAGCAGGCCGGCATCGATGCTCAGGGCGGCGGCCCGCCGCTCGGCGAGCGGAGCGTCGCCTTCGTAGAGGAATGCGGCGACATAGCCGAAGAGCAGGCTGCGGGCGAAGGGCGAGGGTGATGCGGTCTCGACCTCGACGACGCGAACGTCACGTCGCTCGATACTCTCGGCCAGCTCGTGCAGCGCGGGCAGGTCGTAGACGTCTTGCAGTACCTCGCGCGCCGTTTCGAGAATGACGGGGAAGTCAGGAAACTCGCGCGCGACCTCGAGCAACTGGCTGGCGCGTTGTCGCTGCTGCCACAGTGGACTGCGTCGACCCGGGTCGCGCCGAGGCAGCAGCAGCGCACGCGCTGCGCACTCTCGGAAGCGTGAGGCGAAGAGCGCTGAGCCACCGACCTCGCTCGTGACGATCGCATCGAGTTCGGCGGGGTCGAAGAGCAGCAGCTCGGCGCTCGGCGGCTCCGCGGCGGTGTCAGGCAGGCGCACGACGATGCCGTCGTCGGCTGCGACCGCGGCACCGTCGAATCCGAATCGCTCGCGCAGTCGCGCCGAGACGGCGAGTGCCCAGGGGGCATGCACGGCGAGGCCGTAGGGCGAGTGCATGACGAGCCGCCAGTCGCCGAGCTCGTCGCGGAACCGCTCGACCACGAGTTCTCGCTCGCTCGGCACTCGGCCGGTCGCCTCGCGCTGCTCGAGCAGCAGGGCCTCGAGGTTGCCGATGGCGCGCTCGTCGAGACCCGCGGCGACGAGGCGCTCGCGGCGAGCATCCACGGAGGCCGACGCGAGTTCTCGTGTCGCTGCTCCGAGCGCGCGGCCGAGTTCGGCAGGGCGTCCGAGGCCCTCGCCCTTCCAGAACGGCACTTTGCCCGGTTGGCCGAACGCGGGCGTCACGATGACCTGATCGTGGGTGATCTGCTGAATGCGCCAGCTCGTGGCG
>SXMH01000044.1 GCA_005777405.1 Actinomycetota bacterium
TGACGATGAGGTCGCCCGGGTTGAGTGTCATGGTGCGGCTCACGAGAGCGAGCACCTCGCCGAGCTCGAAGATCATCTCGCTCGTGTTGCCGTCTTGCATCGTCTCGCCGTTGACGAGAGTGCGCACTCGGAGTCCGTCGCGCAGGTCGCCGACCTCATCAGCGGTGACGAGGTCACCCATAGGGCCGGAGTTGTCGGAGTTCTTGCCGAGCGTCCACTGCGCGGTGAGCTTCTGTGCGCGGCGCGCAGACAGGTCGTTGAACGCCGCGTAGCCCATGACGGCGGCGCGCGCGGTGTCTGCGTCGGCAACGGAGATGGGCGTGCCGACGATGGCGGCGATCTCTGCTTCCCAGTCGAGTCCGGCTTCGTCGACGGGCACGGGTACTGGCGTGCCGTCGGTGACGAGCGAGGCCGTCCAGCGCCCGAAGATCATCGGGTAGGCGGGTGGTTCGAAGCTGCCTTCGGCCGCGTGCGCTCGATAGTTGAGACCCAGGCACAGCACGCGGGCCGAGTCGGGCACGGGATGCGCGAGCGTGACGCTCGATGCCTCGATGCGATCAGTGACCGTGTCCGCGCGGGCGATCGCGGCCTGGGAGTCGCGCCAGAACGCGGCGACGTCGCCGAGCGGAATGAGCTGGTCGCCGTCGCGAGCGGCGATGTGCCGTTCTCCTGCGGCGGTGACGTAACCGACGATGCGCATGCTGTTCTCCTTCGATGCAGCCGCACGACCGCGGCGTCGCAGAAAACATAGCAACGTTTAGAACCTTTATCTAGATATTCATCGCCAGCACTGCTAGCTTGCACGGCATGGTCACCGATGCCCCCGCCACCCGCGCGCAGGCCCTCGCCGCCGCCATCGAGCAGTCGATTACCGACGATCGACTCGGTGCGGGCGACCCGCTCGGCACGATCGAGCAGTGGCGGGCGCGATCGGGTTTCGCTCGTGCCACGGTAAGCGAAGCGATCCGATTGCTCGTCGATCGCGGACTCGCCGAGATTCGGCCCGGTCGTGGGGGTGGCGTCTTCGTCGCTCGCACTGGACCGGTCGTGCGCTTGCGGCACACCCTCTTGAGCGTGCACGGCGAAGCGACCACGCTCGCCGACGCGATTGCCATCCGCGAAGCGCTCGAGCCGCTCGTGGTGCTCGATGCCGCGCGGTCGCGCACGGCGGCGCAGGCACGCGCGCTGCGCACACAGCTCGGGCGGGTCGAAGCGGCGCTCGACGACCACGACGCGTTCATCCGATCGATTTGGACTCTGCACGAGCAGATCGCAGCCATCACGCCCAACGAGATGCTGCGCGCGATGTACCTGGCGATGATGCACGTCATTGGCGAGCACGCCGATCGAGCGGTGAGCGATGCCGCTCGCGTGGAGCAAGCCGAGGGCTACCGTGCTCATCGACTCGCGGTGCACCGCGAGCTCGTCGATGCCATCGATGCGGGCGACGTCGCGCGAGCATCCACGGCGGTGGCGGCGCACGCTGCCGAGGAGTCAGCGTGACCGGCCCGCTCGACGGCACCCTCGTCATCGACCTGAGCCGGGCGCTCGCGGGTCCGCACGCCGGCATGATGCTCGGCGACCTCGGCGCTCGCGTCATCAAGGTCGAGTCGCCGTCGAACGGTGACGACACTCGCAGTTGGGGTCCGCCCTTCGTGGGGCCCGACGACGCACGCGAGTCGACCTACTTTCTCTCGTGCAATCGCAATAAGGAGTCGATCGCTCTCGACCTCAAGTCGACCGACGGGATCGCCACGCTGCGGGCACTTCTCGCACGCGCCGACGTGCTCATCGAGAATTTTCGGCCGGGCACCCTCGACCGGCTCGGTTTCGACCCCGTGACGCTCGAGGCGCTCAACCCGCGCCTCGTCGTGCTCTCGATCTCGGGCTTCGGCCATGACGGACCGGAGGGCGGCCGCGCCGGCTATGACCAGATCGCGCAGGGCGAAGCAGGGCTCATGTCGCTCACCGGCTCCGGGCCTGATGACGTGCAACGGGTCGGCGTGCCCATCGGCGACCTGCTCGCTGGCATGTATGGCGCGACCGGAGTGATTGCCGCCCTGCACGAGCGCGACCGCACGGGTCGAGGTCAAGTCGTGCGCACCTCGCTGCTCGCCGCGATCGTCGGCGTCCACGCCTTTCAAGGCACACGCTGGACCGTCGCGGGCGAGGTCGGATCAGCGCAAGGCAACCATCACCCCTCGATCGCTCCCTACGGCTTGTTCCGCACCACTGACGGCGCGATTCAGATCGCCGTTGGCTCAGAGCAACTGTGGCGAGATCTCTGCGGCGAGCTCGGTCTCGACCCGCTCGCGCAGGGCTTCGCGACGAACGCCGAGCGCGTGCAGCATCGCGCCGCACTCATCACGATGATCGAGGCGGCATTCGGCGACGCGACGAGTGCGCAGTTGCTCGCGCGACTCGACCGCGCCGGCGTGCCAGCAGGTGTCGTGCGCACGATCGATGAGGTCTACGAGTGGCCGCAAGCGCAGTCACAAGGCTTGCGCATCACCGTCGACCACCCGACGCTCGGCCCGACCGTGCTGCCAGGGCCGCCGCTGCGATTCTTCGACTTTCCGGGTGCCGAGGTCACGCGGCGAGAGCACGATGCCCCGCCCACTCTCGATGAGCACGGCGAGGCCATTCGCGCGTGGCTCGCCGCCTCGGCAACGTGAGCTGGCCACGGTGACGACGCGACGAATGGATGCACTGCATCTCATCGAGCTCACGCTCGACGACAGCAGCTTTCGATCGTGGGATGAGCAGCCTCACGACCCTGACCTCGGCGCGGAGTATGCCGAGCAATTGCGGCAGGCTCGGGCCCGCACGGGCATCAGCGAGGCCGTCGTCACCGGCGAGGGCACCATCGAGGGTCACCCCGTCGCTGTCGTCGTCGGCGAGTTCGGCTTTCTCGCGGGCTCGGTTGGCACGGCGGCCGCCGATCGCGTGACCGCAGCCATTCGACGTGCGACCGAGGCGCGGCTGCCCGTGCTTGCGGCACCGGTCTCGGGCGGCACGCGCATGCAAGAGGGCACAGCGGCGTTCACCCGCATGATCGACATCACGGCGGCGGTGGTCGAACACAAGAGGGCCGGCTTGCCCTACCTCGTCTACCAGCGTCATCCCACCACCGGTGGTGTCTTCGCCTCGTGGGGATCGCTCGGGCACATCACCGTCGCCGAACCGAACGCCCTCATCGGCTTCCTCGGCCCCAAGGTGTACGCCGCGCTTCACGGCGCGGAGTTTCCCGCGGGGGTGCAGACCGGCGAGAACCTGCTGGCACACGGTCTCGTCGACGCGGTGCTCGAACCCCATCACTTGAGGCCCATGATCGCTCGCGTGCTCGCGATCGTGCGCGGGGCCCACTCCGCGGGGCCATCGGCAGGGCCACCCGCAGTGCCACCCGCAGAGCCACCGGCCGAGCATCCGGCAGGGCATCCGGCCGATCGCAGCGCAGCGTCACCGGGCGCCGAGAGCGCTGTCGACGCCTGGCAGTCCGTCGGGGTCTCTCGCCGCGCTCGCCGCCCCGGTGTGCGCACGCTGCTGCGCGTTGCCGCGACCGACGTCGTACCGCTCTCCGGCACGGGAGAGGGGGAGAGCGCGAAAGCGTCGATCGTGGCCCTCGCGCGATTCGGCGAGCAGGGGGTCGTCATCGTCGGCCTCGACCGCCACTCGCAGTCGTTTGACGGTCCGCTCGGGCCCGATGCGCTGAGGCAGGCCCGACGCGGCATGGCGCTCGCAGCCGAGCTCGGCCTGCCTCTCGTCACGGTCATCGACACTCCCGGCGCGGCGCTCTCCCGCGAGGCGGAAGAGGGTGGGCTCGGCGGGGAGATCGCGCGCTGTCTCGCGGCGCTCATCGCGCTCGACGTTCCCACCGTCTCGGTCATCATGGGCCAGGGCACGGGTGGTGCCGCTCTCGCCTTGCTGCCCGCCGATCGCGTGATCTGCGCCGAGCACGGCTGGCTCGCACCGCTGCCTCCCGAAGGCGCGAGCGTCATCCGCCACGGTGACGTGCAGCACGCCGCCGAGATGGCGCGCCGCCAGGGCATCGCCGCGCAACAGCTGCTGAGCAGCGGTGTCGTCGATGCCGTCGTCGCCGAGCAACCCGCGGCGGATGACGACGCCGAGGGCTTTTGCCGCCGACTCGGCGCCGAGATTCGCCATCATGTCGCCGCGGCGCGCCTGCACCACAGTTCTGGCGCCCCGCTCACCTCTCGTCGAGTGCGCCGCGCGACTCCCGCGCTCGTCCCCGATCAACCTGCGCTCGTCCCCGATCAATCGGAGCAGTCATGACCGTCACCGACGTGCACGCCCACTTCTATCCGCCGGAGTACGTCGAGGTGGTGCGCGAGGTCGCCGAGCAGCAAGGCCGCCACGGCGAGGTCGCCCGGGCCTTTCTCGAGCACCGCATCATCACCGCCGTGCCGGTCTTCCTCGGCGCGCTCGACGAGCGCCTCGCCCTCATGGATGCCGCCGGCATCGAGCGGCAGCTGCTGAGTTTCGCCTCGCTCACCATCTGGCACCCCGATGCGGCGATGCGGGCGAGACTCGTCTCGAGCTACAACGATGGATGCTCCGCCGTCGTCGCGCGACACCCCGACCGCTTCGGCTTCCTTGCCTCGGTGCCGCTGCCCTTCGTCGACGAGGCGATTCACGAGGCTCGTCGTGCCCGTAGCCTTCCGGGGTTCGCGGGGTACAGCATCCCGACCCACATCGATACCCGGCCCATCGATGACGCGGCGTGGCAACCGTTATTCGCCACGATGGGGGAGACTCCCGCCCTCGTGATGACACATCCCGACGGATTCTGCGCGCCGGGGGCGCTCGCCGATCACGGCATGGAGTGGGCCATCGGCGCCCCCTTCGAAGACACGATTGCCGCGGTGCGCTTGCTGGCGTCGGGCATGCTCGATCAGTACCCCGCCCTCACCTGGATCATTCCGCACCTCGGCGGAACCCTGCCTTTCTTGCTGCACCGGCTGCTGTGGCGCTGGAAGCTCGAGGCGGAGATGCTCGGCACCGCCGACCATCAGGGGACGGCGATCGAACGACTGCTGTTCGAGACCGCGAACTGCTCACCGCAGACCCTCGCCCTCGCCCTGCAGGTGCTGCCGCCCGAGCGCATCATCTTCGGCACCGACTTTCCCTTCGTCGACCCGCGCGATCTCTCCCGACCGGTGCAGCTCGTGCGCGACGCGGTATCGGCAGACGACTTTGCCGCCATCACCCACGACCGCATCGCGCCGTACCTCGACGCCGCGCGCACCACAGCATGACCGACCGCAGTTCGCTGACTGAGAGGACTCCCACCATGACCGAATCGCTCACCTCCTGGCCCGAGGGGCGTACGGGAGCCCTGGTCATCAACATCATGTTCGAGCAGTGGGCACCCGATGCCGCTCCGGGGCTCGGCCCGATGGGCAACCCTCTGCCGGGCGGAGCCGTCGACTACCAAGCTCTTTCCTGGGCCGATTACGGCTGGCGCACCGGCGTGTGGTCGGCACTCGATCTGCTCGAGAAAGAGCAGTTGCCGGCGACCTTCTACGTCAGCGGCATGCTCACCGAGACCGCACCCGACGCTGTGCGCGCCATCGCCGAGTCGGGCCACGAGATCAGTGGTCACTCGTGGGCGCAGAATCGCATTCCGGCGCTCATCGGGGCCGACGAGGAGCGAGCCGAGATCGAACGGTGCACCGAGCAGCTCGCGAGTGTGAGCGGGCAGCGTCCGCGCGGCTGGATCAGCCCGCGCTGCACCCCGAGCGCGAGCACGGGCGAGCTGCTCGCCGACGCGGGATACGAGTGGTGGGGCGACGTCTTCGACGCTGACCTGCCCTACTGGCTTGACACGCCCTCGGGCTCGATCACGGCCCTCCCCTTCGGTCTCGAGATCAACGACCTGCCCATGACTGTGCGCTATGGCCAGCCGACCCGCGAACTCGTCTCGAGCTTCGAGTTCGAGGCGCGTGGCTTGTCGCTACAACGACGACTCGGCTACATCGACGTCACGCTGCACGCGCATGTGGGCTGTCGCCCCGCGGGCCTGCTGGCGCTGACCGAGATCATCGCGGTGGCGCGGCGGCTGGGGTTCTGGATCGCCACGCGTGGCGACATCGTCGATCAGTTCATCGACGCCGAGTAGAGCCCCCGCGCTCAGTCGAGGGTGCCCAGGCGCACGGTCATGCGCTGGGCGGCATCGCGCACGGCGGCGCCGATCTCCTCGATCGACATCTTCTGCAGCCTGTCCATCGGGCTGCTGAGGGTGATGGCGCCGGCGCATCGACCGGAGGCATCGAAGAAGGGTGCCGCGATACCGCCGCCGTTGGGCACCCATCGGCCGGGACTGTACGAGTAGCCGAGGGCGATGTCTTTCGCGATCTGTTCGCGCAGATCGTCGACGCGCTGAAAACTGCTCTCGGTGTGAGCCTCGAGGGGTCGCGTGATGATGGGTTCGCGCTCTTCGTCGGTGAGTCCGGTGAGAATCGCGATGCCGGATGCTCCGCTCACGAGCGGGAACGGTTTGCCCATTTCGATCACATAGCGAATGGTGTGCTCGCAATCGACCTTGGCGCGATACACGAGAGTGTCGCCCACGCGGGCGGCCGCGTAGCACGTCTCGTTGAAGCGCCCGACGAGCTCTTTGAGAATCGGCTCGGCCGCTTTCGCGAGCGAATCGCGCTCGGCGAGCGCCGCGACGATCGCGAACAGTCGGGGGCCGGCGGCGTAGAGGCCTCGCTCCCGCTCCTGCTCGACGTAGCCGATCTCCTCGAAGTGGGTGAGGATGCGGCTCACGGCGCTGCGATCGATACCGGTGCGCCGTGCCGCCTCGCGCACTCCGATCCCGTCGGCGTGGGTTGCGACGAGCTCTAGCAGCGTGATGGCCCTGACGAGCATCCCCGACTTCTGACCCCCTGCGGCGGGGTGGTTCTGCTCCATGGCGCCATCGTACTGAACCTGAGTCGCCCTACGGCTTGACAGCGATGATGCGGGGGGAGAAGATAACAAGACGACGTCTTATATAACAAGACACCGCACACGCAACATACGAGGCCAGCTGGGTCGCAGCGCTCACGCTGCGCAACACCCGAGGTCGTGAGGACGAAGGAGTCATCATGACGGACATGTCCGGTGCGCAGTATTTGTCGCGCACTCTCGATGCCGCAGGGGTCACCGCTGTGTTCCTCGTTCCGACCGCGCTCAGCGCGACGCTCGTCGCCATGGAGCGCGAGACGAGCATTCAGCGCATCGTCACGCACGGCGAGAAGGCAGCGGCCTACATGGCCGACGGCTACGCCCGTGCGACCGGTCGCCCTGGCATCTGCATGGCCCAGAACATCGGAGCTGCGAACCTTGCCGCCGGCCTGCGTGACGCGTACCTCGGATGCTCGCCCGTCATCGCCTTCACCGGAGGCCCGTACGAGTGGAGCCGCGGGCGCAACTACTACCAAGAGATCGAAGACTTTCCGCTCTTCAAGCCTGTGACGCGATCGAGCCGTCAAGTCTTCGATGTCTCGCGACTGCCCGATCAACTTGACCAGGCGTTTCGCGACGCGACGACCGGCAAGCCGGGCCCCGTGCACCTCGAACTCGCCGGTCACACTGGTGACACGATTGAGAACCAGTCGTTCGACGCCCCAGAGATTCGTGCGGGCGAGCGACACACCCCGGCGGTGCGCATCGCTCCGGAGCGTTCAGCCATCGACGAGGCGGCCGCCATCCTTCGATCGGCCAGCCGACCGGTCATCGTCTCCGGCGGTGGCGTGCGCACCTCTGGCGCGGGGGCTGAGATCGTGGCACTCGCCGAACGACTCGGCGCTCCGCTCGCCACCTCGCTCAACGGCAAAGACACGGTCCCGGGCGACCACCCGCTGTCGATCGGCATTCCCGGCCTGTACGCGCGGGGCAGCGCCAACCAGATCATCGTCGAGGCCGACGTCGTGCTCTATGTGGGCAGCCAGACGGGCAGCCAGGTGACGCTCAACTGGCAGGTGCCGTCGATGGCGACGCGCGTCGTGCACCTCGACATCGAGCCCAAAGAGCTCGGCCGCCACTATCCCCACACCCACGGCATCGTCGCCGACGCGCAGCTCGGGCTGCGCGCTCTCATCGACGCCCTTGGCCCGGTCGACACCGCACCGACTCAGTCGTGGCGCGATCGCGCGGTGGAGCTCACGCGGCGTTGGCGTGCCGAGGTGGCTCACCACGCAGAGTCAGAGTCGTCGCCCTTGCGGCCGGAGCGTCTGACCGCCGAGCTCTCGAACCTGCTGCCCGACAACGCGATCGTGGTGAGCGACACGGGCCATGCGGGTATGTGGACCGCGGCCTACCTCGACCTCAGCCGCCCCGACCAAGGTTTTCTCCGCGCCGCCGGATCGCTCGGATGGGCGCTGCCGGCGGGCATCGGTGCCCAGATCGCCCGGCCGGATGCTCGCGTCACGGTGTTCACGGGCGATGGCGGCCTCTTCTATCACCTCAGTGAGCTCGAGACCGCGGCCCGGTGGAACGTGCCTCTCACGATCGTCGTGAATGACAACCGGTCGCTCAACCAAGAGATCAACCCCTACACCGCTGCCTACGGAGGCTCGCTCACCGGTCGCCACCACGAGCTGTGGCACTTCAACGATGTCGACCTCGCCGCCGTCGCAGAGTCGCTCGGGGTGACCGGCATTCGCGTGACGAAGCCGAGCGAACTCGAACCCGCCATGGCCCGCGCCGCTGAGATCAAGGGCCCCGTGCTCATCGACGTCGTGTCCGACATCGACGCTGTCGCCCCCAAGGGCTCCGCCACTCCCGCTTCCCAATGACCGCCGAATCATCGATCGACATCGCCAGACGAAGGACCTCCATGAACCTCAACTCGCTGAACGTGCGCTCCTTTCTGGAGAACGCCGTCGAGCGCAACGCATCGTCGCCCTACCTCATCTGGGAAGACGAGCACCAGTCGTACGAGCAGTTCAACACTCTCGTTGATCAGGCGGCGGCGTACTGGCACCACATCGGTGTGCGCAAGGGCGACCGTGTCGCGTTCATGGCCGACAACTCACCCGGCTTTCTGCACGCGTGGCTCGGCCTCGCGAAGATCGGTGCAGTTCTCGTCGCGATCAACACGGGTTTCAAGTTCGCCGAAGCGAAGTATCTCGTCGAGCACTCCGAAGCGACCTTCGCGCTCATCGATCCTGCTCACGCCGAACTCTTCGACCGCATCTCGCACGAGACGCCGAGCCTCAACGGCACCTTCTCGCTCGGCGCGGCAGACGGTGTCGACGACTTCGTCGACGGAGCGAAGCGGCTCGCCGGTTCAGCACCCTCGGTTGACATCAGCGGCGACGACCTCATCTCGCTCATCTACACGTCTGGCACGACGGGCAA
>SXMH01000045.1 GCA_005777405.1 Actinomycetota bacterium
AACCCCAACCACGACCTGGCCGTCGCGATCGAGTACCTGTATCAGCACCGCTCGGGCTGGCGCCCTGACGCCGCAGTCGGCAAGACCCTCGTGTCGTCGAGCATGATCGATCATGTCGTCGCGGGCCTCGGTCGTCGACTGTGGGAGGTGCCGGTGGGCTTCAAGTGGTTCGTGCCAGGGCTCATCGACGGCTCGGTCGCCTTCGGCGGCGAGGAGAGCGCGGGCGCGAGCTTCGTGCGCCTCGACGGCACCGCGTGGACGACCGACAAAGATGGCATTCTGCTCGCACTGCTCGCCGCCGAGATCACGGCCGTCACCGGTCGCTCCCCCTCCGCGCTGTACGAAGACCTCACCGATCGCTACGGTGCGCCGGTCTACGAACGAGTGGATGCCCCCGCCACCGCCGCACAGAAGTCTGCGCTCGCCAAGCTCGACGGCGCAGCCATCACGGCGAGCACCCTCGCCGGTGATGCGATCACGGCGAAGCTCAGCGAGGCGCCCGGCAACGGTGCGGCGCTCGGCGGCGTCAAGGTCGTGACGGATCGTGCGTGGTTCGCCGCCCGCCCGAGCGGCACCGAGAACGTCTACAAGATCTACGCCGAGTCGTTTGCGGGCGAGGCCCACTTGCGCGAGGTGCAAGCCGAAGCGAAAGAGATCGTCGATGCCGCACTCGCCTGAGGCTGGGGTGAACCGGGCCGCACAGTTCGCCGCGTGGGACGCCATCACCCCCGAGCAGTTGCGCGCCGCCGGAGGCATGAAGTGGACGCTCTTTCCGAACACGATCGGCGCGTGGGTCGCCGAGAGTGACCTCGGCACGTCTCCCGCCATCACCACGGCACTGCATCGCGCCGTCGACGACGGCGTCATGGGATATCTGCCCCCTGCGCTCTCCACCGAGATGTCGCGAGCGACGAGCGAGTGGATGCTCGACCGCTTCGACTGGAGCGTGCCGGCGAGCCGCGTGCACCCGATGGGCGACGTCATCGTGGCGTTCGAGCTCGCGATCACGCGACTGAGCCGGCCCGGCTCGGCGATCATCGTGCCGACGCCGGCCTACATGCCTTTCCTCACCGTGCCGGCACTGCACGACCGTGACGTCGTGCAAGTGCCGATGGCCCAGCATGAGGGGCGCGCCGTGCTCGACCTCGAGGCGATCGAGCGAGAGCTGTCGGCGGGGGCCGGGCTCGTCGTGCTGTGCAACCCGTTCAACCCGATCGGGCGCGTCTTTGATCGAGACGAGTTGCTCGCGCTGGCCACGGTGGTCGAGCGCCACGATGCGCGGGTCTTCGCCGACGAAGTGCACGCGCCCATCGTCTTCGACGGGCGGCGGCACGTGCCATACGCGTCGATCTCGGAGGCGGCAGCACAGCACAGTCTCACGGCGACGAGCGCGTCGAAAGCCTGGAACCTGCCGGGGCTCAAGACCGCTCAGGTGATCCTCACGAGCGACCACGACGAGCAGCAGTGGGAACGGCTGGGGCCGATGGCGAGCCACGGCGCCAGCACTCTCGGGGTCATCGCGAACACGGTCGCCTACCGCGACAGCCGCGACTGGCTCGACGCGACGGTCGAGTACTACGACGCGAACCGCCGCGCGCTCGGCGACTCGCTCGGTGAGCACCTGCCCCAGGTGGGCTACCGGGCGCCCGAGGGCAGCTACATCGCGTGGCTCGACGTGTCGCAGCTCGGGCTCGGCGACGACCCGGCGACGGTGCTGCGCGAGCGAGCAGGTCTCGCCGTCACCGACGGTCGAGCCTGCGGAGTGGCGGGCGCAGGGCACGTGAGGGTGATCCTGGCCACGCCCAGGCCGATCGTCGAGCAGATCGTGGAGCGACTCGCCTCCGCAGTCGGCTGACTCAACTCGGCGAGCCGAGCCGCCGTTCGGCGAAGTCACGGAAGGCCTCGAGCGACTTCTGCGTCTCGGCCGGAAAACTGCGCGAGAAGAGCAGCCCCACCACGCGCATGAAACCCGAGAACCGGAAGACGTTGCGCTGCTCGAGGAGCGTCGTGTGGGCATCCACGCTGGTGAACCGCGACTCGCAGAGATTGTGCACGCCGGTGACCTCGTAGACGACCGTCCACTGTTCGGGCAGAGCGCTGCTCTCGACCGTCTCGGTCATGACCATCGAGCCGCTCTTGCCGCGCCGGAAGGTCAAACGCGAGCGGGCGCCCTGCGCTGGTGGCGTTCCCTCAAGCACCTCGATCGAGAGCAAAGTCGGTTGCCACTGCGTCCAGGTCGACGCGTCGACGTACAGGGCGGCGACGGCATCGCGCTCGCCCGACACGGTGATACTGCGCGTGTATTCCATGCGCGAAAAGTAGTCCTGCTGACCTCGAGCGGCAAGAGCCTCAGTCGGCGTACGTCGGCGCCGGGGGCAGGCCGAAGAACTCTTCGAGCGTCTGCACCCCCGTCTCGTGAAGCTCTTCAGCGAGCTCGGGCCCGACGTAGCGGAAGTGCCACGGCTCATAGGCGAAACCCGTGACCTCCGTCTTGCCCGCGGGGTAGCGCAGCAGGAAGCCAAAGCGCCACGCGTTCGCCGCGAGCCAGCGGCCGTGATCAGTGTCACCGAAGCACGGGTCGAGAGCGCACACCGAGGGCACCGAACTGATGTCGACGGCGAGCCCGGTCTGGTGTTCGCTGTGGCCGGGGCGTGCACTGCGGGCGTTCGCGTACTCCTGGCCCTGATTGGCGACGATCGAGTTGTAGACGCGCACTTGTGTGCTGTAGCTGCGGTACGAGCTCTGCACTTGCAGCTCGAGCCCCTCCTCTGACTCGGCGGCCTCGAAGAGCGCGACGACCGCGGCCGCTGCCTCCTCGCGCAAGAAAGGTTCGTTGGCCCACGCCACGGGCACGCGCACGATGTCGTCAGGTGCGTAGTCGGTCGGCTGGAGCGGTCGCAGCTTGTTCGAGACGACCCACAGCGAGGCTGGATCATCGATCGAGTAGCGGCTCGAATCGAAGGTCGGAGTCGGGGTCGGCGTGGGGGTCGGCGTCGGGGTGGGAGTGGGCGACGGCGTCTCGACACCCGGGCTCGGAATGGGCTGCTGCTCGACCGCGCAGGCGCCGAGCACCACCACGAGCGACGTCGCGAGAGCTGCCGCGAGCGCCGCGGAGGCGGCGCGAGAGCGACCCGTGTGGCGGGCGGCGAGAGGGCGGAAAAGTCGCGTCACGAGTCGAGCCTAGCGGGGGCGACGGGATGCTCGAGTCGAGCATCCCGCATCTTCACCATGTCACCTCACCCCCTTCTGACCTGGTATTTCACACAGTTATGGAACTGGCGTTGACATTCCAGGTCTGACGTGCGTACTGTTCCCGAGAACGTGAGAGCGCTCTCACGGCCTTCTGATGGGAGCGCTCTCATGCCCCATCCATGCACCACCCACCACGCACACAAAGGAGTGACCGTGACTTTCTCACGCCGCACCACCGTGACCTCTGCCGTGGCTGGCGCCGCCGCTCTCGCCCTCGTGGCGACCGGCTGTGCCACCACCGAGACGCCTGACGCAGGCGGCCCCGTCGAGATCACCATCACCACCTTCGGAACCTTCGGCTACGACGACCTGTACGAGGAGTACATGGACGCGAACCCGAACGTGACGATCACCGCGAACAACATCGACACGGGCGGCAACGCGCGCACCGACACGTTCACGAAGCTCGCTGCCGGCAGCGGCCTCAGCGACATCGTTGCCCTCGAAGAGGGCTGGCTCGGCGCCATCATGGAGGTCAGCGACAACTTCGTCGACCTGCGCGACTACGGCATCGAAGACCGCGCCGGCGACTGGGTCGACTGGAAGTACGAGCAGGCGACCGACCCCAACGGCCGCGTCATCGGCTACGGCACCGACATCGGCCCCGAGGGCATCTGCTACAACGGCCCGCTCTTCGAGGCCGCTGGCCTGCCGAGCGACCGCGAAGAAGTCGCAGCACTGCTCGACGGCGGCTGGGACACCTTCTTCTCGGTGGGTCAGGACTACGTCGACTCGACCGGCAAGGCCTGGTACGACCACTCGGGCTTCGTCTGGAACGCCATGGTGAACCAGCTCGAAGAGGGCTACTACACCGCTGATGGAGAGCTCAACGTCGACGGCAACGCCGAGCTCAAGGCACGCTTCGACCAGCTCGCCGCTGCGACCCTCGGCGGCCAGTCGGCTGCTCAGGCGGCGTGGGACTGGAACGGCGGACAGTCGTTCGTCGACGGCACCTTCGCAACCTTCGTCTGCCCCGGCTGGATGCTCGGCGTCGTGCAGGGCAACACTGAGGCCGGCGGCGGCGACGCCTCGACCGGTTGGGACTTCGCCGACGTCTTCCCCGGCGGAGCGGCGAACTGGGGTGGCGCGTTCCTCGCCGTCTCGGAGACCAGCGAGGTCAAGGAAGAGGCTGCGAAGCTCGCTGACTGGCTGACCCAGCCCGAGCAGCAGATCAAGCAGTTCGAGGCCGCTGGCACCTTCCCGAGCACGATCGCCGCGCAGGAGGAGCTCGCCGCCAACCCGACGCCGAACGCCTTCTTCAACGACGCACCCGTCGGCAGCATTCTCGCCGGCCGCGCCGAGGGCGTTGTGGCTCAGTTCAAGGGCCCGGACGACTCGCTCATTCAGGAGAACGTCTTCGGCCCGCCGCTGCAGCTTCTCGACCGCGGCGAGCTCGACGGCGAAGGCGCATGGGCTGAAGCCCTGCGACTGCTGAACGAACTCGTCGGCTAGCAGCAGCACTCACGACAGGGGCCGACGGCCGACCCGACGGTCGCCGGCCCCTGTCACACCCTCACGATCGGAACCTCATGTCGCACCGGCTGTCGCGCCTCGACCTCAAGGCATCGCCCTACCTCTACATCGCGCCGTTCTTCCTTCTCTTCGGCGTCTTCGGGCTCTTCCCCCTCGTCTACACGCTCGTCGTCTCTTTGCACGACTGGCCTCTGCTGCAAGGGCAAGGCGACTTCGTCGGCCTGGACAACTTCGCCGCCGTGCTCGGCGACCGGTTCTTCTGGAACTCGATCTTCAACACCATCAGCATCTTCTTGCTCTCGAGCATCCCCCAGATCGCCGTAGCCCTCGTGCTCGCGGCGATTCTCGACCAGCACTTGCGCGCCAAGACCTTCTGGCGCATGAGCGTGCTGCTGCCCTACGTCGTCACTCCCGTCGCCGTCGCCCTCATCTTCTCGAGCATCTTCAACGAGCAGGCCGGCCTCGCCAACAACCTCATCGGACTCCTCGGCATCGACCCTGTCGAGTGGAAGCACGATGTCTTCGCGAGCCACTTCGCCATCGCCACCATGGTCAACTGGCGCTGGACCGGCTACAACGCCCTCATCCTGCTCGCGGCGATGCAAGCGGTGCCTCGCGACTTGCACGAGTCTGCGGCCCTCGACGGAGCGGGCGCCATGCGCCGGTTCTTCTCGATCACGGTGCCGAGCATCCGCCCCACCGTCATCTTCGTCATCATCACCGCCACGATCGGCGGCCTGCAGATCTTTGCCGAGCCGCGACTGTTCGACGTGTCGAACGCCGGCGGCATCGGCGGTGCCCAGCGGCAGTTCCAGACCACCGTGCTCTACCTGTGGGAGATGGCCTTCTTCCGCCAAGACTTCGGTCGCGCCGCAGCGATCGCCTGGCTCCTTTTCCTGCTCATCGTCGCGATCGGGCTCGTGAACTTCGCGATCTCGCAGCGCATCGCCACGGCGGAGAGCTCGCGCATCTCGAAGAAGACGAAGCGTCGACTCGCGGCGCACCGCTCGATCACCATGCCCGGCGGCGCGGCACCCGCGGTCACCACCACGGCCTCGGATGACGCACCTGCCGTGACGAAAAACGAGGAGGTCGTGCGATGAACGCGCTGCGCCCTGGCTTCCTGACCTACGGACTGCTGCTGGCCTTCGTAGTCGGCACCGCCTACCCGCTGTGGTGGTCGTTCGTCGTCGCGAGTGGCACGAACGCCACGCGCGGCGAGACCTTGCCGCTCATTCCCGGCGGCAACTTCTTCGCGAACGCTGCGCGCGTGTTCGATGCGATTCCGTTCTGGCTCGCACTCGGCAACTCGATTCTCGTCTCGAGCATCATCACCATCAGCGTCGTCGGCTTCTCGACCCTCGCCGGCTACGCCTTCGCGAAGCTGCGCTTCCGCGGCCGCGAAGGGCTCATGATCTTCGTCATCGCGACAATGGCGATTCCGACCCAGCTCGGCATCATCCCGCTCTTCATCGTCATGCGCGAGCTCGGCTGGACCGGCACGCTCGGCGCCGTCATCGTGCCGACTCTCGTCACCGCGTTCGGAGTGTTCTTCATGCGGCAGTACCTGGTGGGGGTCATTCCCGACGAGCTCATCGAAGCGGCCCGCGTCGACGGAGCCAACCAGTTCCGCACCTTCCTCACGGTGGGCCTGCCTGCCGCGCGACCGGCGATGGCCATTCTCGGCCTCTTCACGTTCATGATGGCGTGGACCGACTACTTGTGGCCGCTCATCGTCTTGAGCCCGACCAACCCGACCTTGCAGACCGCGCTGAGCCAATTGCAATCGGGGTACTACGTCGACTACTCGATCGTGCTCGCCGGCGCCGTGCTCGCGACGTTGCCGCTGCTGCTGCTCTTCATCGTCGCGGGCCGACAGCTCATCTCGGGCATCATGCAAGGAGCGGTGAAGGGCTGATGAGCAGATTTCCTGACGGGTTCCTCTGGGGCTCGGCGACCGCCGCTGCCCAGATCGAAGGCGCCGGCCACGAAGACGGCAAGGGTGACTCGATCTGGGACGCCTTCGCGCGCGTGCCGGGCGCCATCGCGAACGGCGACACCCCTGAGGTGGCCGTCGACCACTATCACCGCATGCCCGCTGACGTCGCCCTCATGCGCGAGCTCGGCCTGCAGACCTATCGGTTCAGCGTGAGCTGGGCGCGCGTGCGCCCCGACGATCGCGAGCCGAACCCCGCCGGTCTCGACTTTTACAGCCGTCTCGTCGACGAGTTGCTCGAGGCGGGCATCCTGCCGTGGCTCACGCTCTACCACTGGGATCTGCCCCAAGCGCTCGAAGAGCGTGGCGGGTGGGCGAACCGCGACACCGCTGCGCGCTTCCGCGACTACGCCGAGATCGTGTACGACGCCCTCGGCGACCGCGTCGACCACTGGACGACGTTCAACGAGCCGCTCTGCTCGTCGCTCATCGGCTACGCCGGTGGTGAGCACGCTCCGGGGCGCAGCGAGCCGCGAGCCGGACTCGCAGCGTTGCACCACCAGCACCTCGCGCACGGTCTCGCCGTGCAGACCCTGAGGGAGCGGGGCGCCGAGCAGCTCGGCATCACCCTCAACCTCACCAACGCCGTGCCGGCAGACCCCACCGACGCTGCTGACCTCGATGCGGCGCGACGCCTCGACGCGATCTGGAACCGCGCGTTTCTCGAGCCGCTCATCCTGGGCGCCTACCCCGAAGACTTCCTCGATGACGTGCGACACCTCGACTTCGACGCGCTCGTGCACGACGGCGACCTCTCGACCATCGCCCAGCGCATCGACTTCCTCGGCGTCAACCACTACCACGACGATCAGGTGAGCGGCCGGCCGCTGCCCGCCGACGCCCCTCCCGGACTCCGCCCCACCGACTACGCCACCGGCAACCCCTTTGCCGGCAGCGAGCACCTCACCTTCCCGAGTCGCGGACTGCCGCGCACGGCGATGGGCTGGGAGATCAATCCGGATGGCCTCCGCCACTTGCTCGTGCGCCTCGGCCGCGAGTACCCGATGCTGCCCCCGCTGTACGTCACCGAGAACGGCTCGGCCTGGGATGACGTGGTCGAGCCAGACGGCAGCATCAATGACGTCGACCGCGAGCAGTACCTGCTCGAGCACGTTGCCGCCGTCGCCGAGGCGATCGAGCAGGGTGCTGACGTGCGCGGCTACTTCGTGTGGTCGCTGCTCGACAACTTCGAGTGGGCATGGGGCTATGACAAGCGCTTTGGCATCGTGCGCGTCGACTACGACACCCAAGTGCGCACGATCAAGCGCAGCGGTCACGCCTATCGGGCGCTCATCGCCCGTGAGAGCGCGGCGCTGCAGCCGGTGACGAACGACGGCGCCATCGCCTAGCGTCGCCACCGCGCGTCTAGGATGAGCCCACCACGATCATGAGCGACGACACCCGACACTCCAGCGCGCCCACCCTCGAAGAGGTGGCCGTGATCGCGGGCGTGTCACGGTCGACCGTCTCGCGCGTGATCAATCGCTCGCCGCGGGTCACCGCCGAGGCGATCGCGGCCGTCGAGCGCGCGATCGGTGAACTCGGCTACGTGCCGAATCGTGCAGCACGCATCCTCGCCTCACGGCGCACCTTCGCGATCGCGCTCGTCATCCCCGAGAACACCGCCAAGTTCTTCGCCGACCCCTACTTCGCCTCGGTCATCCAGGGCGTCGCGCTCGGCCTCTCGAGCACGGCGTACACACTGAGCCTGCTCATCGCACCCGAAGCCGACGCCGAGAAGACGCGCGCCTTCCTGCAGGCGGGCAACGTCGATGGCGCGCTCATTCTCAGCCACCACTCCGACGACCGCTCGTACCTCGCCCTCTCGCGCACCCTGCCGGTGGTCTTCGGCGGTCGCCCGATGAGCGACGAGGGCGAGAACGCCTACTACGTCGACGTCGACAACGTGGCGGCCGCCGAGCACGCCGTGCGCCACCTCATCTCTCGCGGCCGCACGCGCGTCGCGACGATCGCCGGCCCCGCCGACATGGCTGCCGGCCTCGACCGGGTCGAAGGCTGGCGCCGCGCCCTCGAGGCGGCAGGGCTTGAGGCCGACCTCGTCGAGCGGGCCGACTTCACGCCGGCGGGCGGTGAAGACGCCATGCGACGGATGCTCGCGCGGGGCATCCCGTTCGATGCTCTCTTCGCGGCCAGCTCGCAGATGGCCTCGGGCGCACTTGGCGTGCTGCGCGAGCACGGCCTGTCGGTGCCGGGCGACATCGCCATCACCTCGATTGACAACGACTACTTCGCCCAGAGCGCCACGCCTCGCCTCACGACGATCGAGCAGCCCTCGGTCGAGGTCGGTCGCACGATGGCGCGGCTGCTCGTCGACCGCATTGAAGGGCGAGACGTCACCCAGGTGACGATCATGCCCACGCAGCTCGTCGAAGGAGACTCGGTCTAGCGAATCGGCCGAGCGCCGCAGTCGCGCACCGCGATCAGCGCATCGCGATGGCGCTCAACAGCCGGTCGAGCTCGATCACCTCGTCAGTGCTGAGCGCGTCGAATGCGGGAGCGACGGCGTCGATGTACTGCCGCTCGAACTCTCGAATCTCGTCACGAGCCATGTCGCTCAGGCTGATGATGCGACCGCGCCGGTCGTCGGGGCTGACCTCGCTCACGACGAGGCCGGCCTCTCGCAGCGAGTCGACGGTCTGCGTCACCGCGCCGCTCGAGATTCCGAGTCGAGCGGCGAGATCTGCGACGCGCACACCGTCATCGCGCGACAGCGCAAAGAGCAGGTTCATGGGCGCGCGACGAAGCCCGAGCCGCTGAAACGGGTACGTGCCGCGCATGGTCACGTCACGCGTCACCACCGCGATGCGCTCGATGACGCGCGCGAGCGATTCGGCCCGGGCATCCATCAGCGGCTCACCAACGGCAGCTCACCCACGAATGTGCTGTCATCGAGCTGGGTGAGAATGAACGAGGCCAGATCGGCGCGAGCGATCTGCGTGCTCGCGTTGACGCCCACCCAGCCCACGCGGTAGCTGCCCGTCGCGGGCGCATCGGTGAGCCGCGGCCCGCGCACGACAGTGAAGTCGAGCCCGCTTGCGCGCAGCACCGCGAGGTGGCTCTCGGCGTCGGCGAGCACCTGCGGCGAGATGCGCTGCAACAGCCACGTGATGATCTTGTCGGGAGTCTTCGGCTGGTCGTGCTCCGGGGCGGCAAGCCCGCCGCCAGAGAGCGAGATGATGCGCTGGATGCCCTCCGCCCGCATGGCGTCGACGATGTTCTGGGTGCCGTCGGTCTGCAGGGTCGGCGGCGAGCCCTTCACCTGGCCGAACACGCTCACCACGACGTCGGCGCCCCGCACGGTCTCGCGTACCGCGCCGGCATCGAGCACGTCTCCCGCGACGACGGCGAGTCGCTCGTGAGTCGTCTCGATCGACTCGGGGCGCCGGGCGAGCGCGCGGACGCTATGGCCCTCCTCGAGAGCCTGCGCGAGCACGTGCCGGCCGGTCTTGCCCGTGCCGCCGAAGAGGGCGATGGTGTGGAGAGTCGTCGAAGTCGTCACCCCTTTACTTTAGCAACTAAAGCATATAGTGACGACCTTGACGAGCTGTCAGTGCAGTGACTCGGGCGCGTCGTCGGGGCGACGGCCGCGCGGACCGATGACCGCCACCAGCACGGAAGCCCCGAGGGTCACCCACGCTGCCGCCCAGAAAGCTTGCGCCGTGCCCTGCTCGAACGCCGACCGCACCTCGGCGGCGAGCTCATCGCCGCCGAACGGAGCCTCGTCGGCGATCGCGAGCCCGGCACCTGCACTGTCTTCGATGGTCTCGACGAGCTCGGCAGGAAGACCCTCGGGGGTCTCGAGGCTTGCCGCGTAGCCGACCGCGAGCACGGTGCCCAGCACAGCGATGCCGATGACACCGCCGACTTCACGCGTGATGTCGTTGACGGCACTCGCCACCGAGCGCCGCTCGGCCGGCAGCCCGTCGATGATGAGCACGGTGCCGGGAGTGATGGCGATGCCGAAGCCGAGCCCGAACACGAAGACACCGAAGCCGGCGAGCCAGAGGTTCGGGTCACCCGTGCCGAGCATCCACGCCATGAGCGCGAAGCCGCCGCCCATGATGGCGAGGCCGAGGGTTCCCGGCACCGTGGCGCCGAAACGGCGGATGAGTGCGGTCGAGATTCCCGTGCCAGGCCCCACCCCCACAGCGACGGCGAGCAGCGCGACCGCAGCGCCGAGCGGCGTCAGCTCGAGCACGATCTGCAGATACTGCGGTGAGATGACGAAGAACCCGAGAGACGCGAAGAACTGCAGTGACACGATGAGCGAGCCGGTGCTGAGGCCCCGCGAGCGGAAGAGCCTCACGTCGAGCGCGGGCTCTGTCGTGCGCAACTCATGAATGACAAACGCGCTCAAGGCCACGATGGCGATCGCGTAGGCGCCGATGACGAGCGGGTCATCGATGCCGAGCACCGGCGTCTCGATGATGGCCCAGACGAGCGCCGCCAGACCGAGTGCCGACCATAGAGCGCCCCAGGGGTCGAGCGACAAGCCCGGCCGGCGATTCTCGGCGACGAGAACAAGAGTGGGGATGACGAGCAGCGCCGCCATTGATCCGAAGGCGATCTGGATGCTCGGCCATTCGAGCACCTCCAGCAGGCCTCCTGCCACCAGGGTGCCGAGCACGGCGCCCGCAGCGCTCACGGCCGACCAGACGGCGATCGCGAAGGCGCGACGCTCGGCGGGGTAGGCGTCGATGAGCGCGGAGAGCGTCACCGGGAAGACGGCAGCGGCGCCGGCACCGGCGACCGCGCGCCACGCGATGAAGGTCTCGGGGTCGGTCGAGAACGCCGAGATGACGTTGGCCGTCGCGAAGACGAGAAGGCCGACGGTGAGCGTCGTGCGGCGTCCGAACCGATCGGCCGCGATGCCGGCGGGCAGCAGCAGCGCCGCGAACGAGAGCGCGTACGCGTCGATGATCCACGTGAGATCACTCTGCGTGGCATCGAGATCAGCGGCGATATCGGGCAGTGCGATCGCGAGGGCAGAGTTGCCAGCGACGACGAGCGCCAGGGCGACACAGAGAGCGATGAGCAACAGGCGCAAGCGCGCCGGGCTGGGAGCAAGAGTGGTGGACACGCTTCGCCTTTCATTCGTTTGCCTAATTACTCGGAAAACATATAGTCATCTTGCTAGAGTGTCAACATGTCCGAATCGTGGACCCCCGACCCCGCCGAAATCGCCGAGCGGGCGATCGCGCGCGCCGACGACGTGTCGTGGGCCTTCCGTGAAGCGAATCGCGCTTCGGCCGATCTGGATGCTGCGCTCGCCCGTCGACTGCAGCTCAAGCAGACCGACTACGACGCCATGGGTCACCTCATGTCGTCACCGACGCCGCTCGGGCCCAACGAGCTCGCGCGACGGCTGGGCATTACGCCCGCCTCGTCGACCGAGCTCGTCGACCGACTTGAGGCTGCGGGCCACGTGCACCGTGAGCGCTCGCAGACCGACCGCCGCCGCGTCGAGCTGCATGCCGAGCCCGAGTCGGTGGGCCGCATCATCGGCGAGTTGCAGCCCTTGTTCTCAGCGCTCGACGACATCGCAGTGCAGCTCGACGAGCGCGATCGACAGGTCGTCATCGACTACCTGCGCGCCGTCAGCCGCGCGACGCGGCACTACGTCGAGCACGAGCTCGGCGACTAACGTGGTCGCATGACTCGCGGCCGCGCCATCCTCTCGTCTGTGCTCGTTGCGCTCGGAGCGATCGCCTATGGCGCATCGCCGATCGACATCATTCCCGAGTTGCTCGTCGGCCCGCTCGGTCTCGCCGACGACCTCGCCATCTGGGTCGGGGCGGGGTTCGCGATTTGGAAACTGCTGAGCGGCAGCAAACCCGATGCGGGCGATGCCGCGCCCCCGCAGTCACCGCAGCCGTCGGGCGAGGAGCCCCGCTGGGAGCAGAGGCCTCCTCGCTAGTCCTCTCTCGAACGGCCGATGGTAAGGGGGCCGCCTCGGTCGTCGTTGACGACAGCGTCGTTCTGGTCGGGGCGACCCGACTAGCGGTCGCCGAGCACGTTGATGCCGACCGCCGCGAAGACACCGCAGATGACACCCCACATGATGATGGAGATCGTCTGCCACACGATGACGGAGTTGCGCGAGGCGCCGAACGACACGATGGCCGCCGAGGTGATCTGACTCGGCAAGACGAGTTGCCCCAACAGACTCACGCCCGGCACTCCGTAGCGATCGAAGCGCGCCTTGAGCTTCTGCCGACGGGGTGACAGCACGGGCTCGTCACGATCTCGAGTGACACGAGATCGCACCCGATGCGCTGACAGCACGAAGACGAGCATCGAGATGACGTTGCCGATGATGGCTGCGGGGATCGCGACGAACGGCGAGAGCCCCGCGAACACGCCAACAACTGACCCAAGGTAGGACTCGACGAAGGGGATCGCGCCGAGCAGAATCACCCCCAACCATTGCAGAGCAGGAGGCAGGCTGAGGGTGAAGTCTTGTAGTGCATCCAGCATGAGAGCACCTCTCTAGTACGCTGTGCTAACCAGGTCGACGAGAACGTTAGCACACTGTACTAGCACGGTGTGCTAGTGCTCGTTGTGGGTGGGACAGGAGGGCATGGATGACGGACCGTCGGCAGCAGATAGTCGATGCGGCGAGCGCGATCCTTGCCGAAGAGGGAGCCGCGGCGATCAGCGTTCGCGCGGTTGCACACCGAGCGGGCATCGGAGCAAGCACGTTGCGTCACTACTTTCCATCGCAGCGTGCGCTACTCGATGCGGTCTTCGCTGGCGCCTTCGACGGCGTCGTTGACGACTTGAGAATTCGAGACGCTCACCTCCCTGCCCGCACTCGGCTCGCGGAGTGCTTGCGCCAGTTCTTGCCGCTGGGCGAGTCGATGGAGCCGGCCTTGGCACAGTGGTTTGACGTGGTCTCGTCGATTGCCACCGCACAGGCCTCGCCCGAGCGCCGCGCTGCTGGCGCTGCGTTCACCCGGCAAGCTCAGTTGCGTGTCATGGAGTGGCTGCGGATTCTCAAGGCCGAAGGTGCTGTGCCGTCAGACGACCACGCGCGTGACGCGCGACTGCTGCTCGCTGTCATAGATGGGCTCGCACTCTCGATGCTGCTGCCGGACAATCGGCCAACGATCGACGAGGCGGCCGCCACGATGGACGACGCTGTCGCCGCAATCGTCGACTAACGCGTCTTCGAAGGTCTCGAGGTTCACCGAGTAGTGTGCGAAACATGAGCCTCACCGTGACCCACGAGCCCGATGCCGAGCGTTACGCCGTGCACGACGGCGACGAACTGCAGGGCTGGATCGTGTACGACCAGTCGGGCGGCGTCATCCGGTTGCTGCACGCCGAAGTGCCGCCGCTCATGCGCAACAAGGGCGTCGGCGGCGAGGTCGTGCGGGTGATCCTCGACGAGCTGCGTGAGTCGAGCACCGATCGCGTGCAACCGGTCTGCGGGTTCGTGCGCATGTGGATGCGCCGTCACCCGGAGTACGACGATCTTCAGTCACGCTGAGCCCGACACCCCGAGCGCGACTGTGCTCGCCAACGGCACGTGTGCCGGCTGCAGCGAGCACAGTTGCCGCGCAAGAGCACACTCGTAGTCGCGTGGGCGGGTGGGCGGGCAGTCGCGTGGGCGCGTGGACGCAGCTAGCCGAGGGCGGGCGCCCGACCTAGTCGCGCACCGGCAGCACGATCGGCCGCGCATCGGGGCCGAGGTGATGAATCTGCACGTCGAGGCCGTAGACACGACCGACGCGCTCGGCCGTCATGACGTCGTGCGGCGTGCCGACTGCATCGAGGCGACCATCGTGCAACAGAGCGATGCGGTTGGCGTAGGCCGCGGCGAGCGAGAGGTCGTGCACGACCACGACGACCGCGCGGCCTTCGCTCGCGAGCGTACGCGACAGACGCATGACGTCTTCCTGGTGCCGCAGATCGAGGGCGGCGGTCGGCTCATCGAGAAAGACGATGGGGGTCGTCTGCGCGAGCACCCGCGCGAGCGACACACGCGCTTGCTCGCCGCCGCTGAGGCTCGTGAAGCGTCGGTGCAGCAAGTGCTCGATGTCGGTGGCCTCGATGGCTTGCACGATCGCCTTCTGATCGTCGGCGAGGTCGCTCACCCGCAACCACGGGCTGCGCCCCATCGACACGATCTCGATCACCCGGAAGGGAAAGCTCACGGCGTTCGACTGCGTGAGCACCGCCCTGCGCCGCGCGAGTTCGAGGGGACGATAGGTCTGGATGCCCCGCCCCAGCAGCTCGACCGTGCCGTGTTCGGCGTGCAGATCGCCGGCGAGCACCGACAGGAGCGTCGACTTGCCCGCCCCGTTGGGGCCGACGAGCGCGAGCACCTCGCCGGCGTGCACTTCGATGTCGACGCTCGCGAGAATCTGGCGATCGTCGCGGCGCACCCCGATGCCGCGAGCGCGCAGCAGCGACTCGCCCGGCAGCGCGATCGGCTTGGTCGTCGGCATCATGCCCACCCTCCGCTGCGTCGCCGCTGACGGTAGAGCAGCCAGAAGAAGAACGGGCCGCCGACAAGTGAGGTGAGCATGCCGATCGGCAGTTCGGCGCCGGGCACGAGCACACGCGTGAGCAAATCGGCGATGACGAGCAGCGCACCGCCGCCGACGGCGCTCGCGAGGATGAGCCCGCGGTGTGCGGGGCCGATGATCATGCGCACGAGGTGCGGAACGACGAGCCCCACGAACGAGATGATGCCGGTGAAGGCCACCGCGACTCCGGTGAGCAGGGCGACAATGACGATCGAGAAGAGACGCAACCGTTCGACGTTGACGCCGAGGTGGCGCGCGTTGCGCTCACCGAGGGCGAGCAGGTCGTAGCGCTTGGCGAGCATGAGCGAGATGGCCACGCCGATCGTTCCGACGACGAACACGATCGCCACTTGATCCCAGAGCGTTCCGGCGAGCGAGCCGAGCTGCCAGAACACGATCTGCTCGCGGCTCGCGGAGTCGGCGATGAAGAGCACGAAGGCGATGCCTGCCGAGGCAATGGCATTGACGGCGATGCCCGTCAGCAGCAGAGTGACGACCTCGGTGCGGCCGCCCGCGCGCGAGACCACGTACACGAGCAACGTGGCGAGCAAACCGCCGAGGAAGGCGAAGAGCGCGATGCCCCCGAGTCCGATCGCCGAGGCGCCGAGCACGATTGCCGTGGCGGCGCCGAGCGCGGCACCCGACGAGACTCCGACGACGCCAGGCTCGGCGAGCGGGTTGCCGAAGATCGCCTGCATGACGGCGCCCGCGACGGCGAGCGCCGCACCCACCGCGAGTCCGATGACGATGCGGGGAAAGCGGATGACCCAGAGCGTGCTCTCGACGAGTGGATCGTCGGGAGCCCACTCGGTGTCGATGCCGATCGCACGCAGCAGCGACCCGACGACCTCGGTGGGGGTGATCGGAAACTGCCCGATCATGGCCGACAGCAGCACACCGCCGACGAGCAGGCCGGCGAGCAGCAGCACGAGAGCGACCGTGCGAGAACGAAGAGTCACGGCACCCGCTGCAGCCACTCGGTGGTGCTGAACTTCTCGGCGACGAGTTGCTCGACACGAGCGCTCTCGGCGTCGGTGATCGAGCCTTCCGTGAGCCCGTACTCAGTGCGGAACGTCGCCACGAGGTGGTCGATGAGCTCATCGCGGCTGCGCCCCGTCTGTGACTTCAAGGGGTCGACGCGCTTATTGGCGCTCTTGATGCCCTTGTCGCTGAGTTTCTCGCGACCGATGCGCAGCACCTGCACCATGCGGTCGCCATCCATGTCGTAGGCCATCGTCACGTGGTGCAGCACGGCACCTGAGCCGAGGCGCTTCTGCGCAGCGCCGCCGATCTTGCCGGCGGGGCTCGCGATGTCGTTGAGCGGCTGATAAGTCGCTTCGATGCCGAGCCCCCGCAGAGCGTGGATGACCCACTCGTCGAGGAAGGCATACGACTCGGCGAAGCTCATGCCCTGCACGAGCGCCGCCGGAGCGTAGAGCGAATAGGTGATGGCCGCTTGCGGCTCGATGAACATCGCTCCGCCACCGGAGATGCGCCGCACCACTTCGAAGCCGTAGGCCTGCGCGTTCTCGAGATCGACCTCGTTGCGCACGCTCTGGAACGAGCCGATGACGACCGCGGGGCTCGCCCACTCCCAGATGCGCAAGGTGGGGCCGCGACGGCCCTCGCCCACCTCTTCGGCGAGCACCTGGTCGGTGGCCATCTGCTGCAGCGGGCTCAAAGCCGGGCCGCGCACGAGCTGCCAGTCGTAGTCGGCGAAGGTCGTGGCGCTCGCGAGCGCGCGGCGCACGGTCGTGGCGATCGCCTCGGGGCTGAAGCCGAGCAGCACAGCACCCTCGGGCAGCGCGGCGCGCACGGCGGTGGCGAGGGCAGCGGCATCCGTCTCGACGGGCAGGCCGACGATCGCCGCCTCGATCGCCGGAATCGCCTCATCGGGTTCGACGAAGAAGTCGCCCGCGAGCCGGAAGTCGGCGATGCGGCCGTCGCGCGATTCGAGGTCGACGACGACGAGCTTGCCGCCGGGCACCTTGTACTCACCGTGCATAAGGTCAACCTTAGTTCGCGCAGGCTGAAGCCTGACGGGGCAGTTCGGGGCCTCAGGCCGAAGACTGCTGACCCGTGGCCGCCTCACGTCTCGCGTCGGCCGACCACTGCGACCACGAGCCGGGGTAGAGCCGGCCAGCGGGCAGCCCTGCGTGCTCGAGCACGAGCAGCGTGTGGCAGGCCGTGACGCCCGAGCCGCAATAGCTCACGACGGGGTGCCGGTCGGCCCCGACTGCCACGAGGCGCTCGCGGAGAGCATCCACCGCGAGCAGTCGGCCCGTGTCGTCGACGTTGTCGCGACACGACAGGCTGAGCGCGCCAGGAATGTGACCGGGGCGCGCGTCGACGGGCTCAGCGTCGCCGCGATAGCGGTCGAGCGTGCGGGCGTCGAGCACGAGGGCCTCGCCCGACGCGGCCAGTCGGCCGGTCTCGTCAGCGTCGACGAGCAGGTGGGCGGGCCAGGCGCGAGCCGTGAACGACACTGCGGGCACGGATGCTGCGCTCGCGTCATTCGACCCGTGCTCGAGCTGCTCCGTCCCGTGCCGGGCCACCCAGGCGTGCACGCCACCGTCGAGCACGGCGGCGTCGACGCCGAGGGATCGGAGCATCCAGGCCAGCCGCGCGGCGATGACTCCCCCGGCGTCGTCGTAGGCGACGACGAGAGCATCGTCACCGATGCCGGCAGCGGCCATGCCCGCGGCGAACCGCTCCGGGCTCGGCAGCGGGTGACGACCTTCGGCCGAACTCGGCGGGTCGGCCAGCACGGTGTCGAGATCGATGAACACGGCGCCCGGGAGATGTCCCGCCGCGTGGGCGTCACGCCCGGAGCGGCCGTCGAGGTACCAGCGCACATCGGCAACGATGAGCCGCTCGCCGTGCGCGAGACGCAGCGCCTCGAACTCGTCGAGAGTGAGGAAGGGTGCAATCACGCGCGAGCCAGCAGGCGATCGTCGAGCCAGTCGATGACGTCTTTGCGCACCTCGGCCTGGTTGGTCTCGTTGAAGATCTCGTGGCGAGCGCCCGGATAGACGAAGACGGTGACGTCGTCGAGGCCGCCCTTGCTGAGGTAGGCGTCGGCGAGCTTCTTGACGCTCGCCTCGCCACCGACCGTGTCGTCGTCGCCCACCGCGAGCAGCATCGGAATCGGCGGGTCGATGCGCTTCGGGGTGCCGAACAAACGCAGGCCATCGATCACGCCGAAGAGCTTGATGATCTTGGCGTCGGTCGTGAGCGGGTCGTCAACGAAGGCCTGCGCCACGGCGGGGTCGCGGCTCAGCCATTCAGCGCCGGTCGTGCCGAGGTGCTGGTGGCGCGCGTTGAGGTCGCCGGGGTTCATCGCGGTGGGCGTGCGGTACGCCGAACCCGTGAGCACGACGGCGCCCCACGGCGAGGGGCCTTGATTGAGCAGGTTCTGGGCCATGAGCGAGCCCCACGAGTGGGCGATGAGGGCGAAGGGCTTGCCGGCATGCTCGTCAGCCACGATCGCGGCGAGATCGAGCATGCCCTGCTGGGCAGCACGCAGGCCGCCCGGACCGAGCTTGCCGATGCGCGTGAGGTCGCCCTTCCACTGCTCGACGCCGGTCTGGCCGTGGCCGCGGTGGTCGTCGGCATAGACGGCATAGCCGCGGTTGACGAGCTCTTGCGCGAGCGCTTCGTAGCGCAGCGCGTGCTCGCCCACGCCGTGCGAGAGCTGCACGGCGGCTTTCGGCTTGCCCGGCGCCCACACGTAGTAGTGGATCGTGATGCCGTGGGCATCAGTGAAGGTGCGGTGCTGGCGCTCGGCGATGAACTTCGGCATGGGGGCCTCCTGCCTTGAGCGTAGCGAGCGTCGAGCGATTACGGGGCGGGATGCTGCTGCCTGGCCAGCGGCAACCGCACCGTGAAGCGTGCTCCGGGCCGAGAGCCGCCCGGCTCTGCCTCGCCGGCCGTCAACTCGCCGCCGTGGGCGGCGACGATCGCACTCACGATCGAAAGACCAAGGCCGCTCGAACCGCTCTCGCGCGAGCGGGAGTCGTCGCCGCGCGCGAAGCGTTCGAAGAGAGTGTCGCGCACTGCGGGGTCGATGCCTGGTCCGGTGTCGACGACCTCGAGCACAGCATCCACGCCGTCGACCGCGACAGAGGCGGTCACCGTTGTGCCGGCAGGAGTGTGCACGCGCGCATTCGCCAGCAGGTTGGCGATGACCTGCTGCAGGCGCGCCGGGTCTCCCGTCACTTCGACGCCCTCGTCGGGCACCTCGAGCACCCAATCGTGCTCGCGACCGGCGACGTGTGCGTCGCTCACGGCGTCGACGAGCAACATGGCGAGGTCGACGCGCTCGTGCCGCAAGGGCTGACCGGCGTCGAGCCGAGCAAGCAGCAGCAGGTCGTCGACAAGGCTCGACATGCGCAGCGATTCTGATTCGATGCGATCAATGGCCGCGCGATGCCCCTCGTCGAGCGGTCGGTCGCTGCCCAGCGTCAACTCGGCGTAGCCACGAATGCTCGCGAGGGGCGTGCGCAGCTCGTGACTCGCGTCAGCGACGAACTGTCGCAGTCGCTGCTCGCCGCGCTCGCGCTCGCGCAACGAGGTCTCGACGTGGCCGAGCAACGTGTTGAGCGCGGCGCCGACTTTGCCCACTTCTGTGCGTTCGTCGGTGTCAGCCTCGGGCACTCGCTCGGGAACGTCGACGGCTCCGGCCGAGAGCGGGCGGGCTGCAACGCGCGTGGCAGTGTCGGCCACGCGTTCGAGCGGGCGAAGACTGCGGCGGATGATCGGCGCCCCCACGAGCACCGCGAGCAACACGGCCGCCGCACCCACGCCCGCGAAGATCGCCACGAGCGAGGTGACGGTTGCGGTGACCTCGGCAGTTGAGCTGCCCGAGACGAGTGTGACGGCGTCGCCCGTGGCTGCGCTGCCGCTTGCGGCGGCCACGCGAAACTCTCCGAGTTCGCCACCCAGGTCAACGCTCACGGGCGTGCTGTCGTCGAGCCCCTCGATGGTGTCGAGCAGGGCATCCTGCTGCTCGCTGTCGAGCGTCGCGACCGTGCCATCGACGTCGACGTAATCGGCGACAGTAACCGCACCGTCGACGACCACGACGGTGAGACTGCCCACGCGTCGCTGCGGACCGTCGTCGAATTCCTCTGGCACCTCGAACCCTTCGGGGGGCTCGAGCGCTTCGATGCCCTCGGGCAGCGGCACACTCGGATCGAGAATGCCGCCGTCGATCCAGCCACCGAACCGCAGACCGGCGAGCACTTGCTCATCGAGCCGCTCGAGCAGGCTGTGCCGCAGAGCGATCGCACTCGCGGCCCCGACGATCGTCGAGAGCACGACGAGCATCACCGCCATGATGACGAGCAGTCGTCGGTGCAGCGGCCATGCGCGCACGGGAGCGAAACGCAGCACGGTCGCCTCAGTCGGCGGGCTTGATCGAATAGCCCACGCCGCGCACGGTGTGAATCATGGGCGCTCCGATGGCGTCGACCTTCTTGCGCAAGTACGAGATGTAGAGCTCGACGACGCTCGAGCGACCACCGAAGTCGTAGCTCCAGACGCGGTCGAGAATCTGCGACTTGCTGAGCACGCGACGCGGATTGCGCATGAGATAGCGCAGCAGTTCGAACTCGGTCGCCGTGAGGTGAATCGG
Organism: Actinomycetota bacterium; assembly: GCA_005777405.1. Taxonomy (GTDB): domain Bacteria; phylum Actinomycetota; class Actinomycetes; order Actinomycetales; family Microbacteriaceae; genus Microcella. The sequence goes on from SXMH01000045.1 coordinate 20,912, forward strand.
GGTTCCCGCCCGCTCGACCTCGTAAGTCTCCTCATCGAGCGAGAGATCGCCGACGCGCAGTACGGGGTCATCGGTCGCGGCGACGAGGTGCCGGCGCACGAGCCCACGCAGCCGAGCGACGACTTCTTCGAGGCTGAAGGGCTTC
>SXMH01000046.1 GCA_005777405.1 Actinomycetota bacterium
CGGAAAGCTGGTCGGGAAAGCGATCGCCGAAGTCGCCGAGCCCCACGAGCGCGATGAGCTCGTCGACCCGGGCGCGTACCTCGGCTTTCGACATGCCGCTGAGTTCGAGAGGCAGGGCGATGTTCGCTGACACCGTGCGCCACGGCAGCAGACCCGCCTGCTGAAAGGCGATGCCGTAGCGCTGATCGAGCCGTGCTTGGTGGGCGCTCGTGCCGAAGACCTCGACCGTGCCCGCGCTCGGCGACTCGAGGTCGGCGATGAGGCGCAACAGCGTGCTCTTGCCGCAACACGAAGGCCCGATGAGCGAGACGAACTCGCCGGGCGCGACCGTCACGTCGACGTCGCTGAGCGCAACGACCTGCCCGTTCGTCGACTCGAAGACTTTGTCGACGCCTGTCACGGTGACCGCGTTGGTCATGATGCTCCTTCGGTGCGGCGGTAGTCCTTCACAAGCAGCCCCAGCAGGGCCACCGAGCCGGCGGCGATGAGCCCGAGGGCGATCGCGCCGAAGATGGGCGCCCAGGCCTTCGCGGGGTCGCCGCTGGCTTGGCCGGCGTACTGGATGACCAGCCGCCCGATGCCGCCTTGCAAGCCCGTCGACACCTCCGCGACGACGGCCCCGACGACCGCGTTCGCCGCGGCCAGGCGCAGCGCGGGCAGCAAGAACGGCACTGCCGCGGGCAGTCGAACGTGCAGCATCGTCGGCCACCAACCGGCCGAGTAGGTGTGCAGCAGCTCGAGATGCAGCCGGTCGGGAGCCTGCAGCCCCTTGAGCGCGCCGACAGCCACGGGGAAGAACGCGAGGTAACTCGCGATCACCGCGACGCTCATCCAGTCTTGCCACTCGAAGGCGCCGATCTCGATGCGCGAGCCCCAGCTCTTCACGAGCGGCGCGAAGGCGATGAGCGGAACGGTCTGGCTGAGCACGATCCAGGGCAGCAGGGCTGACTCGGCGAGCATCCACCGCTGCATGATGAGGGCGAAGGCCATGCCGACGACGACGCCGACCACCCACCCTGCAGCCGCGATGCCGAGCGTGAGGCTTGCCGCGAGAACGATCTCGAGCCACAGCACTCGCGCACCGTCGGCCCGCGTGACGGGCTCGAACAGCCGCGCGATCATGTCCCAGACGTGCGGCATCGCGAGGTCGCTCGTGCGCGGCAGCACCCGGACATCGCCGATGACGAGTCCGTCAACGGGACCGAGCCACTTGTAGACCTCCCACATCACGGCGAGCGCCACGATGCCGAGCACGCCGTACCCGGCCGCCCGCAGCCGCGCACCCCGGCCGGCACGCCGCCGTCGAGGCGGGGCCAGCAGGGTGGCGGCGTCGCTCACGCCTTGGCCCGCTTCGGCGCGTTGATGGTCGGGATGATCGTCTCGCCGTAGACGCGCAGCGTTTCTTCCTTGTTGTCGTGCTGCAGGTAGCCGGCGAACTGATCGACACCGAGCTCGCGCAGAGCCTCGAGCTTCTCGATGTGGTCGTGCGCTGAACCGAGCACGCAGAAGCGGTCGACGATCTCATCGGGCACGAAGTCGACGTGGTCGTTGCCCGACTTGCCGTGCGAGTTGTAGTCGTAACCCGTGCGACCTTCGATGTACTCGGTGAGCGCGGTCGGCACCTCAGAACCCGCGCCGTGCTTCGCGACGATGTCAGCCACATGGTTGCCCACCATGCCGCCGAACCAGCGGCACTGATTGCGCATGTGGTCCCAGTCGTCGCCGATGTACATCGGTGCCGCGACGCAGAACTTCACCGACATCGGGTCGCGCCCGGCATTGTCGGCCGCTGTGCGCACGGTCTCGATCATCCACTTCGCGATGTCGAGGTCGGCGAGCTGCAAGATGAAGCCGTCACCCACCTCGCCTGTAAGCGTGAGCGCGAGCGGGCCGTAAGCCGCGACCCACACTTCGAGCTCGCTGCCGTGACTCCACGGAAACTGCAGCGTTGCGCCGTTGTATTCGACCGCCCGCGAGTTGCCGAGTTCGCGGATGACGTGAATCGACTCGCGCAGTTCGGCCAGCGTCGTGGGCTTGCCGTTCGTGACGCGCACCGCCGAGTCGCCACGACCGATGCCGCAGACGGTTCGGTTGCCGTACATCTCGTTGAGCGTCGCGAAGACGCTCGCGGTCACCGTCCAGTCGCGCGTGGCGGGGTTCGTCACGAAGGGCCCGACCTTGACACGGTTTGTCTCGGCGAGAATCGCCGAGTAGATCACGTAGGGCTCTTGCCACAGCAAGTGCGAGTCGAAGGTCCACACGTGGTTGAACCCGTGCTGCTCGGCGAGCTTGGCGAGCGCGACCGTGCGGCTGGCTGGCGGGTTGGTCTGGAGTACTGCTCCGAAATCCATGGATGCTCTTCCTGTCGTCTCTCGGAGCTCAGACCAGGTACTGGCTCAGGCCACGGCGCAGGTATTGGCCGTGCCCGACCCGACCGTGGAAAGCGTCGTTCTGGATCACGACGGAGCCGCGACTGATGACCGTGTCGACCTTGCCGTCGATCTCGAAGCCCTCCCACGCGGCGTGGTCCATGTTCATGTGGTGCTTCTTGCCGGTGGGGTTGCCGTTCGCGTCGACCGGCATGCCGATCGAGGTGTGACCGTTCGGGTCGTAGACGACGATGTCGGCGTCGGCACCGGGAGCGATGACGCCCTTCTTGCCGTAGAGACCGAACATGCGTGCGGGAGTCGTGCTCGTGATCTCGACCCAGCGCTCGAGGGTGATCTCACCCGTGACGACCCCCTGATACATGAGGTCCATACGGTGCTCGACCGAGCCGATGCCGTTGGGAATCTTCGAGAAGTCGCCGAGGCCGAGTTCTTTCTGCCCCTTCATGCAGAACGGGCAGTGGTCGGTCGACACCATTTGGATGTCGTTCGTGCGCAGGCTCTGCCACATGTGGTGCTGGTGGCCTTCGGCGCGCGACCGCAGCGGCGTCGAGCACACCCACTTCGCGCCCTCGAAGGCGCCGAACTCGTCGCTCACCGCTCCGAGTTGCTCTTCGAGCGAGAGGTAGAGGTACTGCGGGCACGTCTCACCGAAGACGTTCTGGCCGTTGTCGCGCGCCGCGGCGAGCTGCTCGACCGCTTGCTTGGCGCTCACGTGCACGACGTAGAGCGGCGCGCCGGTGAGGTTCGCGAGCATGATCGCGCGGTGGGTCGCTTCTTCTTCCATCTGCCAGGCACGAGCGACGCCGTGGAAGTAGGGATCGGTCTTGCCCTGGGCGAGCAGCTGCTCGACGAGCACGTCGATCGCGGGGCCGTTCTCGGCGTGCATCATCGTCATGAGGCCGTGCTCGGCAGCGACCTGCATCGCACGCAGAATCTGCGCGTCATCGGCGTAAAAAACGCCGGGGTACGCCATGAACATCTTGTAGCTCGTGATGCCCTCGTCGATGAGCTTGGGCAGGGCCGCGAGCGAATCGGCGTCGACACCGCCCACGATCTGGTGGAACCCGTAGTCGATGGCGCAGTTTCCCGCTGCCTTCTCGTGCCACGCGGCGAGCCCGTCGAACACCTTCGCGCCCGTCGTCTGCACGGCGAAGTCGATGATGCTCGTGGTGCCGCCCCACGCGGCGGCGATCGTGCCGGTTTCGAAGGTGTCGATGGCCGCGGTGCCGCCGAAGGGCAGCTCCATGTGCGTGTGCGCGTCGATGCCGCCGGGCACCACGTACTTGCCGGCCGCATCGATGACGGTGTCGACCGAGGTAGCGAGGTCGTGGCCGAGCAGCGTTGAGCCGGGGGCGAGCACGGCGACGATGGTCTCGCCGTCGATGAGCACGTCAGCCGCACCGCGACCCGTCGCACTGACGACGGTGCCGCCCGTGATGAGAGTGGTAGTCATGGCCGAGCTCCTTAGGGCTTCACCGTCGCGGTGTACGAGTCGGGGCGACGATCGCGGTAGAACTGCCAGCTGTTGCGCACTTCGCGAATGAGATCGAGGTCGAGGTCGCGCACGACGACTTCCGTCTGGTCTTGGCTCGCGACGTCACCGACGTAGTTGCCGCGCGGGTCGACGAAGTACGAGCTGCCGTAGAAGGTCACGGCAAGGTCGCCGAACTCGTCGCTCTCGGTGCCAATGCGGTTGTTGGCCGCGATGAAGTACTGGTTCGCTGCTGCCGCGGCGGGCTGCTCGAGCTCCCACAGGCGGTTCGAGAGACCGGGCTTGGTCGCGCTCGGGTTGAAGACGAGTTCGGCGCCGTTCAGGCCGAGTTCGCGCCAGCCCTCGGGGAAGTGCCGGTCGTAGCAGATGTACACCCCGACCTTGCCGACCGCCGTGTCGAACACGGGATAGCCCAGGTTGCCGGGGCGGAAGTAGAACTTCTCCCAGAAGCGGTCGAGGTTCGGGATGTGGTGCTTGCGGTACTTGCCGAGAATCGTGCCGTCAGCATCCACCACAACCGCGGTGTTGTAGTACACGCCGGGCATGTCTTCTTCGTAGATCGGGAGGACGATCACGAGGCCCAGCTCTTTCGCGAGCGCCGCGAACCGCTGCACGACAGGGCCGTCGGCGGCTTCCGCATAGTCGTAGTACTTGGCATCTTCGATGATGCCGAAGTACGGGCCGTAGAACAGCTCTTGGAAGCAGATGATCTGCGCGCCGTCGGCCGCGGCATCGCGGGCGAACTGCTCGTGCTTGGCGATCATCGACTCTTTGTCACCCGTCCAGGTGGTCTGAGTGATCGCTGCGCGGATAGTGCTCATGCTGGTGGACCTCTTCCTCGTCGAAGCAGTCAGTGTGCGCCCCGGTCGTTTCCGACTCGTTTCGCCCGGTGACAGGTGCGTTACACGGTAGGCGCAGACGCGCGGATGGGGGCCGTCTTGCGCACATGAGCACGACGTCGAGTCGAGCGCGCCAGCGCTAGCGTGGAGCCATGCGAATCGTGGTGCTCTCGGGTGGAGTCGGGGGGTCGCGTTTCGTGCGCGGCGTGCGGGAGGCCATCCATCGCGCGACGGACGAACCGTGGGCTGGAGCCGCCCTCGATGTCATCGTGAACACCGGAGACGACTGGTGGCTCGCCGGGCTGCGCATCGCGCCCGACCACGACTCGCTGCTCTACACGCTCAGTGCCCAGAACGACGAGGCTCGGGGCTGGGGTCGAGTCGGCGAGAGCGAACGAGTATCGAGCGAGCTGCACGCCTACGGAGTCGCGCCCGAGTGGTTCACGCTGGGCGACCTCGATCTCGGCACACACATCGCTCGGTCGGCCTGGTTACGCGCGGGCGAAACGCCCTCCGAGGTGGCACGCAGGCTCGGCGCCCGATGGCCGCTCGGCGCGACGCTGCATCCGGCCACCGACACCGAAGTCGACACCCACGTGGTGACGACGAACGGCGAGCGCTTGCATTTTCAGGAGTGGTGGACGCGCCATCGCGCGTCGCTGCCGGTCGAGCGATTCGAACAGAACAACATCGCGGATGCTGCGCCCTCCCCCGGCGCTCTGTCAGCGCTCGCGGCCGCCGATGTGGTGCTGCTCGCGCCTTCGAACCCCGTCGTCTCCATCGGCACCGTGCTCGCCGTGCCGGGCATGCGCGACGCGGTGCTCTCGGCCGGACCCAGCGGTTCGGCGCCGGTTGTCGGTGTGTCGCCCATCATCGCGGGCGCCGCAGTGCGCGGCATGGCCGACGCGTGCCTGACGGCGATCGGCGTCGACACTGACGCGGCCGCGGTCGGGCGTCATTACGGCGCGCGCGGCTCCGGCGGACTGCTCGACGCGTGGCTCATCGGCGAAGAAGACGCCGCACTGGTGAACGGGCTCATCGCAGACGGGCTCGACACTCGCGCTGTGCCGCTGTGGATGCGCGATCTCGACACCTCGGCGGCTCTCGCCGCGGCCGCCCTCGCCGCGGCCGGCGAGCACGCCCGAGCCTGAGCTAGCGCGACAGTCAGCGACACGGCCCGGCGCGAGCCCGAGAAGAAGTCGCTCGTGCTCCAGTGCACGACGACGTCGGGCGACGCCCGTAGCGGGAGGTGGCCATCACTGCGGACGCAGATGTGGAGAGGGTCTGTCGAACTGACGGCGAGCATCCCGTAGTGGCCCAACGCACTCACGCAGGCAAGCGGTCCTCCTGAAGCCCAAGCTCGTCTCGCTTCGTCCGGCAGATCGGCCGCGGCATACCAGCCGTGGCGAATGCGGTCGAGATTGCCATACCGAAGACCGAACCAGAACTCCGTCTCGGTCCAGCCCGCAGCCAACAGCTCTCTGCGGGAGGCGATGCCGCCGTAGACACGAATCACTCGATCGAATCCGCCAAAGCCGCCCATGGCCCGAGAGTGTCAGCCGGCGGTTCCGCTACTCGCATATTCCGTCGCCGCGGTGGGCGCGGCTGCGGGCACTCGTGTTCGGGAGGAGCCGCGCCGCTCACACAGGTTTGCAGGCGGTGTGCGTTGTGCTTCAAGAATCGCGGAAAAGAACGAACTCGATTCACCTATTTCCGCGTTTTGTGAAGGAGCTCGCACCGAGCGAGAGGCGCAGTCGCGGCGGCTCCTGGCTGGGCGGGCGGTGTAGCCGTGGAGCGGGGAAGCGCTGCCGCTCGAAACGGGCGACAGCGCGTGCGGGACAGGGCGTGCAGGACAGGGGCTGTGGGACAGGGCGTGCGGGACAGGGCGTGCGGGAGAGCGCGTGTGAGGCAGGGCGGGATAGGCGCGACCCGCGACCGGGCCTACGCGAGGTTGTCGAGGGCGGCGCGCGTGCGGGATCCGAGGGTGAGTTCGCCAGCGTCGTGAAGGCGCGCGAGCTCGAGCAGATCATCCACCGTGTCGACGTCGCGACGCAGGGGCGACCCGCTCGCGATGGCGAGCTCTTGGTACCCCGCCTCTCGGTGCAAGCGCGCCGAGTCCGCGCCGAATCGCAGAGCGTGAGCCTCGCCGGGAGCCGCAATGACGAGGGTCGTTCCCGAGCCCGCCGCATCGGCGACGAACGCGCGGCCCGGGGTCGCGACAGCGAGACCGAGCTCGAGCGCGGCGTCGAGATCGTGAGGAGCCAGAGCCGGTACATCACCCAAGAGCACAGCCCTCGCCGACGTCAGATCAGGATCAACTGCGGCAAGCCCCGCTTCGACTGCCGCGACGAGCCCGCGCCCGGGGTCGTCAATGAGAGTGACGCCGGGGATGCCCTCGCGCAGGCCGCCGACCACGACAAGCTCGCCGACTCGCGTCGCTGCGCGGGCGGCCTGCACCGTGTCGAGAGCGATGGCAGCGGCGAGCTGCTCGCGTTGAGCCGCCGAGACCATCGATCCAGGCGCTTCGAGTCGACTTTTGGCGCTCGAAGCATCGCGCACGGGCACGACGAGGGCAACGCGCGCGCGAGAGGTCACGCAGCCAGCCTAGGAGCGCGGCGGACGCTCGAAGAGCGACACGGGCAGCAGCCGCGCCAGCACTCGACGCCACCATGGTGCCCGGCGGCGGAGCGCCGTGAGCAGTGCCGTGAGTTCTGGCCGGGTGACCGACGGCAGGCGTTCTCGCGCGGGCTCGTCGTAGGCCTGTGCCTCGAGTGCTTCGAGGACGGGGGCCGCTTCGTCGACCTGCCACGATGCGGCAAGCGCTCGGGGTGTCACAGTCGGTTCGGCGGGGAGGCCGAGATCTCTCGCGGTGTCACGGGCTTCACGCCAGAATTGCGCGGGGTTGTCGGAACGGCCTCGAGTGGTACGACGCACCGCCCGCCAGATCGCAGGGGTCACGAGCAGCACCACCATGAGCAGCGCGAACAGCACGGCACTGACCGCACGAGCACTCACTCGACCCTCCGCACCCTCATCGAGTCCGGGGCCCACCACGTCGATATCGGTCGGCGTGGGCTCGGGGGTCTCGACGGGAGGCGATGGGGCAACAGGGGTGGCGGTGGCCGTCGGCACGGTCGGTTCGATCGACTCGATGGGTTCAGGCTCGGCGGTGTCGGGCAGCGCCGAGGGCTGCGCCCAGTCGGGCACGTCACCGCGCGACGGCGTCGGCTCGAATCGCACCCAGCCGATGCCGTCGAAGTGCAGTTCGGGCCAGGCGTGCAGCTCGTCGGTCGTGACGACCCAGTTCTCGGCGCCCTCCACTCCCGGATCGTCGTCGTCGGGGCTGCCAGGCACGAAGCCGACGGCGATGCGGGCCGGAATGCCTTCGGCGCGCGCCATCATCGTCATCGCTGACGCGAAGTGCACGCAGTAGCCCGCACGCACCTGCAAGAACTGTGCGATGAGCTCGGTGCCCGTTCCGTCGAAGCCCTGGTCGACAGGAGCGAACTCGCTGTAGGCGAAGTCTCCTCCGCGGAAGAAGCGTTGCAGCGCCAGTGCGCGCTCATATGGGTTCGTGGCTTGCAGAGTGGCTTGGCGCGCGAGTTCGCGAATGATCGGCGGCAGATCGTCGGGCAGTGCCCGATAGCGGTCGAGCCCGGGGGCGTCGACGCTCGCCGCTTGCAATTGCTCGACCGTCGGCGATGCGATGAGGCTCTCGACCGTGTAGTTGGCTCCGCGCAGGCTACCGGTGGTGGTTGCCACGGAGACTCCCGCGAGATCGACGAGCCACTGGCCGTCGAGTCCGCTCGTGGAGACGGGAGCACTCGGCAGCGGCACCCAGCGAGTGCGCACGCGCTCGAGCGCGATCGAGGTGGTTGAGGTCGTCGTTGCGATCGAGTCATCGAGCCACGGTGGCGGCCCGATGACCTCGACGGTGGCGTCGACGCCGTCGAGCACAGGCTCGACGCTCTGCGCTCCGATATCGGCGAGGTGCGCGAGGGTGAGGTAGTGCCCCGTCGGTGCATCCGTCGTGTACCTCACCGCAAGAACGGGATCACTGCGGCGCAAGTCGTTGCCGAGCTCGAGCGAAGGATCGATGCCGGCGACGAGCGGAGCAGGCCCGGACGACTGTGGAACCGCGCCGGGCAGAACGGGCGGCAGGACGAGTGGGAGCACGACTGCTCCGACGAGCGCGGTGGCGGCCACGGCGAGAGCGCGGCCAGCAGATCGAGCAGTCGGAGTTGCCACGGTGCGCTCACCCGCTCGCTGCACCGTGCGAGCGTCGTCGACGACGGGAGCCGGACGCGCAGCGAAGAGCAGCAGCAACGATGCGGCGGCAAAGCCGATGAGCGTGGTGACGGGGGTCTCCCCCGGCGCGATGATGATCGCGGGAGCCAAGAGCGCGAGTGCGGGGATGATCGCGATCGCGGGCCGTCGCCCGTGGTGGGCAAGCGCGTCGACCACGATCGCCACGACCGACACACTCGCCGCGAGCAAGAACGTGATGCCCAGATCCGCCTCGGCGGGCCTCGACTGTTCAGCGATCGATCGCTGCGCCTCGAGCACGAGCTCGACGAAGCGCGAGGGTGTCGATGCCGTCGGCACGATGCCGGCAACCGTCGAGGTGCCACCGAACAGCCCGAGAAAGACCGGCAACAGTGCGGCGAGCGCCGCCAGTGCACCCCACACCCCTCGCCACCCTGCGAGCGTGTGGCGGGCGACTGCTGCCGCGGCGAGCGCCACCACGACGCAGGCGAACGTCGTCGCCGCCCACCAGCCAGGCTCGAGCAGCACAAGGAAGCTCGAGACCCCAGCGCCGACGATGAGCAACACCGCGACCGAGATGCCGATGGACCGCGCGAGCGAGGGAGGCTCGGCCCGGCGCTGCGCCCGCTCTGATCGCGGGTTCGCTGCGGCTGGCGCCGAAGGGCGAGCGGGATGCTCACGCATGGTCAGCCGCCCGACGCAGCAGATCGGCGAAGGGGTCGATGGCGTCTGCCACGACAAGTGCGAGCCACGCCTGGTCGATCGGTGTGCTCACCGAGATGCGCACAGCGTTCCACCCTGCTCGCTCCAGTGCCTCGAGAGGCGCATCGCCCTCGCGGGTGCCGAGCAACTCGTCCATGCCGCTCGCCGACCCGACGAGGAGAGCCGCGGCGGGAGCGCTCGGGGAACGCTGGGCGAGCATCCACCCGATTGACCAGTCGTCGGGAGCGCATGCGATCGCGACGACGGGACCGTCGTGACGCTGCGGCCTCGACTCGATCGACGGCGGGGAACCGGGCGCGACAACGGCGAGCGCCCCGAGCACGTCGCCGACCGCCCCCAGCGCGAGGGGCGCATCGGGAGCCTGCTCGGTCGACGTGCGCAGCTCGACGGCGTAGCCGAGTTCATCGAGATGCACGGCGACGGAGGCCGCCACTCGTACGGCGCGCTCGAACGGGTCAGTCGCGGCTCCCGAGCGCGCTCGTGGTGAGCCGAGGAGCCCTGAGGCTGAGGTGTCGAGCAGCACGACGGCGCGTGGCCCGGCCTGCGGTTCATCTTGTCTCACCATGAGTTCGCCATGCCGAGCGGTCTGGCGCCAGTGCACGCGGCGCACGGCGTCACCCCTGCGGTACTCGCGAGTGATGACGTCGTCATCGGCCCGCTCGCGCGAGCGACTCGACTTCGCGCCGGTGCGCGTGTGCGGCAGTGGGATCGGGCCCCGATCGAGTGGCGTCGCTGCGGGAATCACCAGCTGGGGCGAGGCGACCCTCGTGCTCGAGAGCCGAACGACGAGCCGAAACGGATCGAGGTGCTCGAGCAAGAGAGGACCGATGCCGACGACGCCTCGCTGCTCGGGTTCGTAGTGGTAGTGAAGCTCGACAGGCGATGCCGCGCGCACGCCGCCGATGCGCCCTGGACCGATGAACCCCGGCGCAGCCGGTACTGTCTCGACCCACTCGGCCGGGCCGCTTCGTCCGCGAAGCGTGACCGTGACCCGCACCCTCTCGCCCTCGACCGCGACGAGCGGCTCAAGCTCACGGTCTACCTGCACTTGAGGGCGAGAGAACGCGAGACTGAGCACGGCCAGCACCACGACGGCAAGTGGCACGATGCCCAGCACGAGCAACTCAGGCCGCTCGAGCACGTAGGCAAGCACGATGAGCGCCACACCGGCGATCGTGAACGCGACACCGCGCGCGGTCGGACGGGGCATGAGAGACCTATCGGGGGATGCTCGTCACGGGCACCGTCGTCGCGGCGACGATACGCTGCACGACCTCTGAGGCGTCGCGCACAGGAGAGCCGTCGGGGTGCTGCGGTCGCGGCGCGAGCAGCAGGCGGTGCGCGAGCACGGACACCGCGAGGGCGTCGAGATCGTCGGGCACGACGAAGTCGCGGCCTTCGAGCGCGGCACGCGCGCGGGACGCTCGCACGAGCTGGAGCGTCGAACGAGGGCTGGCGCCGAGGCGCAGCGCAGCATCCACTCGCGTCGCGCCCACCAGCGCCACGGCGTAGCGCTCGATCGCCTCGCTCACGTAGACCTCGCGCACCGTCGCGATCATCGCGCGCAGGCCATCGAGGTCGACCACGGGTTGCAGCCGGTCGAGCGGGCTGCCGTGTTCGCGGTCACGCAGCATGCGCTGCTCGCTCGCCGGGTCGGGGTAGCCAATGTCGATGCGCGCCATGAAGCGGTCGCGCTGAGCTTCGGGCAGAGCGTAGGTACCCTCCATCTCCACGGGGTTCTGGGTGGCGACGACGAGGAAGGGGCTGTCGAGTCGGTGCGTGTGGCCGTCGACGGTGACTTGCTGCTCCTCCATGCACTCGAGCAAAGACGACTGCGTCTTCGGGCTCGCGCGGTTGATCTCGTCGCCGATGACGATGTGGGCGAATACCGGCCCTGGCGTGAACTCAAAGGTGCCGGTCTGCTGGCGGAAGACGCTCACGCCCGTGATGTCGGTCGGCAGCAGGTCGGGCGTGAACTGGATGCGGCTCACAGTGCCCGCCACG
>SXMH01000047.1 GCA_005777405.1 Actinomycetota bacterium
GAACTTCTGGATGACGATCTTCGGGCCGCGGAGGTCACCGAGCACCTCGGCGGTCACAGTGACCTTGGCGAGCTTCTTCGCGTCAGTGGTGACCGTGTCACCGTCGACGAGCAGCACGGGGGTGAGCTGGATGGTGCCATCCTCGCTCGCCTTGATGCGGTCGAGAACGACAACCGTGCCGACCTCGACCTTCTCCTGCCGCCCACCGGCGCGCACAACTGCGTAGACCACGTTTCACCTTTGCTTTGCTGACTCGTTTGCTCTGATTCGAGCGACCAACTTCTCGGCTCTTCGCGCCAATCGTGCACGCGTGTGAGGCGGGAAATTCTGGGGGGCGTCGGCGCGGGCACAGCCCAGCGCGCACCAACGATCGAGAATACCCGACCGCAGTACGCCCGGTCAAACGCGACCGGCGGCCACGCTCGTGCCTGCAAGCTTACAATCTCGAACATGACTGTGCTGATCGACGAGCCGCAATGGCCCGCGCACGGCCGATTGTGGGGGCATCTGGTGAGCGACGAGTCGCTGGACGAGCTGCACACCTTCGCGCGGGCGGCCGGCATTCCCGAGCGCGGCTTCGATCACGATCACTACGACTACCCGGAAGAACGACGGGATGCCCTGCTCGCGCAGGGCGCCGTGCCAGTGACGGCCCGCGAACTCGTGGCGCGCCTCAACGCTGCGGGCTTGCGGGTCAGCCAGCGCGAGAAGCGCGGGCTCTAGCGCGTCCTGCCCGTCGAAGCACGGGCGCTCGCGACTACCAGCGCGGCGAGAAGCCTTCAAGCGTGCGCACGACCACTCCACTCGCCACGTCGACGATCACGAGCGTGATCGAGGTCGGGCGACTGTTGACGACTCGACCGTCGTTCTGAGCATCCTCGACCGAAGGCGTCACCTCGATGGCGACGTACTGGTCATTCGGCGAGAGGCTGAGTTCGCCGAGGCTGCCTCGATCATCGGGAGTTCGGTAGAGCAGTCGCGAGGCTCCTGAACCGTCGTCGGCGATGAGCGCGCTGCGAAAGACTCCCCCGCTGGCGTCGGGAATGGCAATCTTCTGCACGCGAAGCTCGCCCGCGGTCAGCAGCGCCTCGCCGCCGAAGGCGAACTCGCCCTCGAGTGGCGATGGGTCGAGCCGCGATTGCTCACCCGAGTCGAGATCGACGATGATGCCGCCGAACGCATCAGCGCCGGTCAACCTCGTCGCGTCGCTCGAGATGCCGTAGGCCGTCGGCACCTGGTCGATCGGCAGCACGAGCCCGGTGAGCAGCTCCACGCGCTGCACCGTCTGATCTCGACCGTGCACGATCATTGTCGTGCCGTCGGGCAAGAACCAGCCTTGGTCGACAGCGAGCTGGCCGCCGTCGAGGCCGGGCACGACCGCCACGGTGCCATCACCGGCAAGGTCGACGACCCCGAGAGTGCTCGCGTATTCGGGCACGCCCTGCTGTTCGCCTTCGAGGGGCGCGCTCGAGAACACCACGCCGAGCAACGTGCCGACGGGGGGCGCGATGAGCGCGTCGACGCGCACTCCGTCGGGCAGTCGCAGATTCTGCACGACGCCGCTCGAGGTCTGCACCGATTCGAGCACGCTCGTGCCGCCGGCAGCGTCGCGCGCGAGCACGAGCACGCCCTCGACGGGCGCCATGTGCTGGATGCCCTCCGCGGCGTGCACGACCTCGCCGCGACCCGCGCCAGCAAGAGGAGCACGCAGCACTTCGTCCACCGTCTCGCCGCGGTCGAGGTACACGAGTTCACCCGGTGCAGTTGTGAAGCGATGTTCTATCGTGCTCGACGCGCCGCGGCCGACCGCGGTGACGTCGCGCACTTCGACGGTGTACTCGGTGTCGGTGTGCAGGCGCTGCTCGAACTGCACGACGAGCAAGGCTCCATCGACGGTCGTCGACACCGGCGTCTCAGGGGTGACGACGACCTGGGCGGCGTCGATGTCGGCGAGGGGCTGGTTCGCGAAGAGGCGCAACTGCTGGGCGGGCTGCTCTGTCACTCGCGTCGTGTCGACGGTGGCCGACGAGAGGCGCGGGCCCTGCAGGCTCGATACGCCCAGCAGCACGGCAGCGGCGACCGCGAGACCGGCGGAGAGCATCCAGAAGAGGCGACGGAAGCGTCGCTGCTCGCGCTCGGCGCGAAGCTGACGGGAGTGCGCAGCGAGGCGGTCGGGGGCGCGGGCAGCGGCCCGCGATGCCCCACTGCCACTCGGCTCAGAAGAGGTAGGGCTCACTCGGCTGCTCCACCTGCTCGACGCTCGTGGGCTCGAGCACGATCGGCAGTGTGCTCGTCGCCACCGGGTTGCTGATGAACTCGCCCGAGACGCTCAGCCACGACCCCTCGTCGAACTGCCCAGACCAGCCGGGCAGCAGCACGGGAACCCCCAGCGGCTGCGCGTCGACCGCGCAACAGGTCACGGCGAAGCGCGAGAGGTAGAACAGGTCGTCGCTCTCGGGGTCGGGTGTGACGAAGCCCACGACGTCGCTCGCGGGCTTATCGGCGAAGAACGCAAGGTCACTCGTCTGCCGCAGAATGCTCGCCCACTCGCGCACCGTGAACCGTGCGACCGTCGAGGCATCGGCCGAACTCGCGGCTTCGAGGGCTGCCGGGTCATCGCCCGCGGACGAGTTGATGTCGCGCTGCTCTGCCGTTGCGGCGCTCAGCGTTGCGGGCGGAATGACGATCGTGGTGAGCACGACGACCGCGGCGATCGCGGCGGCAGCGAGACCGAGCATCCTGTCGCGACGGGGAGGAGGCGGCTCGTGCTCATCGTCATGCTGCCGCGGGCTCGCGAGCGCCGCGAGGCTCAGTGCGAGAGCGATCGACGCCATGATGACGGTGAACACGATGTACCGGGGGTGGATGTACAGCACGAGCTGACCGCTCGCCGCGAGCCACAGCGTCACCGCCGAGAGTGCCGCGATGAGCCACAGGCCTCGCCAGCGCTGCACGCCACGCCAGAGTGAGTTACGCAAGCAGGTTCACCCCCAGCCCGAGTACGAGGCTCAGCAACGCGACGATGGTCGTGAGTTGCACGAGCGTGGTGGTCGAGTAGGTCGTGCGCATGAGCGCGAGCATCTTGATGTCAACGATCGGCCCGAGCACGAGAAAGGCGACGATCGACCCGGGCAGGAAGGTCGAGGCGAACGGCAAGATGAAGAACGAGTCGACGTTCGCGCAGATCGAAATGACAAAGGCGAGCAGCATCATGGCGAGCACGCTGAAGAGCGGGTCGCTGCCGAGGGAGACGAGCACCTCGCGCGGCACCGCGACCTGTATTGCGCCCGCCACGAGCGCACCGATGATGAGGGCGGGCAGCAGGATGCTCGACTCCCGCACGAACAGGTCAAGGCTCTGCTGCCAGCGTGAGCGGGGCTGCCCGTGGTCGTGGCCGTGGTCGTCATCGAGCCTGCACGACTCGGCGAAGCGGCCGCTCAGCAGCGATGTCGGGTCGGGGTGCTTGCTGAACAGCCAGCCGAGAATGTTGGCAATGGCGAAACCGCCGAGCAGTCGCGCCACGAGGATGCCGTCGTCGAAGCCGAAGGCCTGGTGCGTCGTGATGATCGTGACGGGGTTGAGAATCGGCGCGGCCACGAGGAACACCATCGACTCGGGCACGGTGAAGCCCCGCCGCACGAGACCGCGCGCGAGCGGCACGTTGCCGCACTCGCAGACGGGCAGAAACATGCCGAAGAGCGAGATGACGGCCCGCCTCCCCCAGGGGTTGCGGGGCAGAATGCGCAGCAGCCAGCTCTCGGGAATCCAGACCTGCACGAGAATCGACAGCGCGATGCCGAGCACGATGAAGGGCAGCGACTCGATGACGACGCTCGTCGAGAGCGTCAGCAGGTCTTGCAGGGCGTCGGGGAGGCCGGCCTCGAGGTTATCGGCGGTGACCGCGCGCACGATGACGAGTGCCGTGAGCAGTAGCGCCCCGCCGAGCGCCCAGGCGACGTGCACGCCCCGGGCGCGTCGGAACGGGGGGCGCTCGTCGTGCCGATGCTGGCCGTCGTCGAGACCCACGCCCGAGGCGCGGTCGCTCAGCGGTGGCACGGTCACTCGGCAATCCTAGGCAGAGTGACCCTGCGCACGGCTGAGGCCTGCGGGCTTCGGCCCTGGCACTTAGCTGTCGTCGTCGCTGCCCTGCGCGGTGATCGGGCCGCTCGTCACGCGACGCGACGCACGCTTGCGAGTGCCGGGTGCTGGTGGCTCAGGCAGCGACTCGAGCACCGAGCCGAGCAGCTGCTGAGCCGCATCGGGATCGATTGCGGCACGCTGGCGCGCGGGCTTCGTGACGACCGGGATGTCGAACAGGTCGACGGTCTCGGCCGGGGCGGGAGAGTTCTCGGTCGCGGCAGCGACGGGAGCAGCTGCACGAGACGAGCCGCGACGACCACGACGGCCGCCCGACTTCTGCTCGGCAGGAGCCTCCGTCTCAGCGGGAGCGCTCGAGGCAGCGGGCGACTCGGCGGGAGCATCCGTTGCCGGGGCGTCGGCCGTGACAGGAAGCGTGATCGCCCCGGTCGGCGCGTTCTCGTGATGCACCGTCTTGGCGGCGATCGTGGCGAGCGCACGGCTGACGTCGTCGGTGATGGCGTGCGTGCCGACCGAGCCCTTGGCGGTCGACGCGCCGCGGTTCGATGAGCCGTTGCTACTGCCGCTGTTGCCATTGCCGCCGCGACGGCGGTTGCCGCCGTTCTGGTTCGAGTCGCTCGGCGCACGGTGCTTCGCCACGGGGTCGTGGTGCACGATGAGGCCACGGCCCGCGCATACGTCGCAAGTCTCACTGAAGGTCTCGAGCAGCCCGAGGCCGAGTCGCTTGCGCGTCATCTGCACGAGGCCGAGGCTCGTGACCTCAGCCACCTGGTGCTTGGTGCGGTCGCGGCTCAAGCACTCCATGAGGCGGCGCAACACGAGGTCACGGTTCGACTCGAGCACCATGTCGATGAAGTCGAC
>SXMH01000048.1 GCA_005777405.1 Actinomycetota bacterium
GGAAGAAGGTGCCGTGCCTGGGCGTCTTGCCCACTTCTTCGATGTCGTTCGTGCGAATGCACTTCTGCACGCTCGTCGCGCGCGGGTACGGTGCCGGCACCACTCCGGTGAGATAGGGCACGAAAGGCACCATGCCCGCCACCGTGAAGAGCAGCGTGGGGTCGTCACTGACGAGCGAAGCGGAGGGCACCACCGTGTGACCGCGGGTTCCGAAGAACTCGAGCCACCGGCGCTGGATGTCGGCGGTCTGCATGAGGAAGTGTGTGTCCTGAACGGTCGGGCGGGGCTCGGCCCCGCCGTGCTACTTGAGGCGGTTGGTGAGGTCGGCGATGGTGTCTTCCGCCTCGGCGACCGCGGCGCGCAATTCTGCTTCGCGCTGCTTGTAGCCGTCGACGACGGCGGCGCCGAACTCACGTGCCTTCGCGTCGACGTCGTCGAAGAACTGCTGACCCTGCGGCGTGCGGGAGACCTGGTGTGCGGCGACGAAACCGATGGCGATGCCGGCGATGAGCCAGACTGCGTTCTTCATGATGGGTCCTCTCTCGACCGAGGTGTCCTGGTGAACGACCCGCACGTTCGCGCGAGCAGACACCTAGCCTAGCGGCGCTCTCCGCGACGCAGAACGGGGCCCGACCTTTCGGCCGGGCCCCGTTCGAGAGCGTGAATGTCGAGTGCTAGCGGGCGGCGTAGTACTCGACGACGAGCTGCACTTCGCAGGTCACGGGAACCTCGGCACGCTTGGGGCGACGCACGAGTCGTGCCTGCAGCTTGTCGAGTTCGACCTCGAGGTACGCGGGAGTCTTGGGCAGCACGTCGACGTGACCGCCGGCCGCGGCGACCTGGAAGGGCTCGGTGCCCTCGCTGCGCTCCTTGACGTGGATGAGCTGACCCGGCTTGACGCGGAACGACGGGCGGTCGACGAGCTTGCCGTCGACGAGGATGTGGCGGTGCACGACGAACTGGCGAGCCTGTGCCGTGGTGCGCGCAAAGCCCGCACGAAGAACAAGGGCATCGAGTCGCATCTCGAGCAGCTCGACGAGGTTCTCACCGGTCAGGCCGGCCGAGCGACGCGCTTCGTTGAAGGCGATCTTGAGCTGAGCTTCGCGAATGCCGTACTGCTCGCGCAGACGCTGCTTCTCGCGCAGACGAACGGCGTAGTCGCTGTCAGCCTTGCGCTTCGTGCGACCGTGCTCGCCGGGAGCGTAGGGGCGCTTCTCGAGGTACTTGGCTGCCTTCGGGGTGAGGGCGATGCCGAGAGCGCGGGAGAGTCGGACCTTGCGGCGGTCCTGTGACTTGGTGGGCACAGCTATCCTTCCGGATGACGTGGCCGCGTCTCTCGCGGCTCACGGACGTACACACCCTCGCCCGGTCGGGCGCACGTCGCAGCGCACCGGCGGAACATCAAGGAGGGAGCGTGCCCGCGAAAACGGGCCGGTTGAGTCTACCAGCCCTTGCGGTCGGCGCTTACTCGGCCTCAGCCGGCCGCTCTCCACGAGTGATGGCGCGCAGTTTCTCGAGGCGCGCCGCAATGTCACGCTCTGCCCCGCGACCGGTGGGGCGGTAGTACTCCGTGCCGACGAGGGCATCGGGAAGGTATTGCTGCTCAACGACACCCAGTGCATCGTCGTGGGGGTATCGATAGCCAGCGCCGTGACCGAGCCGCTTCGCGCCGGCATAGTGCGCGTCACGCAGAGGCAGCGGCACTCTGCCGAGTCGGCCGGCTCGCACGTCGGCAATCGCTTCGTCGAGCGCTCGATAGGCAGCATTCGACTTCGGTGCCGTGGATAGGTACACCACGGCCTCGGCGAGGGGAATGCGACCTTCGGGCATACCAATGAGTTGCACTGCTTGGGCCGCGGCGATGGCGAGCGGCAAAGCGTGCGGGTCAGCGACACCGATGTCTTCGGCCGCCGAGATGATGACGCGACGGGCGATGAAGCGCGGGTCTTCGCCCGCCTCGATCATGCGAGCCAGATAGTGCAGTGCGGCGTCAGGGTCGCTCCCCCGGATCGACTTGATGAAGGCACTGATGACGTCGTAGTGCTCATCACCTTGCTTGTCGTAGCGCAACAGCGCCCGGTCGACCGCTGCCGCGACGATGTCGGCGGTGATGACGGGATGCTCGCCCTCGGTCGCACCGGAAACCGCAGACTGCGCGGCCGCCTCCAGCGCAGTCAGCGCGCGCCGAGCATCGCCCGATGCGAGCCGCACGATCGCTTCGCGGGCTTCCGGGGCCAGCGTCACCTCGCCGCGCAATCCTCGCGCGTCGTGGAGTGCCCGATCGACGAGCACACCGAGGTCGTCGTCGGTGAGCGCCTCGAGGGTCAGCAGCAGGCTTCGACTCAACAATGGAGCGATGACCGAGAACGAAGGGTTTTCGGTGGTCGCGGCAATGAGGATGACCCAGCCGTTCTCGACTCCGGGCAAGAGCGCGTCTTGCTGCGCCTTGGTGAAGCGGTGGATCTCGTCGAGGAAGAGCACGGTCGACGTGCCGTAGAGATCGCGGTCGGCGAGCGCGCGCTCCATGACGTCGCGCACGTCTTTGACCCCCGCCGTCACGGCGGAGAGCTCGACGAACCGTCGTCGAGAGCTGCGCGCGATGGCCTGCGCGAGGGTGGTCTTGCCCGTGCCGGGCGGGCCCCAGAGAATGACCGACACTGCGCTCGGTGCGCGTTGCGGGTCGTCGCTCGCGAGGCTCATGAGCGGCGAACCCGGCGTGAGAAGGTGACGCTGACCGGCGACCTCGTCGAGCCGGGTCGGTCTCATGCGCACGGCGAGGGGCACTGCTGCCGAGCCGAGCCCGGGGTGGGCATCCATGCCCCGATGCTAACTGCCGCCGCCGACGCCACTCGTCGATGCCTGAGCCAGGCCAGGCAACTGCGGAGGCCTCGAGGGCTCTACTAGAGTTCACTGCGGCGCGCCCGCACGCGTGAGCCAGATGGAGGAGCAGTGGCATCGTCGAAGGATCGTGAGGCGCAAGATCGGTTGCGGCGCTACCAGGCGCGGCAGACCGTGCACGAGTCGGCCGTGAAGCGGCGGCGCCGCGACAACATCATCGCGGTGCTTGTGCTCGTCGTCGTGGGTGCGATCGCGACCGGTGCGCAACTGGCTTACTTCGCCGGCCCCGGCGCCCCGGAGCCCGTGGCGAGCGAGAGTCCCTCACCGACGGAAACCTTCGCCAGCCCGCCCGAGCCGGCCGTGAGCGAGTTCCGCACGTGGACGGGAGCGATGACGATCAACGACGGCATCGAGCTGCAGTACGAGGTGGATGGGCTCGCGGCACCGCAGGCCGTCGCATCGTTCGTGACGCTCGTGCAAGACGGCTTCTATGACGGCCTCTCGTGCCACCGCCTCACCACCGCCGGCATCTTCGTACTGCAGTGCGGCGATCCGAACGGCGACGGCACCGGCGGCCCCGAGTGGCGCTTCGGCCCCATCGAAAACCCGCCGCTCGATGATGTCTATGCCGAAGGCGTCATCGCCATGGCGCGCACGAGCGGCGACGGTTCGAGCATGGGCAGCCAGTTCTTCATCGTCTACGACGAGTCGTCGATTCCGAGCGACGCGGCTGGTGGATACACGATTCTCGGGCGAGTGACGAGCGGACTCGACCAACTGGTCGAGCAGGTGACGACTGCCGGTGTGCTCGACGGGGCGACTGACGGCCCGCCCGCCGTGCCCACGACCATCACCGGGATCACGATCCAGTAGCGAAACGGTCGCAGCACGATGCCCCACGACCCGCCGAGCGGTCGTGCACTACGCTGAAAGACCGCCACCCGGCCGCCGCGCGAACGCGCACTCGACGAGGATTGAAGACGTGTCTGCCAACGAGAATTCCCCCTGGGGCCGAGTCGACGAGACGGGCACCGTGTACGTCACCGATCGCGGTGAGGAGCGCGCGGTCGGTCAGTACCCCGATGGCACGCCCGAGGAAGCTCTCGCGTACTTCGCGCGAAAGTTCACCGAGCTTGAAGGCCAAGTGCGGTTGCTCGAGCAGCGCGCGAAAGCCGGTGCTCCCGCGGCTGACATCGTGAAGACGGTTGCCGCGCTCACCGCCGCGCTCGACAGCCCTGCCGCCGTCGGCGACCTCGAGTCACTGCGCACTCGAGTGAGCGCGCTGACGGGCACCGTTGAAAAGCTCACTGAAGAGCAGAAGGCCGAAGCCGCGGCAGCCCTCGAGGTGGCCGTTGCCGCTCGCACGCAGCTCGTCGAGCAGGCCGAAGCGCTCGCTGCCAAAGACCCGCAGTCGGTGCAGTGGAAGCAGGCCTCCGCGCAGCTCGACGAGCTGTTCACGGCGTGGAAGGACCAGCAGCAGTCGGGGCCCCGCTTGCCGAAGAAGGTCGGCGACGATCTCTGGAAGCGATTCCGTGCGGCGCGAACCACCGTCGAGTCGCACCGACGGGCATTCTTCGCCGGGCTCGACTCCGAGCACAAAGAGGCTCGGTCGCGCAAGCAAGCGCTCGTGGAGCGCGCCACTGCGCTCTCCGGTCAAGGCGCGGCGGGCATCCCCGCCTACCGTCGACTGCTCGACGAGTGGAAAGCCGCCGGTCGAGCGGGCAAGAAGGTCGATGACGCCCTGTGGGAGCAGTTCAAGGCTGCGGGCGACGCGCTCTATTCGGCGAAGGCCGAAGTCGACGCGCGCGAGAACGAAGAATTCGCGGGCAACCTCACGGCCAAGCTCGCGCTGCTCGACGAAGCCGCTCCCCTGCTCAAGGCCACCGATCGCACGGCTGCCCGCAACACGCTCACCGCCATCCAGCGTCGCTGGGACGCGATCGGCAAAGTGCCGCGAGACCAGGTGCGCACGATCGAAGATCGACTGCGCCAGATCGAGACGGCGGTCAAGAAGCTCGAAGAGGACTACTGGCAGCGCAACGACCCCGAGAAGAAGGCTCGCTCGCAGGGTCTCGCCGCACAGCTCGAAGAGGCCATCGAGGGTCTCGAGGCAGACCTGGCAGCGGCCACGGCCGCGAAAGACACGCGCCGCATCGCCGAGGTGACCGAAGCCCTCGAGGCCCGGCGCGCCTGGCTCGCCGCCGTCGATCGCTGACCCCACTCGGAGCACACCTCTCCACAGATGTGGCCGGCGCGCATTGCGGCGGGTGATCGTGGTGCACTCTGCTGGGCGTGAGTCACGCTTCGATCGTTCTGCTTCCCGGCCGCCTGCTGACTGAGCCCGAACTGCGCTCGGCAGCGCTCGACGGAGAGGTGACGACGCTCGGCGAAGGCTACCTGCCGCTGGATACTCCGCTCACCCCGTTCGCGCGCGCGCACTCGCTCGCTCCCCTGCTCGTCGAGCCGCGCATACTGCTCTCACATCGCACTGCCGCGTGGGTGTGGGGGTGGCTACCGGCGCAACCCGCGATTGCGACGAGCGTGCCGGTCGGCGCCCGAATCTCGTCAGGTCGACGACGCCGGTTGGGAACACGCGAGGTGGTCATCAATGAGAGCGACGTGCGACGTTGGGGCTCAGTTGGCGTGACAACCCCGGAGCGAACGCTGCTCGATCTTGCTCGCCACGACGATGGTGACGACGTGATCGAACTCCTGGCGCGCGCGCTGCGCGATCAGCCGGCCCTCCACGATGGCGTGCTGGCACACCTGGGCCGGACTCGCCGCACGTCTCACAGCCGACGCGCGCGCTCCCGCCTCGACGCGGCGGCAGCGCTGGCGAACGGAGATCAGCCGTTGCTCACGCGATAGACGTCGTAGACCGCGTCGATGCGCCGCACGGCATTGAGCACGCGGTCGAGGTGAGTGGTGTCGCCCATCTCGAACACGAATCGGCTCAGCGCCAACCGGTCGCGAGAGGTGTTGACGCTCGCGGAGAGGATGTTGACGTGGTGCTCGGAGAGCACCCGCGTGACGTCGCTCAACAAACCGCTGCGGTCGAGAGCTTCGACCTGAATCTGCACGAGGAAGACGCTCTTCGCGGTCGGTGCCCACTCCACGTCGATCATGCGGTCCGGCTCCTCGAGCAGCGATCGCACGTTCGTGCAGTCACCGCGGTGCACGCTCACTCCTTGACCGCGCGTGATGAAGCCGACGATGGAGTCTCCCGGCACCGGGGTGCAGCACTTGGCGAGCTTGACCAGAATGTCGGGGGCGCCGCGCACGAGCACTCCCGAATCGCTCGTGCGCACCGGGGTGCGTCCGCGAGTGGGCACGGTGAACGACTCGTCGTCGCTCTCTGCCTCGACGTGCAGTGCGGCCAGGATCTTCTCGATCACCGACTGGGTCGAGACGTGTCCTTCGCCGACCGCCGCGTAGAGGGCCTCCACGGTCTCGTAGCGCAGTTGTGACGCGACGTGCGCGACGGCGTCTTGCGACATGAGGCGCTGCAGCGGCAGGTTCTGCTTGCGCATGGCGCGGGCGATGGCGTCTTTGCCCTGCTCGACGGCCTCGTCGCGTCGTTCTTTGGTGAACCACTGACGAATCTTCGATCGCGCCCGAGTGCTCGTGACGAAGTTCAGCCAGTCTTGACTGGGCCCGGCATCGGGGTTCTTCGAGGTGAACACCTCGACGGAGTCGCCGCTGTTGAGCACCGTCTCGAGCGGAACGAGCCGACCGTTCACCTTGGCCCCCATGGTGCGGTGGCCGACCTCCGTGTGCA
>SXMH01000049.1 GCA_005777405.1 Actinomycetota bacterium
CATCACCACCACCACCACCAACACCACGAGGCACAACCCTCGACGCGCGCGTTACCCGGTCGTTCACCTGAGGTTTCGACGGCTCCTGCACGGTAGGCGAACACCCCCGTCGACCCGAAGGAGCTCTCATGCGCGCGCCCGCGCTTGCGAGCGCCGGCCTTGCCGGCGCGCTCGCCGCAGCCCTGCTCGTCCCCCTCGCCCCGCTCGCCGCGCACGCGGATGAGGTGACGGGTATCCGCATCAATGAGATCGTCACGAACGGCGGCGTGCCCGGCGACTGGATCGAGGTCACCAACACGAGTGACGAGGCGATCGACATCTCTGGCTGGATCGTCAAAGACGACAACGACAGCCGCACGCTCGCCGTTGCCGCCGACACGACCGTCGCGCCCGGAGCCTTCGTCGTGATCGAGGTCGATGTCGAAGGCGGCTTCGGTCTCGGCAACGGCGACTCGGCGCGCATCTTCCTGCCCGATGGCACGACCCTCGTCGACGGTCACGACTTCCCCTCGCATGGCAATCCCTCGTGGGTGCGCTGCCCCGACGGCACCGGCGACTTCGTGCCCTCGGCGTCGGTGACGAAGGCTGCCGCGAACGACTGCGGTGACCCCGCCGAGATGATCGTCGTGAACGAGGTCGTCTCGACTGGCGGTGTGCCCGTCGACTGGATCGAGATCATGAACATCGGCGCGGTGCCGGTCGACGTCTCCGGCTGGATCGTCAAGGATGACAACGACTCGCGCACTCTTGCGTTTCCTGCTGACACGATCGTCGCACCCGGTGGCTTCGCGACGATCGATGTCGATGTCGTCGGCGGATTCGGTCTCGGCAATGGCGACGCTGCGCGCGTCTTCCTCGCTGACGGCACGACCCTCGTTGACGCGATCGTCTACCCCGAGCACGCTGCGACGAGCTGGGCGCGCTGCCCCGATGGCGTCGGCGAGCCTGAGGTCTCGGAGACCGTCACGAAGGGCGCGGCGAACGACTGCCTCCCTCCCGCGGGAGCCGGCATTCGACTCAACGAGATCGAGTCGAACGGCGGCACGCCCGGTGACTGGGTCGAGTTGACCAACATCAGCGACGAGACGGTCGATGCCTCCAACTGGCTGATCAAAGACAACGACGACACGCGCACGACGCGACTGCCCGGCGGCACCACTGTTGACCCGGGCGCCTTCATCATCATCGAGGAAACGACACTCGGGTTCGGCCTGGGCGCCGCTGATTCAGTGCGCCTGTATGCCGAAGACGGTGTGACGCTCATCGACCAGCACAGCTGGACCGAGCACTCGCTCACGACGCTGAGCCGTTGCCCCGATGGCACGGGTGACTGGCAGGTTTCGACGAGTTCGACCAAGGCCGCAGCGAACGACTGCGGCCTGCCCGTGCGCATCAACGAGATCGTCAGCGAGGGCACCGACTTCATCGAGCTCATCAACGTGGGCGCGAGCCCGGTCGACATCTCGGGCTTCGTTCTGCGCGACAACAACGACACGAGCTCGGCGGTCATCCCCGCCGACACGGTGCTCGCATCGGGCGAGTACTTCGTCGCGGAAGAGCCGCTGCTGACCTTCGGTCTCGGCAACGGCGACGCCGCCCGACTGTTCGAAGCGGATGGCACGACGCTCGTCGATGGCTACACCTACCCCGAGCACGCCGGCACGAGCTGGTCGCGCTGCCCCGACGGCACCGGCGACTTCGCCCGCAGTCAGGCCGTGACGAAGGGTGCAGAGAACCTCTGCGAGGGCGATGTCGTGGTTGAGGCATGGCCTGGCAGTCCCGACGTCACGACTCTCGATGGGCTCGGCACCTTTGGCGGAGACATGAGCGGTCTCGCCTGGGATGCCGGAGCACTCTGGGCGGTCAATAACGGCACCGGTGGCCTGTTCCGCTTCGTGCAGAACAGCGGCGAATGGATGCGCGACGCGGCCTGGACCGACGGTCGCACCCTGCGCTACCCCGACGGCACCGGCACGGTCGATGCTGAGGGTCTCGGAGTTACCGCTGCGGGAGCATCCGCTGGCATCTATGTCGCGAGCGAGCGCAACAACGACGCGAGCTCGGTGAGCCGCCCCTCGGTGTTGCGCTACGTGCCCGGCGGCTCGGGCGACCTCGCGGCAACTCACGAGTGGAACCTCGCTGGGCTGCTGCCGGCGGTCGGTGCAAATGCCGGACTGGAGGGCATCGCGTGGGTGCCCGACGCGCACCTCGTGGCGCAAGGCTTCGTCGATGCCTCGACAGGCGAGCTCTACGACCCGAGCGGCTACGCGGCTCACGCCGGCGGAGTGTTCTTCGTGGCACTCGAAGGCACGGGCGGCGTCTACGGCGTCGTGCTCGAGCACACCACGGGTGCTGCGACGCTCGTCGCCACGGTCGACGCGCCGTTGCCGCTCGTCGCCGACCTCGTCTACGACCCGAGCACGCTCACGCTGTGGGCGGCCTGCGACCAAGCGTGCGAGGGCCGCGTGGCCCTGCTCACCGTGCAGCAGTCGGGAGAGACGGATGGCGCGTGGGCAGTGAGTCGAGTGGTCTCGCGGCCCGCAGGCATGGCGAACATCGCCAACGAGGGGGTCGCGTTCGCTGGCGCCGAGACGTGCGCGGCCGGCTCGAAGGCCGTGTTCTGGGCTGACGACAGCGAGACCGGCGGCGTCTCGATTCGCACCGGTGCCGTTGACTGCGTCGCGCTGCCGGTCGCGGTCGACGACGCCGAGCTCACCGACGACGCTCGAGGCTCGGTGGCCGGACCCGGCTCGGCAGACCCCGGCACGATCATCGAGGTCTCGCTCGGCGTGAGCGGTGCGGGGCTCGAGGTCAACGGCTGGCTGCACTCGACACCGCAATGGCTCGGCACCGCCACCGCCGACGAGACAGGTGCCGTGCGACTGCTGCTGCCCGCCGACATCGACGGCGAACACCGCATCGTCATCACCGATGCCAACGGCGTGCTGCTCGGCTGGGATGACCTTGTGCTGGGGGACGTCGCCATCGACGACAACGACGACGGTGAGCTCGCGTTCACCGGTGTGCAGACGGCAGGCATCATCGGCCTCAGCGCGATGCTGCTCGCGGGTGGGCTCGTGCTCGTCGCGCTGCGGCGCCGCGCGACGATCTGACGATCCGGCGCTCGACCTCGGGCTCTCTCGTTAGAGCTCGTGGTCGAGCGACGCCGTCCAGGTCGAGACGGCAGAGGCAAACTCGAAAACGTTCGTGACGCTCTGCACGACGACGGTCGATGCCGGGGTCACGAGCAGGTCGTAGAGCACGCCCTTCTCTGACTCGAGGTGCACGAAGTCTCCCCCCGAGCGCGCGGCGGCAACGATCGTGGTCTTCAGAGCTTCGACATCGAGCGAGTCCGCAAGGTGAATGCGGATCGCGTCGATGATGAGCGTGACGTTCTTCATCGTTGTCCTCCGTTCAGCGGCAACCGTAACTCTCGAATCTCGTCGCGTCACTGGGTTGCGCTTGACGTTCGACCGCGCTACGGAGCGCACATCTGCCCGTGCCGCCGTATCACCATCTGGGCAAGGCTTCAAGGGGGCGACGAGATCGCGAGGCCTGTGGTTGGGTGTTCCGGGCCTCACACCCCGAGGCCCACTCACCACAATCGACTCGGAGGTCGACACATGGGCATTATCGGATGGATCATCCTTGGACTTGTTGCCGGAGCTATCGCAAAGGCGATCCTGCCCGGACGTCAGGGCGGCGGCTGGCTGCTCACGCTCGTGCTCGGCGTCGTGGGCGCTCTGCTCGGCGGCTTCATTGGCTCGGCGTTGTTCAACGTCAGCATCGATGGCTTCTTCGACCTCAGCACCTGGCTGCTCGCGATTGGTGGCTCGATTCTCGTGCTGCTGATCTACGGCCTCGTGACGCGCGGTTCGCGCACCTCGGCGTAACTCACGCTTGCACCGCGAAGCGGGGTCGAGACCATCACTGGTCTCGGCCCCGCTTCGCGGTGTGCTGAGTGACGAGCCCTACTCGACGATGGTGGGCGGCTCGGGCGGATCGCTCGAGTCGACGAGGCTGATGCCCACGCCCCCGTGAATGAGCAACTCGGCGACCTGCAGCTGCCCGCGGCCGTGGTTCACGCGTAGCCAGCCCGGCTCTCCGGTGTCGAGAATCGACTTGATCTCTGAGCGCACATCGTCAGCCCCGCGAGCGACGACGTACTCGTGTCCGTCGTAGTAGATCGTCGTGCGCATTACTCGTCTTCCTCCGTCGAGGTCGTGGGCTCGGGAATGAGGTGGAGCCCGGCGGGCATGTTCGCGAGCAGCATGAGCTCGTCGATCCACGCGCGATTAATTGCCGGCGGGCGGCTGCCGAAGAACTTGAACGAGATCGGAATCGTCGGGTGCAGCCAGATGACGGTGCGGCCGTTACCGATCGACGCGTCGTCCTTCCACGAGAAATAGAAGGCCTCGTGGCGGCGCAACTTTGCGCCGATGACGATCTGCAGGTGCGCGAGCAACCGGTCGTCGAAGTCCGCAGAGAGCGTGGAGTCGTACGTCAGCGTTCCCATGAAAGTGCCTCTCTGTCCCCGGGAGGTTGACCGCTATCCTACGGCGCGAAACCGGGTCAGATTGGCGAGCTTCACGATGAGATCGACAGTGCGCCAGCCAACCCGCCCGCCCGACATCTGGGCGAGACCGCGAATGGGCAATTCGAGCATCGAACGCTCGTACATGATGCGGGTCACTTCGTCATTGCGCGCGTCGCTGCCGACCTGACGCGAGACCACCGACCAGAAGGCCCGACCGACCAACGAGGCGCGCAAGTCGCCGAGCGTCGACTCGTGCGTGAACGGAACGTCGGGCTGCGGCTGCGGGATGCTGCGCTCGAGACTCGCGGAGAACTCGTCGTCGCTCACCGCCACCGTGGCAACGCCCGCTGGCACGACGACGGTGGGTGCACGGTCGTCGCCCGCGAGGTCGAGCGGCAGCACGAACCGCACCCGCTCAGCGTCGCGCGCCAGTTCGAGCTCGACGCGGCCGCGGGGGAGCATCCACCTGCCGACATCGATGCTCCAATAGCGGAGGTCGTCAGCCTGCACCGTCACGTCAATGCGTCGGTGCTCGCCGGGAGCGAGGGTCGCGCGAGCGTAGCCGACGAGCTCTCGGCGAGGCCTCGGCACCGTGCCGCTGAGGTCGTGCGCGTAGACCTGCACGAGCTCGCTGCGCTCCATCGAGCCCGTGTTCGCGATCTCGACCGACACCGTCACGTTCTCGCCCGGGGCGAGCGGCGCCTCACTCGAGATCGCGGGGGCCGACCACTCGCTCGCGCCGTAGCCGAGCCCGAAGCCGAAGGGGTACTGCACCGGCACCTCGGCCGTGCTCGACCAGCGATAGCCGACGAGCAACCCCTCTCGGTACTGCACGTGGCGCGTGCCACCCGGAAACCAGTCGTCGGCGGCGATGTCGCGCTCGTGCTCGAACCACGTCTCGGTGAGGCGACCGCTCGGCTCGACGTGACCGAGAAGCGCGTCTGCCACTGCATCGCCGGAGGCCTGGCCGCCGAGGTGCGCGAGCACGATGGCGTCGACCTCGTCGCGCCAGGGCAGCGACACGGCGGCGCCCGTGCTGAGCACGACGACCGTGCGGCGGGCGACCGCGGCCACCGCGCGCACGAGTTCGTCGTGTTGCGCGGGCAAGGCGAGCGTGTCGCGGTCGAAACCTTCGCTCTCGGCGATGGGCGGCAGCCCCACCATGACGATCGCGAGCTCGGCGTCGCGCGCGGTCTCGACAGCCTCGGCGAGAAGGGCCTCGTCGCGGTCTGAGCGCACGGGCTCATAGCCGGGGGCGTAGCGCAGCGTGGCCCCGACCTTCGCGGCTGCCTCGGTGAGCGCCTCGAGTGCCGTGGTCAAGCGCGTGGGCGTCACGAGCGAGCTGCCGCTGCCCTGGTAGCGCGGCTGTTCTGCGAAGGCGCCGATGAGCGCCACGCTCGACGTCGGTGTCAGAGCGAGCGGCAGCACGTGCGCCGAATCAGGCTCGCTCGAGACGGGTTCGTTGCGCAGCACGACGGCGCTCGCTGCGGCAGCGCGGCGGGCGAGGGCATCGTGGGGCTCGAGCAGGGCATCCATCGTGGGAGCCTTACCCGCCGCAGAACGTGCGCGCGAGAGAGTGCGCGCGAGCGCCGCGACGCGACCAGCGCTCGTCGCAACCTGCTCGTGCGCGAGCGTGCCGTCGCGCAGGGCTGCCCTCAGTGCTCGTTCGCGCTGGGCGCCCCCGGGCATCTCGAGATCCATGCCCGCGGCGACACCGGCCACGCGATCGGCTTCGGCTCCCCAGTCGCTCATGACGAGACCGTCGAACCCCCAGTCGTCGCGCAGAATCTCGGTGAGCAGCCGGCGCGAGTCGGTGGCGTGCTCGCCGTTGACGAGGTTGTACGCCGCCATGACCGTTGCGGGCGATGAGGTGCGCACAGCGCGTTCGAACCCGCGCAAGTAGAGCTCGCGCAAGGTGCGCTCGTCGACGATCGCGTCGATGACGAAGCGGCGGTGCTCTTGATTGTTGACGGCGAAGTGCTTGAGGCACGCGCCGACTCCTTGCGACTGCATGCCCTGCACGGCGGCGGCCGCGAGATCGCCCGAGAGCAGAGGGTCTTCGCTGAAGTACTCAAAGCTGCGCCCGCCGAAGGGGTGCCGCTTGAGGTTGAGGCCCGGGCCGAGCACGACGTCGACGCTGAGGGCGCGCGCTTCGCGACCGACCGCTTCGCCCACCTCGCGCACGAGGGCGGGGTTCCAGCTCGCGGCAAGTGTCACCGCCGGCGGAAAGCACGTGCTCGGCACGCTGCTCGCGAGCCCCAGGTTGTCGCCGCCGTCGTACTGCGCGCGAATGCCGTGCGGACCGTCACTGAGCATGAGGCTCGGGATGCCCTCCGCCGGCACCGCGTGGGTGCGCCAGAAATCGGCTCCCGACAGCAGCGCCAGTTGATCGTCGAGACTGAGGCCGCTCACGTCGTGGTCGGGGGTGCGTTCGTTCATGCACGTTCCATGGTCATGCAGGCTCCTCGGTCGAGCGCTGGGGTTGCAGCAGTGTGAGAAAGGCATCGGCGTGCCGGGCCATGTCGAGGCCGGGCTGGAAGGCCCACTGGTGCTGCAGGCCGTCGAGCATCGCGAAGAGCATGACAGCGAGTTGCTCTGCCGGCAGGTCGTTGCGCACCTCGCCCGCGCGTTGCAGTCCGCGAATCGCGAGTGTGCCGAGTTCGCGCAGCCCCTCGTAGCGTTCGGCGAGGTGCGGGTGCGCGACGTGCTCGGGGTCGGTCGCTTCGGCCGTGAGTCTGATGAAGAGGTGCACGAGCCCGGCCACCCGGGTGTTGCGCTCGACGAGACCCACGATGCTCGACCGCAGCGCATCGAGTGTGGCGTCGTCGTCTGTCCCTCCCGCGGCCATCGCCTCAAGGCGTGATCGAGCGTCGGGCGTGCGCTCTTCGTCGAGTTCGTCGCGGCGCCGCAGCACAGCGACGAAGAGCTCCTCACGCGAGCCGAAGTGGTGCAGCAGCCCGTTGGTGCTCAACCCTGCCTCGTCGGCGATCTGTTTGAGGGTGGCGGCCGAGTAGCCGTCGCGGGCGATGACCTCGAGTGCAGCATCCACGATGGCGCGACGCCGGGCGATGCCTTTGGCGTAGGCGCCGCGAGTGCGCGTGCTCGTCGTCGAGGGGTCTTGCATGCGAAAACCGTATGACATACGGTTTTCACGCGCAATGACGCGCACGAAAGAGAGCGACCATGACGACGTCGTCGACCGAGCCCGCCGCCGAGGCGCAGAGTCTCGCTACCGAGCTCACGCAAGGCCGCGAGCGCATTCGCGGCCCCTTGCGTCGCCTGCTGCTGTGGTTCGTGCCCGGAGCGCTCGGCATCTACATCTTGTGGGGTGCGATTCCCGGCATTCTGCTGCCGGTTCAGATTGAGGGCATCGATGCCGAGAACAAGGTGGCGAACCTCGCCATCGCGACGACGATCGGCGCTCTCGTGGCGATGATTGTGCAGCCCATCGCCGGCACGATCAGCGATCGCACGCGCACACGATTCGGCAGCCGCGCTCCGTATATCGTCGGCGGCGCTCTCGTCGGCGGCGTCGCGCTCATCGCGCTCGGCCTCGCGAACACCGTCGTGCTCGTCGCGCTGTGCTGGAGCCTCGTGCAACTGTCGTTCAATATCGTGCAGGGGCCGTTCTCGGCGATTCTGCCCGACCGGGTTCCCGTCTCCGTGCGCGGCACGTTCGCCGCAGTGCTCGGTGCCATGACCATGGTCGGCGGCATCGGCGGCGCCGTGCTTGGCTCGGTGCTCGCGGCCGACGTGCCCTCGGGCTACCTCGTGCTCGCCGGCATTGCTGTGGTGCTGCTGACGCTCTTCGTGGTCATGAACCCCGATCGCGACAACCGCGGCGAGCCGCGCGAGCCTTTTCGGCTCGGCGACTTTCTCTCGACATTCTGGGTGAACCCGGTGCGGCACCCCGACTTCTTCTGGGCGTTCACGGGGCGCTTGCTGCTCTACACCGGCTACTTCTCGGTCACCGGCTACCTGCTCTACCTCCTGCAGGACTACATCGGAGTGGGAGACGGTGCCGTGGCGCTCGTGCCGCTCGTCTCAGCGGCAGGCATCCCGACGATTCTGCTGTCGATTGCCATCTCGGGCCCGCTCTCCGACCGCATCGGTCGACGCAAGCCCTTCGTCGTCGCCTCCGCGCTCATCGTGGCGGTCGCGCTCGTGATTCCTCTGCTGTGGCCGACCGTAGAGGGCATGATTGCCTTCGCGGTGCTCTCGGGCCTGGGCTTCGGAGCCTTCCAGGCTGTCGATACCGCGCTCGTGAGCCAGGTGCTGCCGAACGAGAAGGCTTTCGCGAAAGACCTCGGCGTGGTCAACATCGCCGCGACGCTGCCCCAGACCGTGGCGCCGGCAGTGGCCGGCGCGGTCGTGTTGCTCTTCGGCTTCGCGGGGCTCTTCCCGGTGGCGATGGTGTTGAGCGTGCTCGGCGCCGTGGCGGTGCTGCCCATTCGCTCGGTGCGCTGAGGCTCAGCTCGGTATCTGTCAGTTGGTCGACTCGTCGAGCGGCAGCACTGCTGCGCGGTAGCCGCCGCTCGCGCCGCTGAACGAGAGACTGATCCACTCGCCGTCGGGAACACTGTCGATGGCCGCGGCGAAGTCCTCCGTGCTGCCGATCGGCGTGCCGTTGAGATCGGTGATGATGTCGCCGGGCTCGAGCCCGGCATCCTGCGCCGGTGACCCACCGACCACGGTCGCGACGCGCGCGCCAGGCGGGTGCAGTGAGTCGCCGCTGAAGGCGAGGCCGAGGGTCGCCGCTTTCGCGGGCACCATGCCGGTCGAGACGGCGGCGATGAGAAGCGCGCTGATGAGGGCCATGCCTCACAGCGAAGTGCCCGCGATTCTGCGAGGCCTCGCGATACTCCCCGCGAACGCCCTGTGCTGCCTATGACTCTGCTGTGGCGGTCACCCCTAGTAGGTGGCGCGACCGCCGCTGATGTCGTAGACCGCTCCGGTCGAGAAGCTCACCTTGTCGCTCGTGAGCCAGGCGATGAGCTCGGCCACTTCTTCGGGCGTGCCGACGCGCTTCATGGGGATGAGGCTCGTGATGTGCTCGAGCACGTTCGGCGCGGTCTTCGCGTTCATGGGCGTGTCGATCACGGCGGGAGCGATCGCGTTGACGAGCACGCCCGTCGTCGCGAGCTCTTTGCCGGTGGACTTGGTGAGCGCGATGACGGCCGCCTTCGTCGCCGAGTAGGCGGCGAGATTCGGGTTGCCGTCTTTGCCGGCCATGCTCGCGATGTTGACGATGCGGCCCCAGCCGCGATCGACCATGCCCGGGATGCTCGCCCGCATGGTCGCGACGGTGCCGAGCACGTTGACGGCGATCGTGCGCTGCCATTCTTCGGCAGTGGTCTCGACGAGCGGCTTGTTGGGGCCGACGATGCCGGCCGAGTTCACGAGCACGTCGACGCCTCCGGCCTCAGCGATGGCCGCCGCCACGGCCTGCTCGTCGGTCACGTCGGCGTGCACATCGACGTCGCCCGCAAGGTCGAGCGTGATGACGTGCAGACCGTCGGCCCGCAGTCGCGCGGCTGCCGCGGCACCGAGTCCGCTCGCGCCTCCCGTCACGAGTGCGCGGCGAGCGCTCGTCGTGTTCGTGCCGTTGCTGCTCATGATGCTGCTCCTGTCGTGCGTGCTGCGATGACGATCTGACGCTGGCTGCCGAGCCCGTCAATGCTGAGGGTCATGACGTCGCCCACGGCGAGGTACTGCGGCGGGGTCATCCCGAGCCCCACGCCGGGCGGCGTGCCCGTGTTGATGAGGTCGCCGGGCTCGAGCACCATGAACTGGCTGATGTACTCGACGACGGTCAGCGGATCGAAGATCATCGTGGCCGTGGAGCCCGTCTGGCGCCGCTCGCCGTTGACGTCGAGGCTCATGCCGAGGTTCATGACGTCGACCTCATCGGGGGTCACGAGCCACGGCCCAGCAGGGTTGAAGGTCTCAGCCGACTTGCCCTTGAGCCACTGCCCGCCGCGCTCGAGCTGAAACGCCCGCTCGCTCACGTCGTTGACGAGCACGTAGCCCGCGATGGCTGCTGCCGCCTCGTCGCGGCTCGCAAGGTAGCTCGACCGGCGACCGATGACGATGCCGAGCTCGACCTCCCAGTCGAGTTTCGTCGCGCCACGCGGCATGATGACGTCGTCATCGGGACCGACGAGCGTGTTGGGGCTCTTGGTGAAGAGAATCGGTTCGTCGGGCACGGGCATGCCCGACTCGGCGGCGTGGTCGCTGGAGTTGAGGCCGACGCACCGCAGCTGGTGCGGGCGCGCGATGGGCGCGCCGATGCGACGACCGGCCAGTGGATGCACGTCGCCCGCCGCGATGCGCTCTGCGACGATCGGCGCAAGGCTGTCGAGCCCGCCTGCGCCGAAGAAGCGCTCATCGAAGTCAGTGTGTCCTGCGGCGGCGAGCACGTCGGCGAGCTCGACGACGAGGGTCTCGTCGGCGGGGGCGTTCGGGTCTGAAGCGAGGGCGGCGGGCGTCTCGAAGCCCGGTTCGCCGATGCGCAGTAGTCTCATGGGGGCCTTTCCGTGCACGGCCGCCGTCGAACGACGGCGTTCGTGGGGCCACTCTAATCGCTTTACGTATGATGTAAGAACTCCCCGGGCGCTGCCGCCTGTCGGGAGGCGAGGAGGACCACGGACTCATGGCCGCGACACCGGCGACGACAGCGCCCGCAGCCCCCGCTCGATCGTTGCTCGACGCGCCATCGGCGGCGTTGCTGTCGGCGCTGCGCGCGGCGGGACTCGAGCCGGGCATCCGCGCGACCGACCGGTTGGCCGCGGCGCACGACGCGTCGCACTACCAGCTCACTCCCCAGGCTGTCGTGACTCCGCGCGACGCGGCCGAGGTCGGTGCCGCGCTCGCCG
This sequence comes from Actinomycetota bacterium, assembly GCA_005777405.1. Classification (GTDB taxonomy): domain Bacteria; phylum Actinomycetota; class Actinomycetes; order Actinomycetales; family Microbacteriaceae; genus Microcella. The sequence continues at coordinate 11,413 of SXMH01000049.1, forward strand.
CGGCGCAGTCGACCGGAGTGCCGGTGACGTTCCGTTCGGGCGGCACGAGCCTCAGCGGTCAGGCCGGGGGAGCCGGCCTGCTGCTCGACACTCGACGGCACTTCCGCACAATCGAGGTGCTCGGCGCTGGTGAGCACGTGCGCACGGGTCCTGGTGCCACGGTGCGCGCCGTCAACACGCGACTCGCGCGGCACGGCCGCAAGCTCGGACCCGACCCGGCAAGCGAGATCGCGTGCACGATCGGCGGGGTCATCGCGAACAACTCCAGCGGCATGGCCTGCGGCATCGAGGCGAACACCTACCGCACGCTCGCATCGGCGGTGCTCGTGCTCGCCGACGGCACCGTCGTCGACACTGCCGCGCCCGATGCGCTCACCCGGCTGATGGATGCTCGCCCCGAGCTCGTCGCGGGCCTCGAGTCTCTGCGCGACCGCGTGCGCGGCAACCCCGACTCGGTGTCGACCCTGCGTCGACTGCACAGCATCAAGAACACGATGGGCTACGGCCTCAACGCTTTTCTCGACCACGACGACCCCATCGAGCTGCTGCTGCGGCTCATCATTGGCAGCGAGGGCACGCTCGCGTTCGTCGCCGATGCGACCTTCCGCACCGTGCCGCTCGGCACCCACATCGCCACGGGCTTTCTCGTCTTCGACGACCTCGGGGCCGCGACCGCCGCGCTGCCCGCGCTCGTTGGCGCGGGATTCACGGCGATCGAGCTGCTCGACGCCACGAGCTTGCGCGTGGCCCAGGTCGACCCCGAGGCGCCCTCCGAGTTGCGGGCGCTCGTCGTGGATCAGCATGCGGGGCTCCTCGTCGAGTTCCAGCTCGAGTCGGCGGAGGCACTCAGCGCGAGCGTCTCCGCTGCCGAACCTGTGCTCGCGGCGCTCGCAGGGGCGCGGGCGCTCGGTGGAGCATCCACGTCGCACGGCGCGCTGAGCAGTGACGCTCGCACGCGTGCGCAGCTCTGGCATCTGCGCAAAGGGCTCTTCACGGCCGTTGCGGGCAGCCGGCCCTCGGGCACGACAGCGCTGCTCGAAGACATCGCCGTGCCGGTCGAACGCCTCAAGGCCACGTGCGAGGGGCTCATCGCGCTGTTCGAGCGCGAGGGTTACGAGCACGCCGTGATCTTCGGGCACGCGAAAGACGGCAACATCCACTTCTTGCTCAACGAGCGCTTCGACACCGCCGAGGGGCTCGCGCGCTACGAGCGCTTCACCGCTGACATGGTCGACCTCGTGCTCGCGCAGGGGGGAACGCTCAAGGCCGAGCACGGCACCGGGCGC